>NZ_CP154859.1:3529636-3850512 GCF_039614725.1 Thauera sp. JM12B12 | reverse complement strand
TGGCGATCCACGACAACTCCTCGGCGCTGAGTTTGCTGGGGCGCCCCGGAATCGGCTTGGCCAGCAATGCGTTCTGCCCGCCATTGGCAAAGTCGGCGAGCCACCGGAAAACGCTGCGCTCATTCACGCCATACGCCGCCGCGACGCTTTGCACCGTCTGCCCCTCACGCACCGCTTTGACAGCCTGCTGCCGCATCACCTGCAAGGTGTGATGATCGAGGGCGCGGCCGTCGGAAGGTCGTTTGCATTTCATGGGGCATATTATCGCTCACATGACACTACTTACGGGAAGGTTGGTAATACCAGCACTCTTGCGATGCAGGTCTACCAATGAGTCGTGGTCGGTCTCTGTACATTTACACAGAGACGCTCAACGCCTACTGCGGTGAAATCGCCATCGTCATCGCGTCAGCGGGACGCACCGGCGGCGTCCAACCAATCAGGTTGCGAGCGGAAGTCCAATCGACGAGCATCGGGCGGGTCAGACTGTCCATGGCCCGCCTCACACCAGGCGCTTTTTCGAGCACATGAAGCCACGGAACTGGTACCGCAATATTGATCGCTCGGTTTCCGAGAATCAGCGAAATCTCCCGGATCAACTCTGATGTGCTGTAATCGGAGCCATCGCCAAGCACGAATAGCCCGCTAGGGCGGTTCATTTCGCTGCATTGAAGGAGGAAATCGACCAAATTGTTCACAAAAATGAAGGATCGTCGAGCATGCGCGGCACCAAAAGGCAGAGGAATGCCACTAGTCACTAAACGGTAGAGACGCGCAAAGTTGCCAGGGCATCCTGCACCGTAGACCATTGGAGGCCGCACGACGGTCAGACGGTCTTTATCGGATCTGAATCGCGCCACGAGCTCATGGTCCGCCCTCAACTTTGACTCGGCATAAGGTGTCATCGGAGATGGCTTCGACATCTCTGTAATTGGTTGGGCGCTCCAGTTCCCGTAGACTCCCAACGAACTGAGATGAATCATTCGACCGACCCGTCCATCCAGCACGCAAGCAGCAAGCTCCAATGGCAGCCGCCGATTGGCGAAGTCGAAGTCGGCGATCGTTCCGCGTACATGTGCTGTTCCGGCCGCATTGATGAGCGCATCAGCCGAACTGCCGATCAGGTCTTTAGCTTCGTCGATAGATGCTTGCTCACCATACGGTGCCAGTGTCTCGCTCCTGCGCCGTAATAACATCAGGACTTGATGACCGTGCTCGACGGCAAGATGCACCAACGAACGTCCGATGTAGCCGGAAGCTCCAGCAATGATGAGTTTCATGTGCCTTCCCTGGGGGGGACGTCGAGCAACTCCAGGTAACGAGCAGCGAGCGCATCGTAACTGTGCCTTGCGATCACATACTCGTACCCGCGGTCACCCATGGCCACACGTTCAGTTATTGGCATTTCTGAAAAACTGGCGAGTGCCTCTGAAATTCCGGGGATGTCTCCGGGAGAAACGGAAAATCCTGCATCGCACTCCGCCACTGGATTGTTTCCAGCATCGATCGCAAACAATACGGGCAGCCGCGCCAGCATATAGTCGAACAGCTTGTTCGGGCTGACGCCAAAACGGAAAAGCGGCTCTGGGCGTAAGGAAATGTAGCCAACCTGACAGGCTTCCAGCAGCGTGGGAATCTCTCGCTTCGGGATCTGGTCAAAAATGGCGACTCGATCCGACAGCCCCTTCGAAACAACTGAAGCTGCGATCGCGGAGCTTCTTTCCCCTCGTCCGACGACAATTGCGACGACACGCTGTTCCCCGCGTTGGTGTAGCAAATCAATTGCTTCAATCAACGATTCGACGTGGTTCGGCGCTCCCAATGCACCCGCATAGACGACGACCAGTCGGCCGTCGGCACGCCACCTTAGCGCTCGCGTCAGAGCCTCGCCGCTCGAGCCTCCGACCCGCGGTGCATGAGTGTCGACGCCGTTGGGGATGTAGTGCCAACGTTCAGGAGCCAGCCCTCGTTCGGCCATATGAGACAAGGTTTCAGGAAGCAGTGAGACGACTGCGTCTGCATGTGTGTATGCGTATCGCTCCAGTCTTTCCGTTACAAGCACGAGTGGATGGCTGGGCCGTACGCCTGCGAGTTCCGTAAGGCTAAGAGGCCACAAATCACGTACTTCAAAAACCGAACGGGCGCCCAGGCGGCGCGCGACACGATGACTGGTGGCGAATACGTACGGATGCGGTGAAGAGGCCACGACCATCGATGGGCGACCGTATCGTCGTGCTAGGCGATCAGCATGAAAGGGTAGCAACGCAGCAAGCGAAGCCATGTTCAGGATTCGTCCGGCACGGTTGCCCTGATACGCGGGGGTTGGGAGAAACTCATACGGCACGCCTTCGATGTCATGGCTACCCCGAAGCGCACCTGGAGAGTCCATCAAATGATGAAAGCCGGCCGTGATGACCATGGGGTTCGCCCTCTGATGCTGCCAGGCGCGAGACAGTTCATATGGGCGGTTGTAACGACCAACCCCGGGGCCTCCGGCATAAGGATGGATGTACCAGATGTTCGGCGCGCTCAAGATGCAGAAACCTTGAATCGATTCAGCCAATGCGCAAGCGTACCGAGCCGGAAGACGAGGGACTGACCGATCTCCCGCCCCGATGGAGAAGCAGTGCGCCAGACGTGCAAGGCGGCTCGCAAGTCGACCCAACGGTCCAGGGTTGATGCGGAATCGAGACAAACCGCTTCGATATGCTCGCCTAGCGCACCATTCATCCAACGAGATTGGGGCGTAACAAATCCCATCTTGTCTCGCCGATCGAGCACTGCGTCGGGCACGATGCCGCGCAGACCGGCCCGCAGCACAGCCTTTGTTTGCCCGGCACGAAGTTTGTGCTCGACTGGAAGCCTGATCGCAAACTCCACCAAGCGATAGTCCAGAAAGGGGACACGGCTCTCGACTGACCAGGCCATGGAGTTACGGTCCTCGTAACGCAAGAGGCTTGGTACGCTGTAGCGATTGAGATCGAGCAATTGCCGCTGCCGTATGTCCGGCGTCGCGCCTAGTGAGACCGCACTCGTCGTGCTCAGGGCGTGCGTGGTCGGTCGCAGCAAACGCTCCATATCAAAGCTGTGTCGGCGAAGAACACGCGGGAGATAACGCGACCCTTCATGCCAGCGCCAGTATCCGCGATCACCTTTCAGCAATAATGCGAGTACTTCCCTAGACGCGTCGATGACACGTCCCTGCCGCAACAGCGACATTACGTAGAAGGCGTAGAATTTTCTATAGCCGCCCAGGATCTCGTCGGCCCCTTGGCCGTCGAGCAGTACGGGGATCCCTGCTTCGCGAGCCTGTCGCATGATCAGCCATTGGGCATACAGGCTGGCAGACGAGAAGGGTTCTTCCTGGTGCCAGACAAGTTGCGCGAAATCCGAGATCAATCCTGCTTCGGTCGGCTCGGACATGTGCCCCGAGGCACCCACGGCATCGATGACACGTTGTGCCCATGGCCCCTCGTCGAATTCGGGCTCAGGGAATCGCGCAGTAAACGTATGGAGAGATCCCTTCGTCATCCTCGCCATTAGCGAGACGATGCTTGACGAATCCAGTCCCCCGGAAAGGCACGCGCCGACAGGAACGTCACTACGCATGCGCAACGCTACTGCTGACGTGATCAACTCCCGAAAGGTATCGCAGGCCTGTTCGAAAGAAGCTAAGTTTTCCGCAGGCGCAGAGAGGCCTAGCTGCCAGTATGCCTTGGGCGAAACCGTGAGGTCCTGCGGTGAAACGACCGCATAGCAACCGGATGGGAAGGCAACGATGCCATCGAAGAACGTGTGATTGGAGGTATTGACGGTCCCGTGAACAAGATAATCGTAGATGGCTTGGTCATTCGTCTTGATGGGTAGAGTGCCGGCCGCGAGCAAGCCTTTAATTTCGGACGAAAACCAGAGTGATCCGTTCTGGGTGCAGAAATGAAGTGGCTTGACGCCAAAGCGATCGCGAGAGAGAACGAGGCATTGCTCGACGCTATCCCAGATGGCCAAGGCCCACATTCCGTTGAACCGCGAAAAACAATCCGCACCCCATACGGAATAGGCTGCAAGGATCACTTCCGTGTCCGATTCAGACCGAAAGGTGCAACCTCGTCTTCGGAGTTCCTCACGCAGTTCGCGATAATTGTAGACTTCGCCGTTGTATGTGATCCAGTATCTGCCCCCGTCATAGCTCATCGGCTGATGACCACTGTCCGTGCAATCAATGATCGAAAGACGCCGATGCCCCAAGGCAAGGCGGCCGATGGATGCGTTGGACAGGTCTGGCTGCTCGCGCCAGAGGCCTGCATTTCCTTTGTCATCGAACAACACGTGACCGGCCCCGTCCGGGCCGCGATGAGCTTGCACGGCCGTCATCGCGAAGATCGAGCGCAGATCACGAACATTCCTGGATACCAGCCCAGCAATTCCGCACATCAGAATGCCCCCGCGTTTCGACCGATCATCTCAACTGCACTCCCCATCGGGCGTTGCCCAAAAAGCATGCTGGGGATTGACTGATCAAAGTTCGTCGTAGATAGCGACAAGCTTCTGACCCTCGACTTCCCAGCAAACATCGTTCCGTACAAGAGACACGTTTCGTTTCCACGTTGAGAGGCGCGTCGTGTCACCAAAGAAATCTTCAATTAATCGGCCTATGGTTTCAGGGGCGCTCATGTCGCCAACCAGGCCAATGTCGCGCCCTTTGACCATTTTCGTTATCTCAGGCAAATCACTGGCAAGGATCGGGAGCCCGGCGGCGATGAACTCGAAGAGCTTGTTTGGCGTACAAAGGTAATTGTTAAGACACGTAGCTTGATAGGGGATGACGCCAGCATCTGCGGCCGCCGTGTAACGTGGTAGTTCTTCCTGTGCGACGGCAGGGTGGAAGAAAACACGACTGCCTAGCTCGAGCTCTTTCACTTTCGCCGCCAGTGGTTTAGAGAGCGCACCATCGCCGAGGATGATCAGTGCAATCGAATCGTCGCGGATATGGGCCATCGCTGCAACGAGCGATTCCAGGTTGCGTCCCGCCGACAACCCTCCCTGGAGGAGCAGAATCCGCGTTGACTCTGGAAGCTTGAATCGCCTATGGAAGAGTTTGGTGGGCTCCGGCGGAGCTGATGCACGGTCCGCGTTGTGAATCACGCCCACACGGCCTATTCCATACCGTTTTTCAAGTTCCGCTGCAATCGACGCATTGACCGTGATCACCGCATTACAGGCACGGATGTGCTTTGCTTCGATCTGAGCCCAGCGCTTCCGCTCGCGTTCGGAGAACTCCTGCTCGCAGTAGAGTTCATGGCTGTCATAGACGAGCTTCGCCCCACAGCGTTCCGCCTGCAGTCGGGCAACGGCGAGCATTGGCAAGTCATGCGCCACAAACACATCAGGCGAGTAGCGTGCTGCCGTATCCGCGAAGAGTCGGACAAAGAACGCCTCCTGATCCACCAGATAACGCCAAGTCAGACGCTTCAGCGTGCGCATGGCGAATCCGTTCATCGGAATCGCACCCCTGATCCAACGATAGGCCTGTAGAACCAGGTTCTCACGCGCTGCCGCGCTGCCGGCAGACAGTCGCACGATCCGACGGTCCCCGTCATCCCTTGCCGAATCGAGGGGCATCGCGACGATCGTAACCACCCAACCTGCGGCCTCGAGACTGTCTGCCTCGAGCAGAATGCGTCGGTCGATCTGACGGTCGGCGGTTAGCATCACTACCGACTTAGCTGCATGCTTCGACTCAGGCATTGACCTTCATGTCTCCGTCAATGAAGATCCGGTGCCAGAGCTCGAGACACAGCAGCCCCCAGACCACGCGCCCGAACTCGCGTTCGCTGTCAATTGCACGTTCGATCGCATTGACGTTATAGATACCCCGTTGCCGAACTCGATCGGAAAGCAGGATATCCCGTACGAACTCGCGTGCCACGCCCTTCGTCCACTGCGCGAGCGGTGTCGGGAAGCCCATCTTGTCCTGTCGGTCGAAGATCTTCTTCGGCACCGTGTTACGAACGGCTTCCTTGAACAGATGCTTCATGCGACCGCCGGCGAACTTGATATTCGGCGGAATGGTCGCCATGAACTCCACGATGCGGTGATCCAGCAAGGGGACGCGCGACTCGATCGATGCCGCCATGCTCGTGCGATCCTCGACGTGAAGCAAAGCCGGCAACGAGCCCTTCAGATCGAAATAGGTCATCCGATTGATGAGCGAATCCAGTCCATCGCGGTTGAAGATCTGCTGGAAAGACTCGAAGGGCGAATAGCCACTCGAGAACAGGTCGTTGCTGAACAGGTGGTTCATGCCTTCGCTACGGTCGATCAAGCTGAAGTAGCGCTTGTCAGGTGCATCGAATAGCCCCTTGCTCCAGAACCCCTGGAGCATTGGGCGATAGGTCTGCAGAAGCGGCAGGTTCGGAACAATCGATTCCAGGGAGACCGCGTATCGATGCTGGTCAGCGGTCTGATAGATCGCGCCGGCAAGGCACTTCTCTAGGTACGCAACCAGATAGCGCGTATAGCCGATGAAGAGTTCGTCGCCACCTTGCCCCCCGAGTACGACTTTCACATGCTCCGATGCGAGCTTCGACACGTAGTACTGCGGAATGACTCCTGGCCCCGCCAGCGGCTCGTCCATGTAGTACATCAGCTTCGGGAGAACATCGGGCAGCTCGGAGCCCTGAATGTAGATCTCCCTGTAGTCCGTCCCCGCAAAGGCGGAAACCTCTTTCGCATAGCCCGTTTCATCGAACTGCGGACCTTCCGGAAAGGCCCCGGTAAAGGTCTTGATCCGCTCCCCCTGGAGCAGACCGGCGGCCAGGCATACGACCGTGCTTGAGTCCAGGCCGCCGGAAAGATGTGCGCCCAGCGGAACGTCCGAACGCAAATGCATACGGGTGGCGTCTTCGATCAAGCCAGCGAGATGGTCCACAAACCAGCGCTCGTCGTGGCCTTCGTCGATCTCATACCTGAGATCCCAGTACTGCCGTGTATGCAGCGAAAGGCGATCGCCATCAAGCTGGACCGTCATGCAATGGCCCGGCTCGAGCTTGAGGATATTCTTGAAGAGCGTCTTGTCGCCCAAGCAGAACTGGAACGTGAGGTAGTCCTGCAGTCCTGGCCTGTCCGCCTCCGCTTTCACCACGCCAGACGCGAGGATTGCCTTGATCTCGGAGCCGAACGCAAGCGTTTTTCCGTCAAATGCGTAGTAGAAGGGTTTTATTCCGATCCGGTCACGTGCGCAGAACAAACGGTGATTTCGCTCATCCCAGATCGCGAACGCGAATATTCCTAGGAAGCGATCAACGCAATGCTCGCCCCATTCACGGTAGGCGTAGAGCAGTACCTCGGTATCCGAATAGGAGTGAATCGGATGACCCTTGCCGATCAGTTCACGCCGCAATTCGAGGTAGTTGTATATCGCGCCATTGAACACGACGGTCAATTCCCCGTCTTGCGTGGTCATGGGCTGCCTGCCGTGTTCGGGGTCGATAATCGCGAGGCGACTATGCCCTAGACAGACCTTCATGTTTCTTGACGTAAAAAGCCCGTCACCATCTGGTCCTCGGTGAGCGATCGACTTGAGCATCGCCTCAGCATGTTTCGGAGATACTGTTGAGGCAACGTCGCTGCCTGCCAAACCAACAAAACCACACATTATGAATTCTCCTCGTTCATGCGCTCAATCCTGTAGCTCTTCATCCACATATACCGAAATCTAGGGCCTCTATATCGATGCGATAAGATGATCTTGATCTCGGCGTTATCAGCGACAAAATGAATTCGCCAAGGCGCCACCGGCTTCATTGAGAAGTCGAAGTTGTGCAAAACTTCTTCTTGTTTCTTTCGTTCGCCCTCAATGGTCGAGAAAAGAGAAAAAATATAACTATCGCCAACCTCAATATCGCCCCCGAGATACTCTGGTTCGACCGAAAAAATATATGCATGCCCAGGGGTTAGTCCAGAAATTATCCATTCATGATTCTGGTTCGTGCTGGCTGCTCCCAAAAAATTCGCCCCTTGAAACTTCGGTCCAAAATCGGCCTGTAGTAGCTGTGGACGATCGGTAGCGTCGAGAAAGAGCCGGAACACCATAGGTCGGTCGGGGCCAATAACACCAGAGGGATCTGCTTTGACAAATATATCCCTGCCGGTGAATCGGTCGAGACCAGGACGGTAGGTGAGAACCTCTTGCCCGATATCTACGGCTCCAGTCATAAACCCGGTCTTAATTTCGTCGAAGGATAGGGCTCCTGCTTCCGGCCGGCGTCGATCGATGTAATATGTCCCATAGGTCGGGTCATAGAGGCGCCACTTGCCGTCGGTGAATATTTCCGCAACAGCGTGGCCATCGTTAGTAGGGAAGTTGAGCATGCTAATAACACGCCCTCTAAGGTTTTGTGAAGCGCTCAATGCCAGCAATGTATTTGTAAACGTCCCGCATGCGCCGATTCGCTCTGTTACTGTGGCCTCAGGAGATGAGTCTGAAGCAACCCCAACTTTGAACTGACCAATATAGCGCATGAATTCAACGATCTTGTCATGATCAGAACTCGCGTCGTCTACCAGAGACCTTGCAATGTGGCGGATCGATTCCGTGATTGGAATCCTAAATACGTTAAGCGGATTAGCGGGGTCAGTGCTTGTGAGAAACTGGTTGGTGTCCCGCCGAAAAAGAGACGGAGTAGTTATGCCGTGCTCCGCCTCAATTGCTTTGATTTGCCGGAGTAGGATGCGTGCCTGTCCGGCGAACGCGCCAAAGTCGATTCGAAGCCTCCTGACTGCGTGTCCAGGGTCGAGACGCATTCTGACCACCTGCCCCGGACCTGGTGAGCCCTCTGCCAGCGTGCGTCCGATCGAGCCGTCGGAGAGAAGCTCACGGACACGAACGAAGTCTGCACGGTTTTGCTCGCTCTCCCAGTGCAGACCGATCGCTGCCAATCGAACTTCGCGCTCAAGTTCGACTACGACATAATTCGTGTCGTTCTCGAGCCCTGCGGTGTAGTCGTCATTCGGGTCCCCATCAATGGAGTTCTCAAAGCCGTGTCCCGGATAGGTGCCGCCCGCGTCCAGTACCCGCAGGGTGATCGGCAGGGTGTTGCTCGCGTCTTGCTTTTCGACGATTGCAGCGACTCCGTCGCGTTGCCGCGCAAGAAAGTCCCGGTGGCGGTCTGCATATTGATAAAAGAACCAATCGTTGGTCAGGTTCGCAATGCGTTGTAACTGTTCGACTTCGTACTGCTGGTAGTCAGGACCTTTGTACCAACCCATGTCTTGGGGGCGAATCGTGAAGACTGCCTCTTTCCATTGCTGATCGCCTTGAAGAGTCCAGATGCCTCCACGCAGTGGGACGAACGTCAAGCGATTTCCTTCGTGGATGGCCTGCGTCTTGATCGCAAAGTTACCTTTACCGGTGTCCTTGTATCGAATGATCAGGCGATGTGGGGGAGTATCGAAAACATCGGCGTAATCCCAGTCTGGAAGTTGAAGGATGAGAAAAGCGTTATGTGTTGTTCCTCCCTGTACAGCTTCATCGCGTGTTTGATAACCATTGGAGAAGTGACGCACTGTTCTACCGTCTACGATCTGCTGGGGGCCCCATTCGGTTCCAGAAAGTCGGACGTGCCCCTCTGCATCTGTAGGAGTGCCAATGTCTAGGCTAATGTATTTACCGGTCTGAGGGTTCTGAAGCAAGACTGTATCGATTAGTGGCGATCTATCCCCATCAATCCAGTCCAGCTGAATGAGTAGTTCTTTCCTTGGGTTCTGGTCATAGCGTAACCAATATCCCGTGTCAAAGAGATTCAGCTTTTCTCTTAGCGCAAGAATGGCTCGACTTGAGAGAGTGTTAAGTTCCTTGTCGTTCAGCGTGCGAGACGCCTCAGCGAGTTGAGGCACGCTGACTAGGTGCGCGTTCAGTACGTGCGTGCCGTTAGGAACCTCCTCGTACCAAGCGTGTCCAGATCGATCTATGTGGGTGATACCGCCTTCACCCAACTCAACAGAGAATCCAAGTCCGGTGCGCTTTATGGCCGACTTGAGGGATTCGTCGTTTTCCTTTGTGCTCTCAAAGGTCCGCACCAAGGACTTAAGCACGTACGCCTGTCCGAAAGCGGATGGCCATGGTGCGCGGCTGGCTATATCGTTATAAGTGTTATCAAATGGATAGTAATAGATCGACGTATTGTTCACGGATGAGTAGTTGGCAGGGTCGAGAAGCCAGTGCAACGCAGAGTCCTTGCGAATAAGATGTGCGTTATCCATGAATGAACTCGCCCCGGGCATTTCTGATCCCGATATCAGCTGTTCCGCAACAATGTATGGCGAATAGACGGGAGTTCCTCGTCCGCTAGCGGGATCCAGTTTTCCGTCCGATTGCCACTTTGTTGATGAATCGCCAATATGTAGTCTTACAACTCCATTTGAGTCCAGAGAGTAGATAGGTAGGAGCGGCGTTTGATCAGGAAGGCTGAGTTGCCCCTTCGGTTCGACGCGGTTGACAAGAGCGGGTGCTCCGGTGAGGTTCAGGTAGCCAGCAGCAATCCTTGCCCAAGGTTCCAAACCTTTCTTCCGCTCCGAAAGTTTTGCAAGGTACTGGAAGTGCTTGGAGGCGTAAGATCTCCCTACTGAGTATCCGAGATCCGATGGACGTACCGGTATGATCCATTTTCGCCAGTGACGAGCGCCGTTCAGATGAAGATCACCATCGCGCATGTCTCGGAAAGTCTGCCCGGGTGCAATTGAACGTTGCTGGATCGTGATATTGGCTGCGATATCGTCGTAGTACTCGATGATGAGTTCGTACCATTGGTCGCGGAGGTTGTCCTTCCACTCGCCGGGTAAAGAGACGTAGAAGTAGGTGTGCGGAGCCCGCATTTCGTCGGGCTTGTCATCGAGCGCCGCGGGGATGAGTTTCCGTGCCGAACGACCGGCCACCTCTTCGATCTGTCCCCAGTGCGTCCCCGCGATGCGTGCCGCACCGGTGGCATCCATCTCGCTTCCGACATCGACCGATACCTCTGTCTTAGAAACGGGATCTCGCAGCGTGATCTTGTCGATCGCGAGTGCGTGAGCGGGAAAGCCGTACGGATTGGCAAACCTGAACAGCAGATCTTCCTTGCGGGGATTGAGGTCGTACCGCAACCAATAGCCCGTGTCGAATTTCGGAAGCCATCGATGCAGCGTGTCGGTACCCCGTTGGAGCCATGTTGCGGCCGTCTCGTCGTTCGTTGCCTCGTGAAGATCCGCCAGCGCAAGAAGTACCCGCATGTGGCCATTCAGGATATGGCCGGGGTTCTCGATTGGCTCAGGAATCTCCTCGAACCAGATATCGGCACCGGCCTCGAACAGGAAGCCACCTGCGCGAAGCGGAGTAAATAGCGGCTGTGCAGCCTTCTTCGCCAAATCGATGTAGCGGCTTTCGCCGGTGCGCTCATATGCTACGAGCAGCGCTTGGATGCCCGTGGCCTGAGCAAAAGCGCTGGACCACGGGGCCTTGATCGAGATGTCGTTGTACGTGCTGTCGAAGTGGTACTGCCAGACCCATTGGCCGTGTTTGTCCTGGCGCAGGTTGTTCTCCAGCCAATCGATACAGGCCTGGAACTTCAGGTCATCCTCAAGCCCCGCAAGCCTTTCGTCATAGACCTCCCTGCCGGCATAGGCGAGCGCATAGAGCGCTATCCATGCAGGGTGGCGCTGTTTACCCACGTTGTTGATGCTTAGAAAAGGGATGCCGTCCGCATCGACCAAGTGGTGGGCGCGATCTACATCCGTCTGCGCTGAGGATGATGAGGCGCTAGCAAAAGGAACGTGGGACCGAAGACTGAGGTAGTCGAGATCCTGATTGCAGCCGGCGAGGACGCCTGTGGCTGCAACAAGGGTGACGAGAGCCTTTCGTGAGCGCAGCGAGAGCGCCTTCAAACGGTTGTTCATGGTGTTGCCTCCGCTTCGCACACCGGGGGCCTTCTCTCGACCGCGGAGTTGAACACTGACCGCATTGCCTCCAGGTAGCTGACGGATTGAGTCCGCCAGGCAAATTCGCCCCGACGCATCTGGATGTGACGTCTCCAGTCCGGAATCTCCGTGCGTGAGAAGGCATGATCGACCGCGGCCGCGATGTCATCTGCGCATTGCATCGGGCGAGCAACGCCAAAGCCCTGCTGAACGACGAACCGATCCAACTCGGGCGACTCGTTTGCCAGTATGGGAAGGCCGGCCTGGATGAATTCGAACAACTTGTTCGGCGTGCAGTAGTAGGAGTTCAGATCGACATGGGGGTACGGGATGATGCCCATGTCTGCGGATGCGCTGTGCTGCAGGAGCTCTGATTGTGGAACTGCCGGCAGAAAGAAAACGCGTTTGTCGAGCAAGCCGTGCTTGCTTGCGATGGCGCGCAAGGTGTCTCCGAACGGGCCGAAGCCCATCATGATCAGGTCAACGTCGGGGGTGGCGACTTTCGAGAATGCAGCGACGAGGTTCTCGAGGTTTCGATTTGGAGCGAAACCTCCCTGGAATAGCAGGAGGCGTCTGTCCTTGCTGAGCCCGAGCTTCTCTCGCAGGAGGTCATACTTGAGCGACGGATCGAACGCAGCGGGAGGATCGATTGCGTTCAACAAGACCTTCGGCATGTCGATTGAGTAGCGCTCAGCCATCTCGCGTCCAATGGATTCATTGACAGCGAAGATCAGGTCGGCATGACGGATCAAGCGAGCTTCGGCAGCTGAGCAGATTCGGCGCTGTATCGCCGAAAAGGACTTTTGCTCTGGATAGAGTTCGTGCGCGTCATAAACGAGGGGGGCGTGGCGCTGGGCGGCAAGTTCGACGCCGGCTTCGAGGGCCGGCAGATCGTGCACCTGGATGACATCGCCCTCGAGGCTCGCTGCAGCGTTCACGAATGCACTTCGGAAGGGCAGGGGGTCGTGCAAGGTGCGGTTTCGATACACCAGCAAGAGCATCGCCCGATAGCACTGCCAGTTTGTCTTTGAAGCGAGCCGAAACGCCGTGTTGAAAGCGGAACGAAGCGCCGGAATTCGATTGGCTGACCAGTTCAGGATTGTGTTCAGTCTCTGCTGACGCCTCATGTAACTGCGATATGTCGGGTTCTCCGGAACTATATTGGTGAGTCCGATACGGACAAGATTTATTCCCTCGGGCGTAACTTCCCTGCTGCTTTCCGGACCAAACGAGAGCGCCACAAGCGTTACCCGGCAACCGGTCGAAATAAGGGACTGGGCCTGGGCAACGACACGCCGGTCGAGATGCTGGTCGTGACAAAGCATCAAAATGGTCTGCGGATGCGGGGTGACACTCATGCTGGCTTACGCTCCCTTTGACTTGCGATGCGCGCGGAGAGTACGACGCATCCAATCGCCAAATCGTACTTCGGTTCGCTCTTTGAACTGCTCGAGCTCCAACTTCAACTGCTCGTAAGAAGACTGTAGTTGAAGCTTTTCATGATTGAGTTGAATCAGTTGGTGCCCTACACCGTCCTTATCTTGCGTTAGGGCATCTATGAGTCGCTGTTGTTGCGTGATCTGCTCGGCGAGGTCATCGCATTTCTGCGTGGCGAGAGTTGCCTCTTGTTCACATGCAGCGATCAGTTTCCTTTGCTCGATCACTGTTCTTGCCAACTGGATTCGGTCCTCAAGACCCGTCTCGGCTCGAACCAGGGCGCGAACTGCGGACGTCTCGATCTGGTCGACTCGTAAAGACGACGAAACAAGGGATTCGTAATCAATCCAGAGGTGGTCCGTTACCTGAATGTGGATCGTTGTGCCGGGTACGTGACAATAGTTCGTTCCGTCCTTGTGTGGGAACACGTAGGAGACCGAAGGAGTCTTGCCTTCGAGAGTGATCGACTCCAAGAAATCGATCGATGGCAGGCGGACGATAAGGCCGTAATAGCCGGCCCGGACCTCGCATGGAAGCGGGACTCTCGTTGGCGTGTCCGGGAAAAGATCGACATCACCGCTGAACACGAGGCCGCTGCCGTCCTCAACAACGATAGAAATCGCCCCGGTTCTGCGTGCTGCAAAGCTCAACAGCGGCAGGCTTTCCGGATAGACCGGGAACTGTGCGACATACCCGCCGCCGACAGCTGAAACCATTCTCGCAGCCTGGGGATAGGGGTCGAGGTTGTCTGCCACACCCAGACGGGAAACCCACTGTGCAGCCGAGATCCGTTCGGTGTCGCATGTGAGGGGGGCGTCGTTCTCGAGGGGCAGGTCGGAACGGCAGAAGATGACGAGAATCTCGCTGTGGCTGCGGAGGAAGCGCCGCTCGGATGCCACGTCGTAGATGTATTGGCCCAAGGCACGCGCAACATCAGCGGCAAGTGCGGACGGCTCGACGGGTGGCTGACCAGGCGCCCCGCATGCAGGGCACACGGCTTCTGTCCAGCCGGACCACTCATTCAGTGCCAGGCGTCGGTAATGGGTCTCTGGTGGGAGCATCGGTGACCATCGCTCGCCCGACAGGACTGCGCGAACTAGTCTCCAGCCAGGTGGGGTGCGGTTTGACAGACCCGCAAGATCGTAGCCTCTGTGATGCCAGTTGACGTGATATTGCTCTCCGCAATTCGTGCAGATTGTGCTGGCATCTAGTAGTTCTTCGCGGAATGGAACGGCGAAGAACACCCAGCCGCGCGCAACTCGAAAGAGTTCCTGCCATGCGACCTGCTCGACCTGATCAGGAAGATGCTCAAAAACGTCTGTAGTGAGCACGACGTCGAATGCATCATCATCGAACGGAAGTGCGCTAACGTCGCCATGTGTGGATGGCAGACGAAGGCGAGAAAGCGCCTCACGGCTACCATCAAAGCCATGAAAAGATGTGTTTACGCGCTCTGCAAGCGTATGGGTGATCTTTCCGTCTCCACAGCCGACGTCTAGTGCGGTCCGAATGCCTTTGGGCCAGTGGTCGCAGATCGCCTGTATCAGGTTGCGTTGCCCAAGCTGAAATTCCTGGTCCCAGACAGCCGCAGATTCGTAGAGCTTCTCATCGGCCATGCGACAACACTTCCCAAGTGGCCTGTTGATTAACCACGCCAATCTCGATCCCAACACCGGGGGGAGGCAGCATCTTGAGTGCGTAGCATCGATCGTGCAGGTCGTACGCTTGTGGCTCAACGCGTGTCGCGATGTTGAGCTCTTTGAACAATGCGACTGAAACGATGTAATCACCTGGACCGAGTTGAAGTGGAGCGAAATTGACTCTTATGAGCCTTTCGCCTGCTACCGTCCCAAACGATGTGCCATCTCTATTGGAAACGACCTGCATTACGCACGTGCCGTCCGGGCGATAAATGGCAATGACCGCAACCGGGTCCAGTAGCTCTCCCCGCGCGGAAAAAGCAATGACTGCCGATGCCTCTTCACCTGTAATCAGGGTGTGACGGCGTTCCCCGTCGGCATCCAGAAAACCGAAGGCCGTGATGTGGGCCTCTCCGGAGCCGTAGCGATCATCCGATTTCAGCTCAAGCAGATCGAGTTTGTGGGTGACACGCTCTCCCTCGGCAATAGGTTGCTCAAGGCAGGATACTTTCACTGCTTGCCATTGGTCCGTGCCGCTGGCCTCGATCTTTCCGAGGCGCACATAGCCGTTCGCTTCGGGATCGAATTGTTCGACCGCGACAGGGTCCGTTTGTGACGCCAGGACATCCAGTTCGATCCAGGCGCCTTCGACAGGTGCCGTTGGCCATGTGATCTGCCATGGGGCATGGCCAAATAGCCCGCCAAAGTCACCGAACTGCCAGCACAGCCGGCCTGAAGCGGTCTCAGGGCCTCGCCAGTTCATATGGGCCGCATCTAGCATCGGGCCGTTGCCTTCGTCGGCGCTCCTGGTCGGCTCAATGCGCCCGAGTTCGGTATCACCGGAACCGAAACGTATTGCCGACACTGACAAGGGTTTGCGAGGTGGCGTAACCTCTCCGATCAGTCGGAAAAGTGTTACACGGCTCTGGCGATCGAGTCCCGCTGCCTGTTGTCGTGTGAGCGACATGGTGCGCGCTCGGGTACGGATCTCCTCGTCTTCACGGACAGCGGCCATATAGGCTTTGCTGACTTGCAGTATTGGTCCTTCCTTACGAACCATACCGCGATCGATCCAAATTGCGCGCTCGCATAGTAACTGGACCGAACTCATGTCGTGCGATACGAAAAGTACCGTAGCGCCGTTTTCCGTGAGGGCTTTCATGCGCTGTATGCTTTTCCCCACAAAGTAGGCATCGCCCGCACCGAGAATTTCGTCGACGATGAGTATTTCGGGCTTGATCGTGGTTGCGACTGCGAACGCGAGCCGTGCGTACATCCCGGCTGAGTACTCGCGGACAGGTCTGTCGATGAAATCTTCGAGTTCAGTGAAGTCGATGATTTCTTCGACCTGAGTGCGTAACGATGAACCTCTCAAACCCTGCAGAGCGAGGGCCGCGTGGATGTTCTCGATGCCGGTAAAATCCGGATGAAAGCCGGTACCGAGTTCCATCAAGGCTTGAATGTTGCCGGTCACCTGGACGCGTCCTGAGTCGGGCTGCATCTGGCCAGAAATTAAGCGCAGAAGGGTGCTCTTGCCCGCGCCGTTGCGGCCAATCAGTGCAGTTCGTTCGCCCTGTCGAACCTCAACGTCTATGCCCCTTAGTGCGTCGAAGATATCGTATCGGCTACGCGGCACGGAGACTCCGAAAGCATCGAGCGCTCGCCAACCTGGGTGGCGAAAGCGTCTAAAGGACTTGGTGACGCCCTCGATCTTGATCGCAATGTCAGACATAGTCGGCGAATAGCGGTTTCAAACGTGTGATGAAGGCAAAGCCGACGAAAAAGACAATGAAGGCCATTCCCGCGAAGATGAGGAGATCGGCAACGGGGACATGTCCGTCAAGTAATGCTGAGCGATAAAGGGACATCAACCGCGCAAGTGGATTGAAGTCGAGCATTGGCTTAAGGCCTGCTGGCACCATGTCGTCGGTATATGCGATCGGAGAGACAAGCATCATGAAAAGAATAATGATGGGGGTTGCCTGCTGTAGGTCTCTGAAGAAAATGGTGAGTGTTGCCGTTATCCATACGAGGCCGAGGGCCATGACGATTTGTAACAGGAAAATTAGCGGAAATGCAAAATGGGAGAGATGGAGATGGCCGCCGTATATACAGGCACCCCAAACCATCAGCATGCCGAGTCCCATACTCGCGTGACCAACCAGTACGTCCTTGGCGACAACCAGCTCAACTGGGAAAAGTGTGTTTCTCAGTAGGCCCCGATTTGCCACAAGACTGGGCGTACCGATGCCGAACGCTTCTGAGAAGGCCAGAAACGGCACCAAGCCGCAGAATATAGTCAATACGTAATCGGCTGTGCCCAGCCCCGGAAGTCGGACCTGCAGAATATGGGCGAATACCACCGCATACATCAGCAGGAAAAGCAGGGGGTATAGTACGAGCCAAACAGCACCGAGCACGTTGCCAGATGTCCTGGCCTTTAGGCCTTGCAGCACTGTCGCCTGCAGAAGACGCCGGTGCTGATAGAGGGTTGCAAGCGCGCGCATTGGCTCAGGTACTCAGTGCCGCGACGATCTTCTCGCTAGCCTTGCCGTCTCCATAAGGGAGATTACCCTTTTCTACAGGTCGAGCAGGCGATGATGCGGCTGACAGGATTCGTTCCCGTGATGCACCGGTCAGAACATTCCAGCCCAGTTCCACGGTTTCGACCCATTCGGTTTCATCACGCATCGTGACGCAAGGGACATCATAGAAAAACGCCTCCTTCTGTACGCCACCTGAGTCGGTGACAATCAGGCGGGCAGACTGTTCAAGGCGAATCATGTCGAGAAAAGGCAGGGGGTCGACCAGCTTCACGTTTCGCATAGCTGGGATGAGTCCTTGGTCTGCCATTATCTTGGCTGTTCGTGGGTGAACCGGAAGGATCACTGCTTGATTGGCTGCAAGATCTGCAAGTGCGAGTCCGATTTCGCGAAGCCGGGTAGGATCGTCCGTGTTCTCTGCCCGATGGCAGGTTGCGAGCACGTATTCACCTTCCTTGAGGTTGAAGCGATCGAGCGCATCGCTACGCGATCGTGCGACATCACGGTAGTACAGGGATACGTCGTACATCACGTCACCGACGAGTGATACGCCCTTCTTAACGCCTTCCCGTGCCAGGTTTTCCACTGCGACTTCAGTAGGACAAAAAAGCAGGTTGGAGACACGGTCCGCCAGGATGCGATTGATCTCTTCGGGCATCCGCATGTTGAACGAGCGCAGTCCAGCCTCCACGTGGGCGACAGGAATATGCAGCTTAGCCGCGGCCAGTGCGCCGGCTAGCGTGGAGTTGGTATCGCCGTAAATCAAAACCCAATCAGGTTTCTCCGACAGCAGCACATTTTCGATTGCTTCCAGCATGCGCCCGGTCATTACACCGTGAGTGCCACCTGAAATCTCGAGATTGAACTTCGGGTGTGGAATGTCGAGCTCGTCGAAGAAGACCTGCGACATATTTGTGTCGTAATGCTGTCCTGTATGAACCAGGATCTCTTCGATGGTGCCTGCATGGTCATTGCGAATGACACGCGACACGGCTGCCGCCTTGATGAACTGCGGGCGGGCGCCGACGATAGTGAGGATCTTAAGCATCATGAATTCCAGTCTTGAGGAGATTGCAGACTGTCCGTTGATCTTCGTACGAAAAGTCCGCGCTCATCGGCAAGCTCATAACCTTCTTTGCTGTTTCTTTGGCAATAGGCGTGCAATCCGGGCAGCAGAGATGCTTGTAGGCCGGCTGTTCGTTCAGCGGAACAGGGTAGTGCACCGCCGTCGGGATGCCCGCCTTCTGGAATGACGACTGAACCGCCTCCCTGTCTTCGCAGAGCACCGTGAACTGGCCGTATACAGAAGTACGTTCGGGACGCTGGATCACGCGTTGGAAACCGATTTCGTCGAGTAGTTGGTTATAGCGCGCACCGATCTCGAGCCGCTGTGCGATCTCCCAATCGAAACGCTCCAGCTTTGCGAGCACGATCGCGCATTGCAGCGTGTCCATGCGCCCACCGACGCCGACGCGGGTGTGCACATAACGCTTGCTCTGGCCGTGAACGCGGATCTCGCGGCAGGCCTGTGCGATCGCGTCGTCGCTGGTAAAGATCGCGCCGCCGTCGCCATAACAGCCCAGCGGTTTGCTCGGGAAGAAGCTGGTGCATCCGATGGAGGACAGGTTGCAGCTCTTGCGCTCCTTGTACTCGGCTCCGAAGCTCTGCGCGGCGTCTTCGATCACCGGGATATTGCCGTGGCGCGCGGCGATGGCGTTGATCTCATCCATATCTGCCGGCTGGCCGTAAAGGCTGACCGGCATGATGGCCTTGGTGCGCGGGGTGATTGCGGCTTCGATCAGGTTCGCATCGATGTTGCACGTGTCGGGCTCGATGTCGACGAAGACCGGCTTGGCACCAAGCAGGACGATGACCTCTGCGGTGGCCACGAAGGTGAACGGGGTGGTGATGACTTCGTCTCCGGGGCCGATACCCAAGGCCATCAGGCTGATCAGGAGGGCCTCGGTGCCGCTGGCGACGGTGATGCAATGCTTTGCACCGGTGTAGGCCTCGAGGCGCTCTTCGAGTTCGCGAACCTCCGGCCCCATGATGTATTGGCCGTGCTCCAGGACCGCATTGATGCTGGCCTGGATCTGCGGTTGCAGTGCGCGGTACTGGGCCTTGAGGTCGATGAAGGGGATGCTCATTTGCTGATGCGCTCCAGGGTTTGGTCGTTGAGTCGATACTGTTGGCCGGTGTGAGGACAGGTGTATTCGCCCTTGCCTTTCACCGGCAGCGGGATCTGTTCGCCGTATTCGCTCATCCAGCCGACCTGGCGGGCCGGCACGCCTACCATCAGGGAGTAGGGCTTGACGTCCTTGTTGATGACGGCGCCGGCGCCGACGAAGGCGAATTCGCCGATGGTGGTGCCGCAGACGATGGTGCAGTTGGCGCCCAGTGTGGCGCCGCGCTTGACCAAGGTATTACGGTATTCGCTCTTGCGCTCGATGAGCGAGCGAGGGTTATAGACGTTGGTGAACACCATGCTGGGGCCGCAGAAAACGCCTTCTTCGAGGGTGACGTTGTCGTAGACCGACACGTTGTTCTGGACCTTGCACTTGTCGCCGATGACGACCTTGTTGCCGACGAAGACGTTTTGGCCGAGCGAGACGCCCTTGCCGATGCGCGCGCCGCCGCAGACGTGGGCGAAGTGCCAGACGCGCGAGCCTTCGCCGATCTGGGCGCCGTCATCGACGATGGCGCTGGGGTGGACGGTGTAGAGGGTGTTCTGAGTCATTGCAGGATCCTTTGTGCGGCGTCGTTGCCTTGGAGCTTGGCGGTGGTCCATTTGCCGCCGTAGATGTGAAGCACCTGGGCGGTGCGCTCGAAGGCCCATTCTCGGGTCGCTTCGGAGGGGTTGGCGGCGCTGCGCAGCAGCGGGCGCACGCCCGAGAAGACATCGACGACATCGTGGCGCGTGACGGTGGGTGTCAGGTAGGCGTTGTGGGCGTCAAGCAGGTATTGGATTTCGTCCTCGCTCGGGCCGGGGTTGTTGGGGCCGGTCTGGCGCACCTCGGTGGTGCCGATGAGTGTTCGGCCCTGGTAAGGCAGCACGAAGAAGATGCGGCTGGAACCGGGCACTTCCAGCAGCATGGCCGCCGGACACGGACGGTCGAGCACGAGGTGGCTACCACGCACCCAGTCGAGGTGGTAGCTCGGCCTGTCGGGCATTGTCTCGCGCAGTTGCATGACCCAAGGGCCGGTGGCATTCACGATGCGGTCGTAGTCGTCGAGTTCGGCGAGGTTGCGCACCTCATGGTCGGTGACCAATTCGCCGCCCAGATCGCAGAACTGCTCGACCACCCAGCTGCCCAGGGCGTAGTCGTCCATCTGTGCATCGAAGAAGGCCCACGCGCCGACGAGCCCCTCGGCTGACAGGCCCGGCTGCAGGGCGAGTACCTCGGCCGGCTTGAGCATGCGCGCGCGCGGAAAGCCGCTACCCATGGCCAGCACGTCGTAGATGCGGATACCGGCCGCGATGGTGAGCTGTGAACGCCCCTTCTCGCGGTACATGGGCAGCAGCATTTCGAGGCGGTGGCACAGGTGCGGGGCGAGTTCCAGCCAGTCGCTGCGGGCGTGCAGCGCCTTGCCGACGAGGCGGAACTGCCCGGTTTCAAGGTAACGAAGGCCGCCGTGCAACAGCTTGGACGACGCGCGGCTGGTCTCGCCCATTGGCTGCCTGCGCTCGTAAAGGGTACACGCCACGCCGCGACGCGCGAGCGCCCAGGCGGTGCATGCCCCCACGATGCCAGCGCCGACGACCGCCACACGCACGTCTCAGTACTCCAGAGGCAGTGCCACGCGCTTGCCGTCGCGCGACGACAGGTACATGGCGATGAGCAGCTCTAGGCTCTTGAGGCCTTCGCGGCCGTCAGTCTCGGCTTCGGCCTCACCACGCAGCGTATTGATCACGTTGTCGTAGTAGAGCGGGTGGCCGAAACCATAGACGCTGGTGGTGGCGTAGCTGGCGTGCTTGATCTCTTCGTCTTCGGGGCGCTGTTCGTCGAATTCCCAGTGCTGGATTTCGTTGACCGCGACGCCGCCGACGCGCACCGTGCCCCTCTCGCCGAGGATGGTGATGCTGCCTTCGAGGTTCTTGGGGTAGGTGAGCATGCTGACGTTGAGCGTTCCCATGGCGCCGCTGCGCCAGCGGATGGCGGCTACGCCCGAGTCTTCGACCTCGATGTCGCGCTCCAGGGTGCCGGTATAGGCCATCACCGATTCGACCGGGCCGATGAGCCAGTCGAGCAGGTCGATGTAGTGGCTGGCCTGGTTCATGAAGGCGCCGCCGTCGAATTCCCAGGTGCCGCGCCACTTGGCGCTGTCGTAGTAATCCTGCGGGCGCGTCCAGAACACGTTGACCGACACCGCGTAAATCTTGCCGAAGCGCTTTTGCTCGACGGCGCGCTTGAGCAACTGCAGCGTGGCGTTGCGGCGGTTCTGCTTGACCACGAAGAGGCGCACGCCGGCCTTGTCGCAGGCTTCGACCATCCGCAGGCCATCGTTCCAGCGCGTGGCCATGGGTTTTTCGGTCATCACGTGCTTGCCGGTCGCCGCAATCTCGATGGCTTGCATGGGATGCAGGCCGCTCGGCGTGGTGAGGATGACGCAGTCGGCGGTGGTGCTGGCGAGCAGGTCGGTGAGCTTGGCATGGCCGCGGGAACCGGTTCTGGCGATCGCTGCTTCGAGCGCGGCGGGGTTGATGTCGCAGACGTCGACCAGTTCGCAGCGGTCGGCGTGCTTTTCCATGGCGGCGAAGTGGTTCTGCGCGATACGGCCGCAGCCGACGAGGGCGAAGCGGATCTTGCGGTCGGTAATGGGGGAGGCGAAATGCATGTCAGAGTCTCCAGGCACAGATGCCGGCTTGCTTGAGTTGATCAGGGTCGAACATACCTTTGACGTCGGCCACCACGGCGCTAGGCGACTTCAACAGGGCCTTGATGTCGGTCGCGGCCAAGGTGGCGTATTCCTGATGGGCCACTGCCACGATGAGCGCGTCGACCGGATTGGAGGTCGCGATCGCGCCGATCTCGACGCCGGGGTATTCGTGGGCGAGCTCGGCGGGGTCCGCATAGGGGTCGGTCGCGACGACGCGGATCCCGAAGTCCTGGAACTCGCGGATGATGTCGATAACCTTGCTGTTGCGGATGTCGGGACAGTTTTCCTTGAAAGTTAGCCCCAACACGCCAACCGTGGCGCTGGAAAGGTCGATCTTGTTCTGCACCATCTTCTTGATGGTGGTGCGGGCGACGTAGCGGCCCATGTTGTCGTTGATGCGGCGTCCGGCGAGGATGACCTGCGGTATGTAGCCAACCTTCTCGGCCTTGTCGGTTAGGTAGTAAGGATCGACGCCGATGCAGTGCCCGCCGACCAGACCGGGACGGAAGGGGAGGAAGTTCCACTTCGTGCCGGCCGCTTCGAGCACGGCGAGAGTGTCAATGCCGAGGCGGGCGAAGAGCACCGAGAGTTCGTTCATCAGCGCGATGTTGAGGTCGCGCTGGGTATTCTCTATGACCTTGGCGGCCTCGGCGATACGGATGCTCTTGGCCTTGTGGGTGCCGGCGACGATGATGCTGCGGTAGAGCTGGTCGACCAGTTCGGCTACCTCGGGGGTGGAGCCGGACGTGACCTTCTTGATTGTGGAGACGCGGTGTTCCTTGTCGCCCGGGTTGATGCGCTCGGGGCTGTAGCCGGCGTAGAAGTCGACGTTGAACTTGAGGCCGGAGAACTTCTCGAGGACCGGGACGCAGTCTTCCTCTGTGGCTCCGGGGTAGACAGTCGATTCGTAAATGACGATGTCGCCCTTCTTCAGCACTTTGCCGATGGTCTCGGAGGCCTTGACCAGCGGGGTGAGGTCGGGACGCTTGTGCTCGTCGATCGGCGTGGGGACTGTGACTATGAAGACGTTGCAGGCCGCGAGATCCTGCGGTTCGGCGGAATAGCGCAGGCCCTTGGCCTCGCGCATTTCTTCGTCCGAGACTTCGAGCGTGCTGTCGTGACCCGCGCGCAGGGCGTCGATGCGCGCCCGGTTGATGTCGAAGCCGAGAACTTCGCGCTGCTTGGCGAATTCAACGGCCAGTGGCAGGCCGACGTAACCGAGGCCGATGACGGCGAGCTTTATGTCAGAAAGGGTGTGCATTTTGTGATTCACTGAATTTAATTATTGAAATGTAATTTTTCGGTGCTGCTGCGCGCGATACGTATGCTGCCGCCGCGAGCGGTGATGGTGGCGCGTCTCATGTGGTCTTGCCTTCAATTGGATCGAACAGCTGGCGCCCTGTTTGCGTCAGACGATAGCGCTGCAGGCGGCTTTGCGGTTTGTCGGGGATGGTCATTTCGATCAGGCTCAGATCGAGGAGACGACGGATCTGTTTGTGCAACTCTCCAGACACGGTGGTGTGCCCCAGCGCTCTCGCCAGTTCGGCCTTGCCGGAAGGCTGGGTGCCGAGTTGCAGGACGATCTTGGCAGCCAGCTTCGACTCTAGCCGTGACTCTAGCCGTGACAGGTTGGCTCGATCATCGTCTGACTCTTGGCGGGTGTCTGACGGGGGCAACTCCGGCGCATGTAACTGCGCAAGGCGAATTCGCAGTCGTACGCCAGTGGCGATCTCCTCGATGACCGGAGCAGGCAGACCTTGCCGGGTGGCTTCATCGAAGATGCGCCGGATGCCGCTGCCCCATTGCTCGATCAGCCCGAGTTCGCGGAACACGCGGGCGATGACGGGGTTGCGAATGCGCGATACGCCGCTCTTCATGTCGTCGATGGTCATCCCCGGCAGCAACAGGCCGGGACTTTCGATGTCAATGCGATCGTCGAAAAAAGCCACGCGGATCGGCGTGCCACGCTGGGCATAGTCACTGTGAACGAGGGCGTTGACGATGGCCTCGCGCAGCATGGTCAGCGGGATGCTCCAGACGTTTTCGCGCCGCATGGCACCGAAGCGCGCGGTCTTGAAGGCGTGCTTCTTCAGGAACAGCTCGATCTCTTCCACGGCGTCTGGCAGGTGGGCGTGCACTTCGTGCTGGTCGAAGATGTCCACCTTGTCGAGTCCACGGAAGCGTCCGCACTGAATCCACGCGTCGGGAAAGTGCTGCTCCCGCGTATTGCCGAACAGCAGGACAGCGCCGCGCGTGGGGACGAGGCGGCCTTGTTCGGCGCGCAGCAGCTTCAGGGTTTGCAGGGATTTTTCATCCAGCGTCCGTGTTGGCCCGAACACGCGTGCCATGGCGGTCGTATCGAGACCGTCCGGGCCGAGTTCGGGCATCGGCTGCTCGTCGAAGACCTGGGCGGCGGCAATATCCTGTTGCGCGACGAGCGTCTTGAGAACGTTGCGCGGCGACGAAAGGTCGCGCTTGAACTTGAGCGTCTTGCTTTCGGGCTGCTGCAGGAGGTGGTCGATGGGGTGGGGCATCGGCTGTGCTGGTGGTGTGAATCAATCTGCGGCGACGATTCCGCACATGGGGGTCAGGTCTTGGCGGCGGTGTTTGCTTTGGCTTTCGCGACGAATTCGGCGACGCAGGCGAGCATCACGCCGCCCATCATGCCCAGGACCGCGGCGAGGGCGAGCACCAGCGCCTTCTTGGGCTTGGAAGGCTTGGCGGGCGCAGTGATCTCACCGATCAGTTCGGTGGGGCGGGTCGCGGGTGGCGTCATCTGCTGGGATAGACGCAGTCGCTCGGTCGGCTGCTGATCGAGCGAGTTGGTGATCGGGCTGCGTTCGATCATGAGCAGGGAGGCCTGGACGTTGTCGCGATCTTTCAGCTTCTCGGCGAGCTGAGCGCAGCGTACTGCTGCTTCAGGGTGGTGCGCTGCTCGTCGAGGCTCTTGAGGCGCTCGGCGATAGGCTTGAGGTTGCCCTCGAACATCGCCATGTGGGCTTTCTGCACACCTTTGACCACCTCGTCGAGCAGGCGCGCAGCATCTTCGGGGGTATCGCCCTCGGCAGTGAGCTGGACGGTGGTCATCACACCCTTCTGCACGCTCGCAGTAATGATGAAGGGGCGTTCGCGCTTGGCGCGTGTAGCGACGTCTTCGCCGTACTGGGCGAGGATGCGGGAGGAGAGTTCATCTGTGTTTTCGAGCATCATCGGCGGCGCAGCGTCGTCAACCTTGACTTGGCCAATCCGCAGCTTGACGCTGGCCTCATCGACGGGCGCCTTGAGGAGCGCAAACGCCGCGCCCCCAGCCATGCAGAGGGTGAAACAGGCCAGGATGAGCCCCTTGCGCCCGGCGAGGATTTGCCAGAGCTCGAGCAGTCTGATCTCGTCGTCATCGTAGGGCTGGGCGGACGGCTGGGTGTTTTGCATGGTGGCAAGACAGTACGGGGAAACCCGGATTATCGCACTTAGGTGTCGCGGACATGAATTGAACGAAGGTAATAGTTTCCTGCAGCGGGGAACCTCTGGCTCGGATAAAAGCCGGGAAGCTGCTCCGGGGCGGTGGGGTATGCATCGGTACGCGATTCTGTGGGCTGCTGGCGCGTGGCTGGCTCACGCTGCTCCATTGAGATCTTTTTGGCGTTATTTGTATATTGCAAAGAACAAAAACGTGGATAAAGTGGACTTCTCGTACTACAAGCAACCTTCGCCATGCTCGACATCCTCCACGCCGATTTCGTCCAGCTCATGGCTCGCTTCGACGAGCCCTATCGCCGCTACCTGCACGGCGATTTCGTGCATGCCGAGCGCCTGTCCGGCGTGCTCGGCCCGCGTGGGGTGGGGAAGACCACCTTCCTGCTGCAGCTCATCGGTGGGACGCCCGATTTTCTGCGCAGCGCACTGTATGTGAGCCTCGATAGCATCCACGCGAGCGGCGTGCAGCTTTATGCCCTGGCCGACCAGTTCCGCAAGCAGGGTGGCAGGTTGTTGGTGCTCGACGAGATCCACCATTACCCTGATTTCGAGCGCGAGCTGAAGAGCATCCACGACGCCCTCGATCTGCAGGTGGTGTTTTCGGGCTCGTCGGCGCTCCACCTCGAGCACAGCAAGGCCGACCTGTCGCGCCGGGCGGTGATGTATGCGATGAGCGGGCTGTCGTTTCGCGAGTACCTGGAGCTGCAGACGGGCGAGTCCTTTGCGGTGTGGTCGCTGGAGCAGGTGCTGGCAGAGCATGAGACCTTGAGCCTGGAGATCAACCGCCGCATCCGGCCGTTGGCGCATTTCGGCGATTACCTGAAGTACGGCTACTTTCCGTACTTCCGCGAATCGGTCGAGACCTACCACCGCAAGCTCGAGCAGACGCTCGCGCTGGCCATCGACCTGGACATCCCGCTGCTGTTCAAGGTCGAGCGCGACAAGCTGGCATCGCTGAAGAAGCTGCTGATGTTGCTCTGTCAGTCGGTGCCGAACCGGATCAACATCAGCAAGCTCTCGGCTGCGATCGGCAGCAGCCGCAGCACCACGTACGCCTACCTGCACTATCTGGAGCAGGCGAACATCCTGCGCAGTGTGTGGGGCGCGGGGCGCAATGCCTCGATACTGAGCAAGCCCGAGAAGCTGTACCTGGCCAACACCAATAACGCCTGGGCGTTATGCCCGGCGCCGCCGTTGGGCACGCTGCGCGAGACCTTCTTCGCCAGCCAGCTCGCCCATGCGCACGCGCTGCGTTACCCGGCCGAGGGCGGGGACTTCATCGTGGACGACCGCTGGCTGTTCGAGATCGGCGGGCCTGGAAAGACTCCCCGTCAGATCGAGGGACACGGCGACGCGTACCTGGCGCTGGACGACATCGAGCACGGGCGGGGGCGGCGGGTGCCGTTGTGGATGTTTGGGTTTTTGTATTGAGGTGGTTAGTTGGGGGGCGGTGGGGGCCTCACGGAAGCAGCTTCCGCAAGGCTGCAGTGGAGACGTCGTCAATGTGGCGAAACGCCGAGGCGATCTTGTCCTGCTCGGTCGCTGGCACCCCGGCCTCGGTGAGGTGAACGCGCCACTGCCGCACCACTCGCCAGACCTCGTCGATCAGTTCGCACGCCGCCGCCAGCGACAGCGTGAATCGTTCGTGCGCGGCAAGTGCGTTGTCGAGCGTCGCCAGCCGGCCCTGGGGGCCGACGCCCAGGTGCAGGAAGCGCTCGCTGGCGTGGCTGGGGCGCGGCAATACGTCGTAGAGCGGGCTGAGGCGCCAGCCGGGCAGGCGCGAGTCCCACAGGAAGCCGTGGTTGCGGAGGTGGTCGTCGTCGTTGCTCACGAAGATGTTGAAGATCATGCGTTTGAACAACTCGGCGGTGTCCTTGCGGATGACCGCGGGGTGGCAGTGGCGGCGGACGGCTTCCGCGAGGTCGGCGTACGACTTGGTGCGTGACTCGGATTCGTCGCAGCCTGCCAGGGTGAGGCCGCTGACGAAGCCCATGCGGTGCTCGGCAGTTCCACCGATGGGGGCGGTGGCAAGCAGGTCGGCATCCGGGGCGAGGGGCGCGTCGGGCGTTGCCCAGTAGCGATCGAAGCGGCGGATGAGCATCACCCGCCGATCGCCCAGCATGACGGTGCGCGCCGGCGGTGTCGTCAGCCCGGCAAGGCGGGCCAGGTGGAGCGCGGCGCACTCGATGGCGGGGATGTCGAAGGCGTCGTGGCGGCTTGCGAACTTGGCCAGCCACAGCACACCGGCCTCGTCGCGGATCGAAGCCTTTGGGCGCGCGCCGCCCAGGGCCGTGCCGTCGACGAAGATGGCTTCGAGGTGCGCGGGGATGGGCTGGCCTTCGTCGATGCGCTCGGCCGCCTCAAGCAGGTGGGCCAGCGTGTGCCATGCGCTGGCGCCGGTCGTCGGGCCCTCGTGAAGGTTGCGGCGAATGTCCAGCGCGCCGACGCGCTCGCTGCCGGCGTGCAGCAGGTATTGCGACTCGGGCAGGCTGTTGGCGGGCACCTTGAGCTTGGCCTCGATGACGCGTCGGCCCCAGGCGTCAGGGGCAGCGTCGCGAATGCCGCCGAAGAAGGGGAGCTGGTTGGCCGGAAGCAGCCTTTTTGCGCGCACGGCTTCGCGATCGGCGAGGCTGAGGCTGACAGGATCGACTTCCAGGGCATCGGCGCGTTTGAGGTAGTTGAGGCCATAGGCGAAGCTCGATGCCAGCAGGCGATCGGCCTCTTCGGTCAGGACGAGCTGCCCGCAGGGCGCCCACGTCGTGCCGAGATGCGCGAAGACCATCAGCTTGGTGTCCTTGGCGGCCATCGTGATCAGAAATCCAGTTCGTCGAGTTCGGTGGCGCTCAGGTCGCGGACGCGCTGGGTGCGCTCCCGCGCTGCAAGGGCGGCGAGTGCGGGGTCGGATTCGGACAGTAGATCCAGCAGTGTGCTGCCGGGGGCGATGGCGTCGAGGTAACGCAGCACCTGGCCGATCGCCAGTCCGGGGTCTCCGCGCTCGAGCCGATAGGCAGTGTTGCGCGACAGGCCTGCACGGAGCGCGGCATCGGTCTGCTTGATGCCACGGGCGAGGCGTAGTCGTGCCAGGCGGCGGCCGAGTTGGGTGGCCTGATCCAGCAGGTGGGGGGCGAGGGCGGCGGATTGCGAGATTTTCATGCTCGTGAAATCGATTTCAGTGAGCTTTGTGTTCGAAATTACGATCAAATTGAAGGGCGGTGCGTCGCTTGTCAAGCTGCGTCGACCTGACGGACGGCTCGCTGCGTTATCCGGCCGAAGCCGGGGGGGCCGTCGTGCACGACCGCTGCCTGTTCGAGATTGACGGGCCTGGAAAGGCCGCTCGCCAGCTCGAGGGGCATGGCGCCGCGTACTTGGCGCTGGACGACATCGAGCACGGGCGGGGGAGGCTGTTGGTTTGTGTGCCGGGGAATGTAATGCCGATCGAGTGCTCGTAGGCAAGCGTCTATAATCGCAGCCAGACTTCATCTGGCTGCGACGCGGGACTCTCGGTTTCATGCACATACTCAATTCGGTTTTCGGTGACTCCACCGGCGGACGATGGGGCGCGACGCTCAAGACGGCGGAACTCCTCGCGGCCCGTGGGCATCGAGTGACGCTGCTGCTTGCCCCCGAGGACGCGCACAAGGTCCCGGACTATGGGCACGCGAACATCGAGGTGGTGACCCTGCGCAACTCGGGTCACTACGATCTGATCGCGAGTTTCCGCGCGCGTCGACTGATCCGCGTGCGGGCCATCGATGCCGTGATCGCCCATAGTGGGCGGGCGATCCACATGCTCAAGCGCGCCGCGCCGCGTGGTGTGCCCGTGATCGCCTTCAACCATAGCCACAACATCAAGCTCACGCTGAAAGCCGACGCCTTCTTCTGCATCACGCCCTACATGAAGCGGATCGTCGATGCGGCGACCGGGGGGGGAACCCGCGTTCGTGATCAGTAATGCGGTGCAGGTGCCACCGCTGGAGGTGCTGGAGGAGCGCAGCGATGACGCGCTTTTCAGTGTGGGCGCGATCGGGCGGATGGTGCCCAACAAGGGTGAGGGAGTGATGAGGGAGTGATGAGGGAGTGATGGGGTCAAGTCTTGCATTTGCTGATCCAATGCGGGGGATGTTTTCCCTTAAAGGCGCGTCGATGGCCTAGTCTTCCGTCGCTGCGCCAGTCTTGCTAAGGATCTTGCGAGTGGGGTTGTGATGGTGACTGCGTGCGAGAGGTCGTGCCTACGTCCTCGCTGCGTCGAGGTGCGCCAGGAACCACGAATACGTTTCTTGCAGCCCGTTCTGAAGTGAAATACGCGCCTGCCACCCCAGCCGCGCCAGCCGGCTTACATCCATCAGCTTGCGCGGCGTGCCGTCCGGCTTCGTCGTATCGAACACCAGCTTGCCCTCATAGCCGATCACCCTGGCCAGGGTCTCGGCCAGCTCGCGAATGGTCACGTCCGTCCCCGTGCCCACATTGATGTGCGAGCGCATCGGTTCGGTTTCGCTGGCGTAGCGTTCCTGCGGGATGTTCTGCAGATGCACCACTGCCTCGGCGAGTTCGTCGACATGCAGGAACTCCCGCATCGGCGTGCCGCTGCCCCAGATCACCACTTCGGCCGCTCTTGCCATCTTGGCCTCGTGAATGCGCCGCATCAGTGCGGGGATGACGTGGCTGTTCTCGGGGTGGAAGTTGTCGCCTGGGCCGTAGAGGTTGGTGGGCATGGCACTGCGGTAGTCGCGGCCGTACTGGCGGTTGTAGCTCTCGCACAGCTTGATGCCGGCGATCTTGGCGATGGCGTAGGGCTCGTTGGTGGGCTCGAGCAGGCCGGTGAGCAGCGCCTCTTCCTTCATCGGCTGCGCGGCGAGCTTGGGGTAGATGCACGACGAGCCGAGGAACATCAGCTTGTGCACGCCGTGGGTTTGGGCGGCGTGGATGATGTTGGCCTCGATCAGCAGATTTTGGTGGATGAACTCGGCCGGGTAGGTGTTGTTGGCATGGATGCCGCCGACCTTGGCCGCGGCCAGATAGACCTGATCGATGCGCTGGGCCGCGAAGAAGGCATTGACCGCGTGCTGGTCGGTGAGGTCAAGCGCGTCGCGGCCGGCGGTGAGGATGTTGGCGTAGCCCTGCGCCTGCAGCCGGCGCACGATGGCCGAGCCGACCATGCCGCGATGGCCGGCGACGAAGATGGTGTCGGTGAGGTTCATTCTGTAAGAGCGGCGCAAGCCGCGATGTTCGAGTCGATCAATTTTCAACGGCCACCGCCACATCGTGCCCATGCGCCTTCAGGAACGCATGCCGCTGCGCCACCTTGAGGTCTTCAGCGACCATCTCGGCGCACATCTCTTTCACAGTGATCTCCGGCGTCCAGCCGAGCTTGTCCTTGGCCTTGGTCGGGTCGCCGAGCAGGGTCTCGACCTCGGCGGGGCGGAAGTAGCGCGGATCGACGCGCACGATGATGTCGCCCACCTTCAGCGCAGGGGCTCTCAATTCGCTCCCCTCGCCGTCGATGTGCTCGACCACCGCGTGCTCTTCCACGCCCTTGCCCTCGAAGCGCAGCGTGATCCCCAACTCCGCCGCCGACCAGCGGATGAAGTCGCGCACCGAATACTGCACGCCGGTGGCGATCACAAAGTCTTCCGGCTGGTTCTGCTGCAGCATCATCCACTGCATGCGCACGTAGTCCTTGGCGTGGCCCCAGTCGCGCAGTGCGTCCATGTTGCCCATGTACAGGCACTCTTCAAGCCCCTGCGCGATGTTGGCCAGGCCGCGAGTGATCTTGCGCGTGACGAAGGTCTCGCCGCGGCGCGGGCTTTCGTGGTTGAACAGGATGCCGTTGCAGGCATACATGCCGTAGGCCTCGCGGTAGTTCACCGTGATCCAGTAGGCGTAGAGCTTGGCCACCGCGTAGGGGCTGCGCGGGTAGAAGGGGGTTGTCTCCCTCTGCGGGATCTCCTGCACCAGACCATAGAGCTCGGAGGTGGAGGCCTGGTAGAAGCGCGTCTTCTTGTCCAGGCCGAGCAGGCGGATGGCCTCGAGCAGGCGCAGCGTGCCCATGGCGTCGACGTCGGCGGTGTACTCGGGCGACTCGAAGCTCACCGCTACATGCGACTGCGCCCCGAGGTTGTAGACCTCGTCGGGTTGCACCTGCTGCAGGATGCGGGTGAGGTTGGACGAGTCGGTGAGGTCGCCGTAGTGCAGGACCATGCGCGGGTTGGGGGTGTGCGGGTCCTGGTAGATGTGGTCGATGCGCTGCGTGTTGAAGCTCGAGGCGCGGCGCTTGATGCCGTGGACTTCGTAGCCTTTGGCGAGCAGGAACTCGGCGAGGTAGGAGCCGTCCTGGCCGGTGATGCCGGTGATGAGGGCGATCTTCTTCATAGGGTGCTTTTGTGTTTCCGAGGCACGGGCTGCAGAGGGCCATGCGTTAGAATCCACGGCCTGGGTTGTCCGGACGATTATCCCATCTTCACAGGCTGGTCTGCCGTTATACGTGCGCTGGCCGCAGACATCATGTGCTTGAACAGGAAAAGAAATGATGAGTAAGGGTTCGTTGCTGATCGAGGTGGGTGCAGGTGAGGTGATCGACAAGATCACGATTCTGAAGATCAAGGCCGAGCGTATGACCGACCCGGCCAAGCTGAAGAACGTGAATCACGAGCTGGCGGTGCTGAGTGCGGCGTGTGCGCAGAATCTGGCTGCGACGCCTGAGTTGGCGCGCCTTGAGACTGAACTTCAGTCCGTGAATGAGGCGCTGTGGGTGATCGAGGACGATATTCGTGCCTGTGAGGCGGCGCGTGACTTCGGGCCGAAATTCATAGAACTGGCGCGCTCGGTGTATATCCAGAACGACAAGCGTGCGGCGATAAAGAAGCAGATCAACGCGCACTGCGGCTCGAGCATCGTCGAAGAAAAGTCCTACACCGAGTTTTCCTGAGCGGGCAGCTTGCTCAGCACCGCGTCGAGTACGGTCTGCACGTCGAGGTCGGTCAGGTTGGCCACCTCGATTGCGTCGAACGCGCCGCGACGGATGCCGGTGCGTGCGGCGCTGGTGTGTGGTCCGAACAAGGCCAGCCCGGGCCTGCCAAGGCACGACGCGACGTGGCTGGGGCCGGTGTCGTTCCCCACGACGAAACGCGCGCCCTTGAGCACGCCTGCAAGTTCGAACCAGTTGAGAAAGCCATTCGGGCCGAGCAGGGTGTGGCCGGGAATGCTTTTGCACAGTTCGATTTCGTCCGGGCCCGGAGCGGTGACGACGTCGTAGCCTCGCGCAATGAGTGCTGCGGCCAGTTGGTCGTAATAGGGCCAGCGTTTGTGCGGGTGCCGGGCGGCACAGCCCGGAATGAGGGCGATGTAGGGTGAGCGCACGCCTGCTTCGGCGAGCGTGGTGCGCACATCATCGGCCATCCATTCCACGTTGGGCCGGGCGCATTCCGCGGGCTCGACGCCTGCGTCCCGCAGTTGCGCCAGATAGCCGTCGATTGCCGAAGCGGGCCGGTGGCCCACGACGCGCCCGCTCCAGATCGTGTTCTTCAGGAAGAGGCGGTGATAGAGCTCGGTGCGATCGGTTTTCTGTAGATCGAAAACCCGGTCGAAGCTCTCGTTTTTCAACGCCGTGCGCAGGGACCACAGGGCGCCAAGCCTCCAGAGTGGCGCACGGTTGTCGATGAGGATGCGGTCGATATGCGGACAGCGCCCCATGAGTTTGCGAAAAGGCGCAGTCGTCAGCAGCACGATTTCGGCCTGCGGGAACCGGGCGCGGATGTCGCGCAATGCGCCGTCCGTCTGCACGATGTCGCCAAATGCGCCATGGCGGATGACGAGGATTTTTTCGGCGGAAGGTGAAGGCTTGCGAGCGTGTGTCGGCATGAGCGTCATGCGGAGGGGTTTCTGACGGTGGGTGACGGGGTAGGGTCGGGTGTGTTTGCGAGATGCGCCAGTACCGCCAGGAAAAGCATCGCATAGATGTTGAACTCACGCGATGCGTAGGAAATGCTGAATTGTGTTTGAACGAGCACCGCGCACGTTGAGGACAACAATAGTCCGGCCTGCAGGCGCTGTGTCTGGGGCAGTGTGCGCCAAGCTTCTATGGAGCGTACCAGCGACATGATCAGCACGAGTGCCAGGGTGCCGACGCCGACAAGGCCGGTCTCATACCAGGCGTCCAGCCAGAGATTGTGCAGGTGTCTGACGGTGTGGCCCTCGAGGCTGCCGATGCTGACAACTTCGCGATAGCCCTGCGTATTGCCCATGCCGACACCGAACCACGGATTCGCAGGCGGGTGCTGGATGGCCTGGTGCCACAAGGTGAGACGCCCGCTGCTGAATTGATCGAGTCGCTGGAAGAGGTCGTCACCAAGCTCCAGCCCGCGCAGCAGGGCATCGCCATTCAGGACTATGGCCAGCGCCAGCAGCGCAAGTCCGGAGGCCAGGACCCGCAAGGCGGAAATCCGCGTAACCAGCAGGCACAGTGTGACGGACGCGGCAAGAAAACTGACCAGTGTCGTACGTTCGTCTGCAAAGATGACCATGCCGGCCGTGAGCGCATACGCCGCCAACGCTTTCGTCAGCGTGCATGAGGTGTGTGGCGTACTGATGCTATATCCGACCAGGAAAGGCGCGAAGATGACGAGGTCCACGGTGCGCAGATCGAGGCGCGGGACGAAGTTTTCGCTGGTCAGGGCAGTCTTGAAAAGATCGAGATAGCACGCTGTGAGCGCAGCGAGCGCGCCGATGGCAAGGGCGCGCAAGAGCGGGGTGATTTTTTTGGGGTCGTCTCGCAGGACGGCATAGGTGATAGCGCCCGTGCTCATGTAGAGCAGGACCGTCGCCCAGATCTTGATCGCACGCGCTGCATCCTCGGCAATAAAAATGCTTGGTGCGTAGGCGCATCCGAGCATCGCAAGGTGCTTGCCGCCTTCAATCAGGTCCTTGCGCCGCAGGTGCGACAGGGCGAGCAGTGCCCATAAGATGTAGCCAAAGAACAGCGTGTTGAAAAGCCCGCGTCCGCCGATGTTGGCGACGGGGAAAAGCGCCGGGGCCAGCCAGCCGAGCCTCAGGAAAGCCGACCGAAGCGCGGCCAGCCTGGCCGAAAGGGTTTGTCTTGTCACGACCATTTCATGCCGGCCTGGATTGGCGCAGGTTCTTTCGCGACCTCAGGCGCACGCGGAGTTTTTCCAGAACGAAGCCGAGCGCAGCGATCGGGTGCCGCGTGCGCCAGGCATGCCGTCCGTACAGGGTGCGGGGCGCCCTTTTGTCGCTTGCGGCTTGCGTCTCGCGGGCTTCTGCCGCCTCGATGATCCGGGTAATGATTGCAAAAAGATTTTCGCGCTCGAGGACGCGGCGCCGGGCTTCATCGATGGCGGGTAGCCGTCGTGCCCATTCATTGTTGCGGATGGCGTCGGCGATCACGCGGGCAGCGCCATCGGGGTTGTGAATGTCGAGCGGGATGAAACTGTCGGCCGGGAAGTAGTCAGTGGCGTTCGGTGCGCCAGCGTAAAAAGGGAGGCAGCGCCCCAGAAAGGCGTCGGTCAGTTTTTCGGTGATGTGATGCGGGGCGACATGATTTTCGACCGCGACGTGATAGCGGAACGGCGCCAGGGCTTCCGCCTTGTCGTCCATCGGAATCGCGCCACGCCCGAAAAGGGTGATGTCGGGCAACAACTCGGTCAGGCGTTGGATAAAATGGAAGCGCTGGGCGTGGAGCGTATGCGTCTGCTGCTTCGGGGAAAATACGCAGGATAGGTCCCGGGTTTTGTCCGCGAGGGCGGGGCCCGCCAGCATCTCGGCATGGGATTTCCAGTGTCCTTGTGCGCTGCCGTAAAACCAGTGGTTGGCTGCGTGCTGGTAGTGGCGGCGGGGGTGCGGCAGGGCCCACGCCGGCTGGCTGGTGAGGACATGGCCGAACTGGGCCGTATAGCCCTTGCCGTATGTCTTGATGGATTCCGGCTCGGTCGTGATCAGCACGGTGTTGTGCGGATGGCTGCGCACGTGTTCGAGCGCCTGCTTGCGGTTTTGTCCCGCATGCGGCGGCAGATCGTCATAGACGACGAGCCAATCGTAGGTGTCCGCATCGCGTTCGAAGGTGAATTGGCAGTTGCCCCATCGCATCCTTGCGTTGCTGAAATAGCGTTGCCACTCGGCCGGGTTGAGGCGGCTGAGGAATTTGACGATCGTTGTTTCGCGTTGCATGCGTAGCGGGTCAGATGAGTTCTTGATAAACGGAAAGCGTGTTCTCGATCATGCTGTCCAGCGTCAGATGCGTGCGTGCGTGGCTGAATGCGGCGTGGAACTGTGCCCTGAAGGCTCCTGAATCCTTTAGTGCCGACTTGATCGTGCCGGCCAGCGAACCGGGGTCCTCCACATCGCAGAGTGCCTGGGCGGGCAGCAGCTCTGGCATGACACCGACACGGGTCGACACCACGGGTAGGTCATGCTGCAGCGCCTCAATCAGCACGTATGGGCAGCCTTCGTAGCGGGATGAGATGACCATGAGGTCGGCACTGCGCATGTATGGCAGGACGTCGCACTGGTGCCCTGCCAGCCGAACACGGTCGCTCAGGCCGTTGCTAACGATCAGTTGTTCCAGGCGAGGGCGCTCGAAGCCTTCGCCGAGAATGAGCAGGGATGCATCGATTGTGCGCCAGGCCTCGATCAGCAGGTCAAAGCCCTTGACGGGGACGAGGCGACCCACTGCGATGACGCGTTTGCCGCGCGGCGCGTGATGCCAGGCTTCGTCCGACGCCATAGCATGGCCGTCGGGAAGCGCAACACCGTTATAGACGATGCGGACCGCCGGATGCGCGACGTTTACGGTGGATACTTGGCTGACGGCGATGACGCGTTCGAATGCATGAAACATGCGGACGTTCTTCTTCCGGCTGTGCAAGGTTGCCACGCTGCGGACCTTGAGCAGGGGAAGCAGGCGTCCAACCATGCTAGCCGCCTTGTTGCCATGGGCGTGGACGATATCTGGACGGGTGCGTCTCATCGTGCGCCAGAGCCGGAACAGCGCAATCGGGTTTCGCCGGCTGCTCGAGAATGCAAAAGGCATGAAGGTGACACCTTGTGCGAAACGCGCGCCGTACATCGGGTCTGCGATGACGCTGACCTGGATGCCGTTCTTGTGGCGCATCAGGCCGTTTGCCAGTTCGACCACGTGCTTTTCAAGGCCGCCTTCACCGTACCCGGCCATGACGATGGTGATGTTCAATTTATCTGCGATCCTGGGGATACTGCGGGTCGATCGGGCCTAACAGGGTGTTGAAAATTGAACCGACACCTTCGGTTTCCAGCTTGGCTGGGAAAAATCGACGCTGAAGAACCCGGGCGTGGTTTGGCATGAAGCACTTTCCAGCCGTCTTTCGAGCCGATTCCGCTACCGCAATTCAGCAGCGCTCCCGTCGCTGCAAAGACGTTGGGCTCTATGCCGTTTCCAGTGGAAATTGACTTCTCAACAAACATGACGGTAGCGCCCGTAGTCGCGGGGGATGCAGGGCAATCGCACCTTCATGTCATAACTCCAAGCAGCTCGGCACGAAATTCGTCAATCGTCGCCGCCAGCATGCGCTTGGACTTGATGCTCGCCCTGCGCGTCGTGTTGAGCCGCAGCAGGTTCATCACGATGTGACGAACGATGGCGAAATTGTTGGCGGCATAGCCGCTGCGCACCCGTGACTGATCCTCGTTGAACTGCACATCCAGACACCAGTGAAGCCGATTCTCCACCTCCCAGTGGCTGCGTACGGCCCGAGCGATGCGCTCGGCGTCGGCGGGCAGGCTGCTGATGTAGAAGACGCGCTCGGTGCTGGTGTGTTCGCCCACGGTGCGAATGCGCTCGACCACCGCGAAGCTTGTCAGATCCTGCCAGTCCTCGGACTTGTAGAGGCGATCGATCGCGGCGTAGGCGCAGCATCGACGGATCTCGATGCGACCGTGGTCCTTGATCGTGGTCTCATGGGTCGAGCTCGGCGTCAGCGGCCCTCGCGGATCGATGTCGGCAAACAGGATCGAATCGTGCAGGTTCGGATGGTTCTCCTTCACGCACAGCACGTAATGCGCGCCGCGCTCGCGGATCGTGCGGGCGATCTTGGTCTGGGTGCCCATTGCGTCGATCGTCACCACGCAGCCCTCGATCGCCAGTTTGGCGAGCAGCTCGGGAATCGCGGTGATCTCGTTCGACTTCTCAGCGGTCGCCGTCTGGCCCAGCACGACGCCCATGCCAGCCGCAAACGCGCTCACCAGGTGCAACGGGCTGGCGTCGGTCTTGCCCTTGCCGCCCGAGCGCCTGCTGGTCTTCCCATCGATGGCCACGACCGTATCTCCGGCCAGCGCCGGTACCACCATGCCGACCCAGCGCCGGAACGCCGACTCGAACTCGTCCGGCGCGATCAGGCCGAACACGCGTCCGATCGTGTCGTGAGACGGGATGCCGTGCTCAAGCTTCATGAAGCCTCGCAGCCAGTCGATCTTGGCCTCGGCCCACAGCTCGATGTCGACGAAGTCGTCGACACCCGACAGCACCGCGCATACCGCCACCGTCAGCAACTCGGCCAAGTCGTGGCGCGCATGCCGCGCGCTGCGCGGGTCGGAAATCGAGACGAACACCTGCGTCAGCGGCATGACGTTTCCTGCCTTCATGGGATGCCCAAAAAGGTAGGAAACTACACAATTTATGACAATGTGAACAGGGGTCTCGCAAGGTCATGAAAGTTAACGAGTTATTGCATTGGCGTATGCGAAGTCGGTGCGATTGCCCTGGCGGGGGATGGCCGGCACCAAGGGGTTGTTCGGTAGATGTTCGAGCTTGGACATGCGCAGGTAGGCAATCGCGATGAAGTTCTCGGGGTCCCGGAAGCCTCGAGCGGCGGTCTTGGCCTGTTGCAGCAATCCATTCATCGCTTCGACGTAGTCGTTGCTGCGCGCGTCGAGCATGCCGCGCACGACGCCACCGAGATGTTCCTTCAACGTGGCAGCCAGGCGCTTGAACGGCTCCAGCCGCGAGCGTCGAGCCCAACTCATCCACTTCGTCAGTGCCCCGAGGGCGACCGCTTCGCTGTTACTGTCACGCGCCTCGCTGTAGACGAGCCGCAGGGCCTGCTTGAGTCGCCAGGCCCGCGCGCTCTTCAGGTTCGAGCGCTGCAGCCAGTGCATCGCCTCGAACTGTGCGCGAGTCCAACTCGCCGCATCCTTTCGCATGCCCCAAAGCAACTGGCGAAGGGTCTTCTTGCTGTGCGCGCCGACCGCCTCGCGGACCGCCGCCGCCGAACTGCGCATCTCCTCACGGCGCACCTCATCCATCGCCGCATTGGCCAGCGCAACGACGTGAAAGCGGTCGTAGCTGATCTGCGCGTTGGGCAGCGACTGGCCAATCCCCTTGGCGTAGGCCGCGCTCATGTCGATGCAGGCGTGCTCGATCGTGGCCGGATCGCCGCCATGCGCGCGCAGGTCGTCGGCGAAGGCCGCCAAGGTTTGATGGTCACGGCCCGGGCAGGCGAACAGCAGACGCTTGGCCGCCAGATCATGCACCACGGTGATGTACTGGTGACCCCGCTTGACGCTGGTCTCGTCGATGCCCACATGGCGCACGCCCGACATGTCGTCCTTGGCGCGCGCCACCTCGACGTAGTGGCGCACACGCCGCCACAAACGCTTGGCCGCCACCCGCATCTGATTGGCGGCCTGGCGTACCGGCAGCGCCCGGCACAGCGACAAGCCCAGCGCTTCGAACAGCAAGGTGAAGCCGCTCCCCTCGCGCGCCCATGGCACCGGCAACTGCGTGGTCTTGCCGCAGCCCGTGCACTGCACGCGCGGCACCTCGGCATGCAACCACGCTTCGAACTGGAAGAAGTCCAGGTGCCGCCAGCTACGGCGTACCCGGTCATGGATCAACTGATGCTCGACTCCACACGCCGGGCAGGCCGCACGCTTGCCGGTGTGCTCGACCTCGAAGTCGATGCGCCGCTTGCCGGTGTTGAGCTCGACCTTGGCAACGTGCCAGGGCGGCTGCAGGCCGAGTGCGGTGGTGAAGAGGGCTTCGATCTGGTGGCTCATCGGATGCGAGGTCGGCGTCAGTGTCGGGCGGTTGTACCACCGATCGTCATGTTTGTTGAGAAGTCAATTTCCACTGGAAACGGCATAGAGCCAGACGTTGTTTCCTATCCCATGCCGCACTTCGAATGGCGCGCGAGCGCCAACGAATTACGACGCCAACAAATTGCCCAATCGCGTCAGGTTGTACGCGGCGAAATTGAGCAGTGCATGCACGCGAATCTTGTCCAGGCCGCGTGCCATCAAACGGCGCAGCGTGCCGATGTCCTTCACCCAGCCGAAGGCTTCCTCGATCATCTTTCGACGACGCAGACTGACCTTGTAGCCTTCGGTGGTCTTGATGTGCTCGGGCACGGCACTGCTTTGGCTCTTGGCTGCCACGTGCGGGGCAATCCCCAGTGCCGTCAGGGCGTCCACGAAGTCGGCGGTGTCGTAACCTCGATCTGAAGCCACGGTGGGTTTGCGGCCCCCGCTCGCCGGCTTGATGCTGCGCTTGACCATCACCAGCGCGGCCTCACGTTCGGCGGTCCCGGTGGCTGGAGTCGTGTGCACATCGACGATCAGCCCGTGCCGGTTCTCGGCCAGTGCATGCGTGGTGTAGCTCAGAAACGCCATACCGCCGCCCTTGCTCGCCAACAGGGACTCGGGGTCGGTGCGCGAAACATGCGTCGCGTTCGAGCGTTTCTTGCCCCGGAAATCGACCTCGGGGTTGCGCCCCTGATCCGGTCCGGGTGGCTCGTCCGAGCCGTCGCGTGCGACCATGCTCTTGTGCGAGGCCCAAGCCCGCAGCAACGAGCCATCGACGCTGAAATGCTCGTCGGACACCAGCTCGGCCCATTCGGCAATCGCCACCACGCCGCCGAAGAACTCGCGCATCACGCTTTCCTTGAGCAGGCGCTCGCGGTTGGCCGAGAACGTCGAGTGATCCCAGATCGCCTCGTCCAGCGTCAGCCCGACGAACCAGCGGTACATCATGTTGAAATCGATATGCTCGACCAGCGCACGTTCCGAGCGGATCGAAAACAGGCATTGCAGCAGTGAGGCCCGCAGCAATCGTTCCGGCGCAATCGAGGGACGTCCGCCTTCGGCATAGAGCGCATCGAAATGCGCAGACATCGAACGCAAGACCAGATCGGCGAGCACCTTCACGCGACGCAGCGGGTGGTCTCGGGGAATTCGATCCTCGAGATTGACGTAGCTGAACAGGGGGCTTTGTTTATGGTCGGCGCCGCGCATCGGAACAATTGGAGTGGTAATGCAGATCGTATTGCAACGTCCGGGAAAGCCTTGCCAGTGCTCGGATCTGGCTAAATCAACAACCTGCTAATACGCGCTCAGGCTTGATTGAGGTCGCGGTAGAGTTTAATTGTGTGCGCCTGCATGTGCTCGAGCAGAAAGCGCGTGTTGAGCGATACCGCTGGCGTTTCGCCGCGCACGGTCGCCAGTGCGCATTGGCTCGCGGCGATTACATCCCCCTTCGCCACCGCCCCATGCGGAAACAGCTCCCCCAGGATCTCCGCCACCCCGCCATGCGCATACCCCACCACCGGCCGCCCCATCGCCAGCGGCTCGAGCACCGTGCGCCCGAAGGATTCCGGTGTGGAGGACAAACTCAGCACGCAGTCCGAGATCGCGTAGATCTCACGCACGTCGCTGCGGTGACCGATAAACACGATGCGCTCGCCCAGCCCCTCCGCCTGCACGCGTTCGCGGATTTCCTTCGCGTAGCCCGGCCGTTTGGGGTCCTCGCCACCGACCACCAGCCCGATCACGTCCAGCCCGTCGGCGACCAGCCTGCCGACGAGGCTGATGAAGTCGTGATGCCCCTTCAGTCTGGTGAGCCGCCCCGGCAGCGTCAGCACCTTGCGCTGGCCGATCTGCGGGAACTCGGCATGGAAACGCGCCAGCCACTCGTCCGCCGGCTGGTAGTCGCGTGGGAACTCCGCCGGGTCGATGCCGCGCGGGATCACCGTGATGCGCTCGTCCGCCAGATGCGGCCAGCGGCTGGCCGGGTAATGCGTACGGATGTAGTCGCGCACCGTGTCGCTGACCGCGATCACCCGCTCGCCGGCGCACATGATCGCGCTGTAGCGGCTCACCGAGTGCATCCCATGCACCGTGGTGACGAAGCGCGGCCGGGCGCCCGCCGGCATGCCGCGCCACGCAAGCCACGCCACCCAGGCGGGCAGGCGCGAGCGGGCGTGGACGATGTCGAAGCGCTCGGCCTCGAAGAGTTTGCGCAGCGCGCGGTAGTGCAGGAAGGTGGCCGGCGACTTGCGCCCGAGGTCGCGCGCGATGTGGCGCGAGCCTTCGCGCTGCAGCTGCTCGACCAGCCGCCCGCCCTTGGACAGCACCACCGATTCATGCCCGGCCGCGACCAGCGCGCGCGCGATCTCCAGCGTGCCACGCTCGACGCCGCCGCTGTCGAGCGCGGGGAGCAGTTGCAGGACCTTGAGGGGCTTCATTTGCGCTTCAACCCTCGAAGAGGTCCGTGTGCGTGCCGGCGCGGACGAAGGTGATCTGCTTTTCGTCGGCGGTGTAGATGAGCAGGAAGTCGCCGCCGACGTGGCATTCGCGGTGATCGGCCCAGTCGCCCTTGAGCGGGTGGTCGAACCACTCGGGGCCGAGCGGGGCGTCGTTGGCGACGAGCAACAGCATGACCTCCTTGAGCCGCTTGAGGTCGAAGCGGCCCGAACGGCCCAGGCGTTCCCAGTCCTTATGGAAGCCCTTGCTGAAATCCGCGGCGCGCGGCAGCGATGCCCGCTTGTTTTTAGCGGGCTTTTTCGAGCTCATCGAACAGGGCGTCGGTTGATCCGAAACCTGCCTGGCGAGCCTTCATCATGGCGCGTGCCTCTTCCATGGCGGCGCGTGTTTCGGCGTTGGGGACCTTGAGCTCGAGCGGAAAAGCCTGGTCGTTGACGACACGCTTGAGGAAGATGCGCACGGCGTCCGACATCGACAGACCCATGGCGGCCAGCGCCTCAGTGGCCTGGGTCTTGGTTTCGTCGTCGACGCGGATGTGGAGCATTGAACTCTGTGCCATGGCTTCCTCGCTTACTGGGTGCGGATTATGTATCGCATATGAGATGCGATCAAGGCGGATCGTTCCGCACGGTGAGCGGCGCGCTATTGCGGCCAGCGCGACAGCACGACCGCCGCCACGCGCTCGGCTTCGCTCAGGCGGGTCGGCGGCGCGTGCAGGGCGCCTTCACGCTGCCAATCCGCAAAGCTGGTGACGAAGCCCTCGCGCTGCAAATCGGCCACCCCCGCCGTGATGCGCGTCTCGCCCAGCCGCGGCACCGCGAGCAGGCCGGTGGCGGCGCCGGCGGTGAGGCTCTCGTAGACCATCGACACGCTGTCTTCGGTCACCCAGGCCTGCGCGCTGCGCGCCACCTGTTCCATCGCCCAGCCGGGCGGGGTGTCGCGCACCGGACGCACGTCGACGCCGCGTTCGCGCAGGGCGAGCAGTGCGGCTTCGGTCTCGGCCGGGGTGCGGCGCGAGGTGGTCAGCGTCCAGCGCATCGCCGGCGTGGCGGCGAGGATGGCGTCGATCTGGGCGAGCAGGCCGGGGGTGTCCCAGCCATGGTGCTTGGACGGTCCGCCGATCAGGAACAGGCCCTTGTCAGCCGCGCGCTCGGGGCTGGGGCGGGCGGTGTTGAGCACGCCGCGGGTGGCGACGACGTTGGCGCGAGCGGGCGGCTTGTCGTGCTGCGGGATCACGCACAAGTCGAACCAGCCCAGCGGCAGGCTGGGCCGCATCAGCGCGATGAGTGTGCCGCCGCGTGCGCGTCGCGCGGCCAGGCCAGCCAGGTGCGTGCGGTGGCCGGCGACGAGGATCAGGTCCGGATCCGGCCGCGTGGCGCCGGGCGGGAAGCGGCCGGCGAGCCACTGCCACAGCGCGCTGCGACCGGCCGGGGCGTCGATCCAGTGCGTCTCGACCGCCGTACGCGCCGCCAGCGCCTGCGCCAGTCCCTGCAACTGGCTGCGGTGGCCGGGCTTGTTGTCGGTGATGAGCCAGAGGACGGTCATGGCGGGCTTCTCCTGCCTCAGCGGTTGAACCACTTCAACACCACCCCCCAGCTTTCCACATCGATTCGCGTCACCAGTCCGCAGCCGAAGTCCAGCCCCAGCCAGCGCTCGGGTGGCATGCCGAGCAGGTGGCCGGCGATGGCGCGCAGCGGGCCGCCGTGGGCCACGACGACGACATTCTCGGCGGGTGGGGGTGCCTCCCGTGGGAGCGGGCTTGCCCGCGAATCTCCAATCGACGAGCCATTCGCGGGCAAGCCCGCTCCCACAGGGCGTTTCTCGGCCCGCGGCGCAGATTCTGAAACTGGTGAAATTGGGGTTTGTCCCCTATTTCCATTTCCCGAAGAGGCGGTCTGCGGCGCGCAGCCCGGGCCGTGCCTGATCTCTTCCAGCCAGGCCAGCACCCGTGCGGCCATCTCGCGCGGCGACTCCCCGCCGGGCGCGCGAAAGCCGAGCGGGTCGGCCGCCCAGTCGTCGATCGCGCTGCCGATGTCGGTGAAAGTGCGGCCTTCCCAGTCGCCGAAGTGGATTTCCATGAGCCGGTCGTCCACGTGCGGCGTGCCGAGTTCCTGCGCGAGCAAGCGCGCGCGCGCGAGCGGGCTGGCGTGCAGGGTGAAGGATTCGGGCAGCAGCGGGCGCAGGCGCGCGGCGACCGCGACCGGGCACTCGGCGAGTCCGACGTCGGTCTGGCCATAGCAGACGCCCGGCTCGACGGCGGGGCGGGGGTGGCGGATGAGGTGGAGTTGCATGGGGTGCAGGGGCCGGCGCGTGGCGCGTGCTCAGGCCCAGTGGGCCAGGATGCCGATGTAGCACGCCAGCTCCGCCGCCTGCTGCACGGCGCCGAGCAGGTCGCCGGTGTGGCCGCCGAGGCGGCGCAGGAAGAGGCGGGCGAGCCAGAGGGTGAGGAGCGCCGCCAGCCCCAGCGCGCTCAGCCCCTGCAGCGGGGCGAGCAGGACGAAGGCGGGCAGCAGGCCGCAGAGGCCGGCGAGGATGAGTTCGCCGTGGCTCAGCCGCTGCGCGAGCGCGGCGGCCTTGCTGCTGTCGTCGCTGCGCGCGTAGGGCAGGGCGTGCAGCACGCCGACCGCGGCGAGGCGCGACAGTGGATGGGCGACGAGGAGCGCGATCGCGGCGGTGGCCGGGCCGCTGGCGGCCAGTTCGATCAGCGCCGCCGCCTTGGCGAGCAGCATCAGCACGATGCCGATGGCGCCGTAGCTGCCGATGCGCGAGTCCTTCATGATCGCCAGGATCTGCGCCTTGTCCCAGCCGCCGCCCAGCCCGTCGCAGGCGTCGGCGAAGCCGTCCTCGTGCAGCGCGCCGGTCAGGCGGATGGTGAGCGCCATCGACAGGATCACCGCCAGGCTCGCCGGCAGCACCTGGGCGAGCGCGTAAAGCGCCGCGGCCCCGGCAAGGCCGACCACCCAGCCCACCAGCGGCAACCAGGCGCCGGCACGGGCGAGGCGCTCGGGCGACCACGCCACCCAGGCCGGTACCGGCAGGCGGGTGAAGTAGCCGAGGGCGGTGAAGAAGCGGGCGAGCGGTTCGCGCATCAGGCGGTGCAGGTTTGCGGGAGGTTTGTGGGAGATTTTTCGGAGATCTGTGGGAGATCTGTGGGAGCGGGCTTGCCCGCGAACATCGCCAGCTCAAGCGCCGCATTCGCGGGCAAGCCCGCTCCCACAGACAGTTGCTCCCGCGACAGCCTCTTCGTGGGCAGCGCGCGTTCAAGTCTGCGTGCTGACCCCCGCCGACTCGAAGCTCGCCATCTCGTTGAGGAAATTCACCGCCGCCTGCACCAGCGGCAGGGCGAGCGCGGCGCCGGTGCCCTCGCCCAGGCGCAGGTCGAGCTCCATCAACGGTTCGACGTCGAGGTGGTCGAGCTGCACGCGGTGGCCGGGCTCCTGCGAGCGGTGGGCAAACACGCAGTAGGCGAGCACCTTGGGCTGGATCGCGTGGGCGACGAGGAGGGCGGCGGTGACGATGAATCCGTCGACGAGGATCAGCATGCGCTTCTCGGCGGCGCCGAGCATCGCGCCCGCCATCATCGCGATCTCGAAGCCGCCGTACTCGACGAGCACGTCCAGCCCCGAGCGCGGCCGTCCGCCGCGCTCCAGCGCCTGCGCCAGCAGGGTGCGCTTGTGGAACAGGCCGGCGTCGTCCAGCCCGGTGCCGCGGCCGGTCACGGTGTACAGGTCGGCGTCGTGCTCCGCGCCTACCAGGCAGTGGGTGATCAGCGACGCCGATGCGGTGTTGCCGATGCCCATCTCGCCGAAGCCGACGCAGTTGCAGCCGTTGCCGGCGAGCGCATGGGCGATCTCGCGTCCGCGCTGCAGCGCCGCGTCGCGCTGGGCGGCGGTCATCGCCGGCTGTTGCAGGTAGTTGGCGGTGCCCGGCGCGATCTTGGCGTCGATCAGGCCGCCGCGCCTGCCGAAGTCGTGGTTGACGCCGGCATCGACGACGGTCAGCCCGAGGCCCATCTGGCGGCTGAACACGTTGATCGCCGCGCCGCCGGCGAGGAAGTTCTCCACCATCTGCCAGGTCACGTCCTGCGGGTAGGCCGACACGCCCGCCCTGGCTGCGCCATGGTCGCCGGCGAAGACGACGATGTGCGGCTGCTGGAGCGCGGGGGTGAGCGTCTGCTGGATGAGGCCGATCTGATGGGCGAGCGGCTCGAGCCGTCCGAGCGCGCCGAGCGGCTTGGTCTTGCGATCGATCTTGTCCTGCAGCGCGGCGGCGAGCAGGGTGTCGGGCGGGGCGATGGCGAAGGGCGTCATGCGGCGAGGTGGTTCCGAGGTTGGGCAGCGCAGGGGGGCGTCACGCCCGGCGTCGGCGATGTCCGACGGATGACGGGCGCTTGGCGCGCGTGGAAGTTTAGCCCTGCTTCAGCACCAGTGGCAGCCCGGCGGCGACGAACACGACGCGCGGGCAGCGCGCGGCCACGGCCTGGTTGAGTCGTCCGGCCTCGTCGCGGAAGAGGCGCCCCAGCGGCGTCTCGGGCACCAGTCCGAGTCCGACCTCGTTGGCGACCAGGATGACGCGGCCGGGCAGCTTGGGCAGGGTGGCGAGCAGGGCGTCGCGCTCGCGGCGGAACAGCGGCAGCTCGTCCGCGCTGGCTCCCGGCGGCAGTCGATCCGCGTCGATCAGCAGGTTGCTCAGCCACAGCGTGAGGCAATCGACCACCACGCAGCGCTCGGGCGCCGCTTCGGCGCGCAGCGCGTCGGCGAGCGCGACCGGCGCCTCCACGGTGCGCCAGCCGGCGGGGCGGTCGGCCCGATGGCGGCGGATGCGCGCGGCCATCTCCGCGTCGAGCGCCTCGGCGGTGGCGATGACGGTGACGGCGAGGCCGGATGCGGCGGCGCTGCGTTCGGCTTCGCGGCTCTTGCCCGAGCGGGCGCCGCCGAGGATGAGTTCGCAGGTCATGGGTGCTTCGTTTCCATAGCTCGGTCTTATCGCTGCAAGGGCTGTGTTTTATTGCAGTGCACGATACTGCCCCGTACGGTATCATCCGCCCCCACTGCCCCGGAAGGGGTGGCGCGTTATCGGTGCCCACGGGCGTTTCTCGCCCAGGGTTAAACGGGAAACAGGTGCGCGGCCCCTCGCAAACGAGGCCGCAATGCCTATGCTGCCCCCGCAACGGTAAGTGCGCGCAAGGCGTGTCATGCAGCCACTGGGACTCCACTCCCGGGAAGGCGACCCGCCCGTCCGGCCCTCGGGCCGGCACAGCGCACGAGCCCGGAGACCGGCCGGAACGCGAATTGGCGGATGTGCCGCGGGGTGGCGGCGACGGGCGCGGTTTGTCTTGCTCTCTTCGGTTCTCCCACGCTGTCGGTGCGTCCAGGTGAAGTTGCCATGGCGTGCGGGGACGCGCGGCATGGCGAAGGGAGTTCAAACAATGAAGATCCGCCTCTCCGCGCTCGTGTCCGCGTGCGCGCTCGCTTACCCGTTTGTCCCGGCCCAGGCCGACGATGCCCAGCTCAACCACGTCGTCGTCACCGCCACCCGCCAGCCCATCACTGCCGACGAGGCGCTTGCCAGCGTCGACGTGATCGACCGCGACGAGATCGCGCGCGCCGGCAATGCCAGCCTGGTGCAGCTGCTGGCGGGCCGTCCCGGCGTTCAGGTGTCCAGCAGTGGCGGCCCCGGCGCCAACAGCAGTGTGTACATCCGCGGCGCCAACTCCGGCCACACCTTGCTGCTGATCGATGGCGTGCGCGTGGGATCGGCGACCAACGGCGCCCCCACGCTGGAGACCATTCCGCTCGAGCTGATCGAGCGCATCGAGATCCTGCGCGGCCCGGCGAGCGCGCTCTACGGGTCGGACGCCATCGGTGGCGTGATCCAGGTGTTCACGCGCAAGGGCCGCGAAGGCTTTCAGCCCAGCGTGCGCGCCGGCATCGGCACCGACGGGGCGCGCACGCTGGGGGCGACGCTGGCGGGCGGGGCCGAGCGCCTGCGCTACAACGTGTCGGCCGGCACCGAGCGCAGCGACGGCATCGATGCCAAGCCCAACTCCACACGCGGCAGCGATGGCGACGACGACGGTTTCCGCAACGAGTACTTCAGCGGCTCGGTGTCGCTCGGCTTCCGCGAGGCGGACGAGATCGGCCTGACCGTGCTGCACTCGGATCTGCGCAACTGGTACGACAACGCCAAGGTGTTCGACTCCTACCTCGACAAGCGCACCAGCTCGCTCGGCCTGCACATGCGCAACCAGCTCGCCGCCGACTGGACCAGCACGCTGCGCTTCGGCTACGGCGCCGACGAATCGCGCAACCGCGCCGACCTCAACGATCGATCCGTCTTCGACACCGAGCAGCGCCAGCTCACCTGGCAGCACGACATCGCCCTGGGCGCCGGCTCCCTGCTGGCCGCGTACGAGTACCTCGAGCAGGAGGTCGACTCCAGCTCCGCTTACGCCAAGACCAGCCGCTACACCAACTCCCTGCTGCTCGGCTGGAGCGGGCAGTTCGACCGTCACCACCTGCAGCTCAATGCCCGCCACGACGAGGATTCGCAGTTCGGCAGCAAGACCACGGGCGCGCTCGCCTATGGCTATCGCCTGAGCCCGGAGTGGCGCGCGCGCGCCAGCATCGGCACCGCGTTCAAGGCGCCGACGTTCAACGACCTCTATTTCCCCTGGGGCGGCAATCCGGACCTGCGGCCCGAGGAGGCCCTGAACCGCGAGGTCGGCCTGGTGTGGGAGCGCGACGGCACCCGCGCGAGCGCCACCTACTTCAACAACCGCATCAAGAACCTGATCGCCTGGGCGCCGCTCGATCCGGCCGATCCGATGAGCGCCTGGGCGCCGGCGAACGTCGCGCAGGCGTCGATCCAGGGCGTCGAGCTGGCTGCCAGCGCGATGTTGGGTGACTACCGCGTGCGCGCCACCGTCGACTTCCTCGACGCCGAGGACAAGGCAAGCGGCGACGAACTCGGCCGCCGCGCGCGCATCGGCGGTTCGCTCGGCATCGAGCGCGCCATGGGGCCGTGGACCTGGGGGATGGAATGGAACGGGCAGGGCCGGCGGTATGATCGCATTCCGAACAGCGCGGCCAACCGCATGGGCGGCTACGGCCTGCTGAACGCCTATGTGCACTACGCGCTGGCGCCGGACTGGAGCGTGGAAGTGCGCGCCAACAACATCCTCGACAAGGACTACGAGCTTGCCCAGAACTACGGCACCCAGGGGGCCAACGCCTTCGTGGCCGTGCGTTACGCGATGCACTAAGGCGCGATGCTCGTCGCCACCCAGCGTCACCACGTCCCCGGTGGCCGGCTCCTGATGCGGCCGGGCCGCCACCACCCCGTGCTGCTCGCCGCCGGCCTGCTGTCGGCGGCGGCGCTGGCGCTGCTGTGGGCCCTGGTGGCGGGCGACATGCCGATCGGCCTGGCCGAGGCCCTTGCCGCCCTCGCCGGCAGCGAGGGCATGGCCGCCGACGTCGTGCGCGAGCTGCGCCTGCCGCGTGCGGTCGCCGCCTTCGTCTGCGGCGGCCTGCTCGCCACCGCCGGCGCGCTGATGCAGGTGCTGCTGCGCAATCCGCTTGCCGATCCGTACATCCTGGGCATCTCCGGCGGCGCGGCGGTGGGGGCGCTGGCGGCGATCACGCTCGGCGCGGCCTCGATCTGGGTCGATACGCTGGCCTTCGGCGGTGCGCTCGCCGCGATGCTGCTCGTCTTCGGTCTGGCGCATGGCGACGGCAGCTGGACGCAGACGCGGCTGCTGCTCACCGGCGTCATCGTCGCCGCCGGCTGCGGCGCGGCGGTGACGCTGATGCTGGCGCTGGCGCCCGACACGCGGGTGCAGTCGATGCTGTTCTGGCTGATGGGCGATGCCAGCGGCGCGGCGCGGCCGTGGCCGGGGCTGGGGGTGCTGGTGCTGGGGCTGGCCGCAGTGATGCCGTTCGCGCGCGACCTCAACGTGCTCGCGCGCGGTGAGCTGAACGCCCGCGCGCTCGGGGTGAGCGTGCGCAGGCTGCGCATGGGCCTGTACGTGCTGGCCTCGCTGCTGACCGCGACCGCGGTCACGCTGGTGGGCTCGGTGGGCTTCGTCGGGCTGATCATCCCGCATCTGGTGCGGCTGGCGCTCGGCAACGACCAGCGCGTGCTGATCCCCGCCGCGGCGCTCGCCGGTGGCATCCTGCTGACGCTGGCCGACACCGCCGCGCGCACCGTGCTCGCGCCGCAGCAGCTGCCGGTGGGTGTGCTCACCGCGCTGATCGGGGTGCCGGTGTTCCTGTTCCTGCTCGCGAGGCATCCGCGGTGAGCGCTGCGTACGCCGACGGCCCGCCGCTGCTGGAGGCCGAGCGTCTCGCCCTGCAGGTGGGCGAGCGCTGGCTGTGCTGCGAGTTCAGCCTGAGCCTGGCGGCGGGCGAGTGCCTGGCCCTGCTCGGCCCCAACGGTGCCGGCAAGACCACCTTGCTGCACACCCTGGCCGGGCTGCGCGAACCCACGGTAGGGCAGGTGCGCCTGGGTGGCCTGCCCTACGCGGCCTGGTCGCCGCTGGAGGCGGCGCGCTTTCGCGGCCTGCTGCCCCAGCAGCAACCGGACCATTTCGCCGCCTCGGTGCTGGAGACGGTGCTGATCGGCCGTCACCCCCACCTCGGCCGCTGGGGCTGGGAGACGAGCGAGGACGAGGCCATCGCCCGTCAGGCGCTGGCCGACGTCGGCCTGCAGGGCTTCGAGACGCGCGACGTCCTCACGCTTTCCGGCGGCGAGCGCCAGCGCGTCGCGATCGCCACCCTGTTGGCGCAGTCGCCGCAGCTCTTCCTGCTCGATGAGCCGCTCAACCACCTCGACCTGCATTACCAGATCGCCACCCTCGAGCTGTTCCGCAGCGTCGTTCGCGGCGCCGGGAAAGGCGGCGCGGCGCGGCACGGCGCGGTGATGGTGCTGCACGACATCAACCTCGCCGCGCGCTACGCCGACCACATAATCCTGCTCGACGGCCGCGGCGGCGTGAAGGCGGGCAACCGCGACACCGTGTTGCGCGCCGAGCTGTTGAGCGAGGCCTTCGGCCATCCCCTGCGTCGCTTCGAGAGCGAAGGGCGCGTCGTCTTTCTTCCGGATTGAGCGTTCACCGATGAAACACCTTCTTCGCCGCCTGCTGGGCGGCCTGCTGCTGGCCGTTGTGGCCTTGCCCGCCGCCGCGGCCTGCCCGCGCATCGTCAGCCAGTCGCCCTACATCACCGATGCGCTGGAATGGCTCGGGCGCGGCGACTGCATCGTCGGCGTGTCGCGCTACGACACGCGCGAGCTGCCGCGCACCGGCGGCGTCAAGGACCCCGACCTCGGCGCCATCGGGGCGCTGGATCCCGGGCTGATCGTCGTCTCCCGGGGGACCGATCCGGCCCTGCTCGACATCTTCGAGCCGGAGGCGCGCATCCTGCAGGTCGATGGTTTCGGCTCGATGGCCGACACCGAGGCGATGCTGCTCAGCCTGGCCGAGGCGACCGCCGTCCCCGACGCCCGGGCGCGGGTGGAGGGCTTTGCGCGCGCCTGGCGCGCCGCGGCCGCGGCGGTGCACGGCGGCGGCAGGCGCGTGCTGGTGATCTCGGCGTGCTCGGCGCAGCCGTATTCCTTCGGCCGCGGCCACATGGTCGGCGACGCCTTTGCCCATGCCGGCTTCGAGGTGGTGGAGAGCGCCGAGCGCATCCGCCACCTGCGCCCCGGCGAGGACGTCCCCGGCATCGTCGCCGCCATCGAGCGCTTCCAGCCCGAGCTGCTGGTCTCGCTGACGCCCGACAATGCGGAAAACTGCAGTGCCGAACTCGGCCTGGTGTCGGTGCCGATCGTCGCCCTCGAGGGGCGGCATTTCTTCCATCCGGGGCCGGCCCTGCTGACCGGCCTCGCCCAACTCGCGGAGCAGACGAAACCATGAGCGAACAGGATCGCGACAGCCGCCACAACGAGCGCATGGCGCGCAAGAAGGCGGTGGTGGACGAGAAGATCGCCACCGCCCAGGCCGAACGTGGTGTCCTGCTGGTCAACACCGGCAACGGCAAGGGCAAGTCCAGCGCCGGCTTCGGCCTGGTCGCGCGCTCGCTCGGCCACGGCATGAAGGTGGGCGTGGTGCAGTTCATCAAGGGCCGCTCGGATACCGGCGAGGAGGCCTTTTTCCGCGCCCAGCCGGGGGTGAGCTGGCACGTGATGGGCGAGGGCTTCACCTGGGAGACCCAGGACCGCGCCCGCGACGTCGCCACCGCCGAAGCCGCCTGGGACATGGCGCGCGGCCTGCTGCAGGACCCCTCGGTCGGCCTGGTGGTGCTCGACGAGCTCAACATCGCGCTCAAGTACCGCTATCTTGAGGTCGACACGGTCGTCGCCGACCTGCTGGCGCGGCCGACGATGCAGCACGTCGTCGTCACCGGCCGCGGCGCCCCGCCCGCGCTGGTCGAGGCGGCCGACACCGTGACCGACATGACGCCGGTCAAGCACGCCTTTGCCGCCGGCATCAAGGCGATGCCCGGCATGGAGTGGTGAGCGAGGCTGGATGCTGTGATTCCGGATGCGCCCGGGGTGAGACTGGGCTGCAGAGCTGCAGCGCTTGCCGATTTCTTGCATTTAGCGGGAAAGTCGATATCCTGGAATTATCGAAAAATCCGATAAAAAGCGATGTCCAGACTCTATTCCCCTCAGCAAGCCGCCCAGCTTCTGGTGGGGCGGCGCAAGGCGCTCGGTTTGTCGCAGGCCGAGGTCGCGGCGCGGCTCGGCATCAGCCAGAACCGCCTGTCGGAACTGGAGTCGCGGCCCGAGCGACTGACCCTGGACCGTCTGCTCGCCTTGGCCGGAGTGCTCGGACTCGAGCTTGCGATTGGCGACAAGCCCCCACCACGAGGCGACAGCGAATGGTAGCCGCAGGACGCCGATCCCACGCTCGTGCGCTCGATGTCTGGGCCAACGGCCAGCACGTCGGGCAATGGCGCATCAGCGGGCAGGGGGAGGACAGCTTCCAGTACGCAAGCGCCTGGATGGAGGCGGCCGAAGCGCGCCCCCTGTCCCTCTCGCTGCCCATGCCTCTCGATGCGAATGCGCCGCCGCTGCGCGGTGCCCGTGTGCGTAATTATTTCGACAACCTGCTGCCCGACAGCGAGTCGATCCGTGCCCGCCTGCAGGCCCGCTTCCACACCGCGAGCAAGGGGGCGTTCGACCTGCTGAAGGCGATCGGCCGCGACTGCGTCGGCGCCGTACAACTGCTGCCTGAAGGCGCGTTCCCCGGAGAGGTGTTCCGCATCGATGTCGAGCCCCTGGACGAGGCCGGCGTGGAGCGCATGCTGCGCGCCGCAGTGGCGGCGCCGGCGCGGGCTTTCGGCGGAGCGGCCGCCGATGCCGATGAGTTTCGTATCTCGATCGCCGGCGCGCAGGAGAAGACCGCGCTGACCCGGCACGAGGGGCGGTGGTGCCGCCCGCTGGGTGCCACTCCCACCACGCACATCTTCAAGCTCCCGCTCGGCCTGGTCGGCAACCGGCAGGCGGACATGCGCACCTCGGTCGAGAACGAATGGCTGTGCGCGCGCCTGCTGGAAGAGTTTGGCGTGCCGGTTGCCGCGTGCGAGATCGCCCGTTTCGGTGAGCAGAAGGTGCTCGTCGTCGAGCGCTTCGATCGACGCCTGGCGCGCTCGGGAAATTACTGGCTGCGCCTGCCGCAGGAGGATTTCTGCCAGGCGACCGCGACATCGCCCGCGCTGAAATATGAAGCCGATGGCGGGCCGGGCCTGGTCGACATCGCGCGCATCCTGCAGAGTGCGGAGACGCCCGCAACCGACCTGCGCATCCTGTTGAAGGCGCAACTGCTGTTCTGGCTGCTCGCGGCGACCGACGGGCATGCGAAGAACTTCTCGCTCTTTCTTCTGGCGGGCGGGCGCTACAGGCTGGCACCGCTTTACGATGTGCTGTCGGCATGGCCTGTGGCCGGGCCGGGGCCGAACCGCCTCGATCCGGCGCGGTTGCGGCTCGCGATGGCGCTCCGTGGCCGCAATGTTCATTACCGCCTGCGTGACATCCAGCGCCGGCACTTCAATGCCACGGCCTACAGGTGTGGGTACGGCGCGGACATGGAAGACCTCATCGAAGAGGTTCTGGCGCAGGTCGGGCCGGCCCTCGACCGTGTGGAGGCTTCATTGCCAGCGGGTTTTCCCGAAGACGTGTTCGTGGCCATTGCCGCGGGCATGCGTGCTGCCGCTGCCAGACTCAATCACAACACAGACACGAAAGGTGCCGCATGAGCCTGCCCGATCTCTCCAGCTTCCGCCCCGGGCCGCTGCCCGGCCACGTCTATCTGGTCGGCGCCGGGCCGGGTGACCCGGAGCTGCTGACGCTGCGCGGCGCGCGGCTGGTGGCGGGGGCCGACGCGGTGGTGTACGACAACCTCGTCGCGCCCGCCATCATCGACCTCGCGCCCGCCGCGGCCGAGCGCATCTACGTCGGCAAGAAGGCGGCCGACCACACGCTGCCGCAGGAGGAGATCAACGCGCTGCTGGTGCGCCTGGCGCAGGCGGGCAAGCGCGTGCTACGGCTCAAGGGCGGCGACCCCTTCATCTTCGGCCGCGGCGGCGAGGAGATGGAGGATCTGCTCGCCGCCGGCATCACCGTCGAGGTGGTGCCGGGCGTCACCGCGGCGGCCGGGGTGGCGGCCTATGCCGGCATTCCGCTCACCCATCGCGACCACGCGCAGTCGGTGGTGTTCACCACCGGCTTCCTCAAGGACGGCGCGCTCGATCTCGACTGGTCGCTGCTCGCCCACCGCGGCCAGACGCTGGTGATCTACATGGGCGTGTCGCGCCTGGCGGAGATCTGCGCGCAGCTGGTCGCCCACGGCCTGCCGGCGAGCACGCCGGCGGCGGTCATCGAGCGCGGCACCACGCACGCGCAGCGCGTGGCCCGCGCCGAGCTCGCCACGCTCGCTGACGAGGTGCTGCGCCAGGGCATCCGTCCGCCCTCGCTGACCGTGGTGGGCGACGTGGTGAGCCTGTACCCGCGCCTGACCTGGTTCCATCCCGGCGAGCCGCCGCCGTCCTCGCCGCTGCCGCACGCCGGCTGTGCGGTCGTGCACCCGAAAGACAAGGATTGAGCCGTGCCCGTATCGAACACCCCGCCCGACGCCGCCCCCAGCGACGCGCCGGGCGCCACTTCCGCCACCGGCGCCGCACGCTGCCCCGCGCTCTTCATCGCCGCACCCGCTTCCGGCCAGGGCAAGACCACCATCACCGCCGCGCTCGCACGCCTGCACACCCGGCTCGGGCGCCGGGTGCGGGTGTTCAAGTGCGGGCCGGATTTCCTCGACCCGCAGATCCACGCGGTGGCGAGCGGCGCGCCGGTGCACAACGTCGATCTCGGCATGTGCGGCGAGGCCGACATCGCCTGGCGCCTGCACGCGGCCGCAGGCGAGTCCGACCTGATCCTGGTCGAGGGCGTGATGGGCCTCTACGACGGCCAGCCCTCCGGCGCCGACATCGCGCGCCGCTTCGGCATCCCGGTGATGGCGGTGATCGACGCGCGCGCGATGGCGCAGACCTTCGGCGCCGTCGCCTACGGCCTCGCCCACTACCAGCCCGGCCTGCCCTTTGCCGGCGTGCTCGCCAACCATGTAGGCAGTGCGCGCCACGCCGACATGCTGCGCGCCGCGCTGCCCGCCGGCATGCGGTGGTTCGGCGCGGTGATGCGTGACGCCGATGCCGCGCTGCCCGAGCGCCACCTCGGCCTGATGCAGGCGGAGGAGATCGCCGACCTTGGCGCGCGCCTCGACCGCCTGGCCGATCATCTCCAGGTCACGGGGGCGGCCGAACTGCCGCCGGCGGTCGATTTTCCCGCGGCCAGCGCGCCGGCGATCCCGCCCCTGCTCGCCGGCCGCCGCATCGCGATCGCGCGTGACGCGGCCTACGGCTTCATCTATCCGGCCAACGTCGACACCCTGCGCGCGCTCGGCGCCGAGCTCGCCTTCTTCTCGCCGCTGGCGGGCGAGACCTTGCCGACGGCCTGCGACGCGGTGTGGCTGCCGGGTGGCTACCCCGAGCTGCACGGCGGGACGCTGGCTGCCAACGCCGCCTTCTGGGCCGACCTGCGTGCGCACGTCGCCGCCGGCAGGCCGGTACTGGCGGAGTGCGGCGGGCTGATGAGCCTGCTCGACACCATCGTCGACAAGGCCGGCGTCGCCCATGCCTTCGGCGGTCTGCTGCCCGGCCGCGCGGTGATGCAGCAGCGGCTCGCCGCGCTCGGCATGCAGGCGGTCGACCTGGCGCAGGGGCGGATGAGCGGCCACACCTTCCACTACTCGAAGACCGAGACCCCGCTCGTGCCCTGGCGGCATGCGCACGGCACCGACGGCAGCGCGGGCGAGGCGGTGTATCGCAGCGGGTCGATCACCGCGTCCTACGTGCACTTCTGGTTCCCGTCGAACCCGCCGGCGGTGGCCGCGCTGTTCGGCGTCGCCTGAACGCGGACTGCGCGCGGGGCCCGATCCGTTCGGCCGGAGGCGGGCGTTCGAGGCGCCGGCCCGCCTTCAGCCGCCGAGCGCGCGTCCCGCGGCGTCGCCGATCGCCTGTGCCAGCCGCGCCATGACCGGCGACTGCACCTGCCAGTGGTGCCAGTACAGCACCACGTCCTCGCGCTCCGGCGCCAGGTCGACCAGCTCGCCGCGCGCCAGGTGCGCGCGCGCCTGGATCTCGGGGACGAAGCCGTAACCCAGTCCGGCCACCGCGAAGGCCATGAAGCCCTCGGACGAGGGCACGACGTGGTGCGGATACTGGCCGGCATCGAGCCCGAAGTGGCGCTGCAGGAAGGCTTCGTGCATGTCGTCGTGGCGGCCGAAGACGATCGCGGGTGCGCTTGCCAGCGCTTCGCGCGTCAGCCCGCGCGGGAACCAGCGCGCGCGGAACGCAGGCGAGCCGGCGCACAGGTAGGGCATGGTGCCCAGCCGCTCGGCCGCGCAGCCGCGCATCGGGTCGGCACGGGTGGACACGCAGCCGAGCACCTCGCCGTCGGCGAGCAGCGCGTGGGTGTGGTCCTGGTCGTCGACCACGCAGTCGAGCACGATGCCTTCCTCGCGCACCACCTCGGCTACCGCGCCGATGAACCAGGTGGCGAGCGAATCGGCGTTGACGCCGACCGCCAGGCGCAGCGGCCCGTGCGCCTGGCGCGGTGCCAGCGCCCGCCGTGCCTCGGCCTCCATCAGCCGCAGCTGTGCCAGATAGGGCAGCAACCGGCGTCCGGCGGGCGTGGGGCGTACCGGTTTGCTGCGTACCAGCAGCACCTGGCCGAGTTCGGCCTCGAGCAGCTTCACGCGCTGCGACACGGCCGACTGCGTCAGCGCCAGACGGCGCGCTGCGCGCTCGAAGCCGCCTTCCTGCAGCACCGCCTCGAAAGCGAGCAGCCGGTGATCGATCATTAGCGTTTCTACTCGAAAACGAAATAAATCGATTCTACTTAATGAGCGCGCTCCGCGGCTCTATATTCCGGTCCGACAGCGCCCTCCTGCACGGGCGCCGGATAACAACAACGGAATGCATCATGAGCCACGTCTACTTCAACGGTTTCATCCTCACCCTCGGTCTCATCATGGCGATCGGCGCGCAGAACGCCCATGTGCTGCGCCAGGGCCTGCGCGGCGAGCACGTGCTGCTCACGGTGAGCGTGTCGGCGGTCTGCGACATGTTCCTGATCGGCCTCGGCATCGCCGGTCTGGGCAGCCTCTTCGTCGCCAATCCTGACCTGATGGCGGTGGCGCGCTACGGCGGCGCCGCCTTCCTGCTCTGGTACGGCGGACGGGCGCTGCGCTCGGCCCTGCGCGGCGGGCGGACGATGGATTTCGCCGAGCACAAGCGCATGTCGCGCGGCCAGGCGCTGCTGGCCGCCGCCGGCTTCAGCCTGCTCAATCCGCACGCCTATCTCGACACCGTGGTGCTGCTCGGCTCGATCGGCAGCCAGCAGGCCGAGGATCTGCGCCCGCTGTTCGCCGCCGGTGCGATCACCGCCTCGATCGTGTGGTTCCTGATGCTGGGCTACGGTGCGCGCCTGCTCGCGCCGCTGTTCGCCAAGGCGCTGGCGTGGCGGGTGCTCGATGCCCTGGTGGCGCTGATGCTGTGGGGGATCGCGGCCTCGCTGCTGCTCGCCTGAAGCGTCGCGCGGCGTTCCGCCGCGCAGTGCGACAGCGTGTGTCCGCGCCGGACTGCGGGAGGCGGCCCGGTATAATCGGCGGCTTCCGCGCCCTTCGAGCGCCACTCGCCCAGGATTTCCGCCGTGTCCGAACGTCTCGCCGTCGCTCTCCAGTACGCCCTGCCCAAGCGCCTCCTCACCCAACTTGCCGGCAAGCTCGCCGGCCTCGAGGGCGGCAAGGCGACGACCGCGGTGATCCGCTGGTTCATCGGCCGCTACGGCGTGAACATGGCCGAGGCCGCCAACCCCGACCCGGAGAGCTACGCGAGCTTCAACGCCTTCTTCACCCGCCCCTTGCGCGAGGGCGTGCGGCCGATCGCGGACGCCGAATTCGTGTGCCCGGTCGACGGTGCGATCAGCCAGTTCGGGCCGATCGAGTTCGACCAGGTCTTCCAGGCCAAGGGCCACTCGTATTCCACCACCGCGCTGCTCGGTGGCGACCGCACGCTCGCCGCGCGCTTCGAGAACGGCGACTTCGCCACGATCTATCTGTCGCCGCGCGACTACCACCGCATCCACATGCCCTGCGCCGGGCGGCTGACGCAGATGATCTACGTGCCGGGCGAGCTGTTCTCGGTGAATCCGGCGACCGCGCGCGGCGTGCCCGGCCTGTTCGCGCGCAACGAGCGCGTGGTATGCGTGTTCGAGGGCGCCTTCGGCCCCTTCGCGATGGTGCTGGTGGGCGCGACCATCGTCGGCAGCATGGCGACGGTGTGGCATGGCGTGGTCAACCCGCCGCGGCGGCCCGACATCGAGAAGCGCAGCTACGCCGAGGGCGAGGTCGTCCTTGACCAGGGGGCGGAGATGGGGCGCTTCCTGCTTGGCTCCACGGTGGTGCTGCTGTTCCCGAAGGACGTGCTGCGCTTCGCCTCCGAGTGGGCGCCGGCGCTGCCGGTGCGCATGGGCGAGCCGATGGCCCAGCTGCATCCGCGCGCGTCCTGAGCCGCCTGGCGGCGGGCGCGGCGCACCCGCGTGGTGCGCCCGTGGGCGTTCATGCACGGCGGTGATGCATCCCCGGCGCCGCAGCTGCTGCAGCGCAGCGTGTGAGCTCTGTCACGCTGTGGTCAAAAAAATCCTTTAGAACAGTGACTTGTGCCAGGCTTTCGGCTTCCATGGAAAGGCTTGCACAAGCTGGCACGATTGAAGCTAGTGAACCGTGCCGTCCAATCACAAGATGCAGAAGGAGACAGACCATGCCCACCCGTCCCATTCACCATGTGCTTGCCGAGCGCCCCTTCGTCAATGTGTCGATCTTCGCGTCGGTACGCGAGGTCACGCGGCTCATGCAGGAGCAGCATTGCAGCGCGGCGCTGATCACCGAGCACGGCGTGCTCACCGGCATCTTCACCGAGCGTGACGCCACCTTCCGCGTCATCGCCGCCGGGCTCGACCCCGACGCCACCGCCGTCGGCGAGGTGATGACGCACAAGCCGCTCACGCTCACCGAGGACAAGCCTTTCGGCCATGCCCTGCATCTGATGTACGAGAACCGCATCCGCCACGTGCCGGTGGTGGATACGGCTGGCAGGCCGGTCGGCGTCGTCACCGCGCGCGATGCACTGCTGCTCGACGCGCTCGACTTCAACACCGAGCTGATCCGCCGCGAGGAGATCACCGTCATCCTCTGACCGCCCTTCGCGGGCAAGGCCGCTCCCACAGGCGGTTGCTCCCACGGCGGGGGGTGCTCGCGAGTGCCCCCCGCTTGACGGCCTAGAGCAGCCCCATCTTCCGTGCCGACTCGCGCAGCTCGCCGCGGAAATCCGGGTGCGCGATGGCGATCAGCGCCTGCGCGCGCTGGCCAGCGGTCTTGCCGCGCAGCTGGGCGACACCGTACTCGGTGACCACGTAGTTGATGTCGTTCTTGCTCGTGGTGACGTGCGTGCCGGGCGACAGCACCGGCGCGATGCGCGACACCGCGCCGCCCTTGGCGGTCGAGGGCAGCACGATGAAGGCCTTGCCGTCGCGCGAACGGTTGGCCGCGCGTACGAAGTCCACCTGGCCGCCGGTGCCGGAGTAGGGCAGGTGGCCGAGGCTCTCCGAGCCGCACTGGCCGAGCAGGTCGATCTGCAGCGTGGCGTTGATCGCGCACAGCTTGTCGTTGCGTGCCGCGAGGTAGGGATCGTTGGTGAAGTCCACCGGATGCATCTCGATGCCCGGGTTGCGGTGCAGCGTGCGATACAGGCGGCGCGAGCCGAGCGCGAAGGTGGCGACGGTCTTGCCCGGCATGAAGGTCTTGCGGCGGTTGGTCACCGCGCCCGACTCGATCAGCGACAGGATGCCGTCGCCGATCATCTCGGTGTGGATGCCGAGGTCGCGCTTGTGCTGGAGCTGCATCACCACCGCGTCGGGGATGCCGCCGTAGCCGATCTGCAGCGTGGCGCCATCGTCGATGAGGTCGGCGACGTACTTGCCGATCGCCTCCTGCACCGCGCCGATCTCCGGCAGGCCGACTTCGAAGAGTTCCTCGTCGCTTTCCACCAGTCCGCTCACCTGCGACACATGGATGTGGCAGTCGCCATTGGCAAACGGCACGTTCGGATTCACCTCGAGCAGCACCACGCGTGCGCGGCGCACCGCCGCCATGGTGTAGTCGGGCGCCAGCGCGAGGCTGAAGTAGCCGTGCTCGTCCATCGGCGAGGCCATCGACACCACGACGTCGGCGGGCGACAGGCCGCGGTCGATCAGCATCGGCAGTTCGGAGAAGTACGCCGGTACGTAGTCCACCCAGCCCGCCTGGCCGCCGGCGCGCGTGGCGCCGCCGAAGAAGTAGGCGTCGTGGCGGACGTGGTGGCGGGTCTCGGGATCGATGTAGGCGAACTTGCGCAGCGGCAGGATCTGGCTCACCGCCACGTCGCGCAGGCTGTGCCGGCGCTCGGAGAGCGCGTGCAGCAGCGCGGGCGGTTCGCCCACGCCCGTGGGCACGACGACGGTGTCGCCGTCGCGGATGAGCGCGACGGCGTCGCCCGCCGTCATGCGTTTTTGCTGATAGAGGGCTTCCGGCTTGCTCATGCTGGCTCCGCGGCGAGGTGACGGTCGGGAAGAAACGGCGCGATTATACCCATAACCATACTGTTGCGTATGGGTCGCGTGTCCGACCGGCTCGGGAGCCTCAGGGGACGACGGAGGCGACGTCCCCTGCAGAGGCGCTCAGCGCTCGCCGCCGCCCGGCTTGGCCGAGAACAGGGCCGCGCGCGCCGGCGCGCGCCGCTGCTGGCCTTGTCCCGTGCGGTTGCCGTTGGCTTCGGGGCGCCGGTTTGCAGGCGAACGGTTGCCGTCGGCTTCGGGGCGTCGCGCGGGACTGGCGCGATTGCCGTCGACTTCCTTGCGCGCTTGCGGGGCGCGGTTGCCATTGATCTCGCGCGCTTCGGCCTGCATCGGCGCGCGGTTGCCGTCGACCTCGCCGCGTACGCCTTGCGGCTTGCGGCTGCTTGCACGGCCTTGTTCTCCGCTGCGGCCGCCAGCGGCCGGACGGTCGCCGCCGCGTGCCTGGGCAGCCGCCTGCGGGCGCGGCGGCGCCTGGCGTCCGCCACCGCGGCGCGGCATCGGCGGGCGCTGATGGTCGGCGTCGTGCGCGGCTTCGCCACCGGCGCTGGGCACGAAATCCTCGGCCACGGCACGGTCGAGGCGGCGCTTGATCACGCGCTCGATCGCGGTCAGCAGCTTGATTTCCTCGTTGTCGACGAGCGAGATCGCGTTGCCGGCGGCGCCGGCGCGGCCGGTACGGCCGATGCGGTGCACATAGTCCTCGGGCACGTTGGGCAGCTCGAAGTTGACCACCTGCGGCAGCTGGTCGATGTCGAGGCCGCGCGCGGCGATGTCGGTCGCCACCAGCACCGGCAGCGAACCGTCCTTGAACTGGGCGAGCGCGCGCGTGCGTGCGGCCTGGCTCTTGTTACCGTGGATCGCGGCGGCGCCGATGTCGTGCTTGGTCAGGTACTCGGCGAGCTTGTTGGCGCCGTGCTTGGTGCGGGTGAACACCAGCGCCTGGAACCACTGCTTTTCCTTGATCAGGTGGGCGAGCAGCTCGCGCTTCTGTTTCTGGCCGATCATGTAGACCGCCTGGTCGACGCGCTCGGCGGTGGTGTTGCGCGGCGCGACCTCGACCGTGGCCGGGTTGTGCAGCAGGCCGTGGGCGAGCTCGCGGATCTCGTCCGAGAAGGTGGCCGAGAACAGCAGGTTCTGGCGCTTCTTCGGCAGCAGCGCGAGCACCTTGCGGATGTCGCGGATGAAGCCCATGTCGAGCATGCGGTCGGCTTCGTCCAGCACCAGGATCTCGACACCGGAGAGGTCGAGCGTCTTCTGGCCGACGTGGTCGAGCAGGCGGCCCGGGGTGGCGACGAGGATGTCGACCCGTTTCCTCAGCGCGCTGATCTGCGGGTTGATGTTGACGCCACCGAACATCACCAGCGAGGACAGCGGCAGGTGCTTGCCGTAGGTGTCGACCGACTCCTGGACCTGGGCGGCGAGCTCGCGCGTGGGCGTGAGGATCAGGCAGCGCGGGCGGCCGGGCGGGTGGGGGTGGGCGTGGGTCTGCGACAGGATGTGCAGCAGCGGCAGGGTGAAGCCGGCGGTCTTGCCGGTGCCGGTCTGCGCGGCGGCGAGCAGGTCGCCGCCGGTGAGCACCTGCGGGATGGCCTTGGCCTGGATGGGCGTGGGGGCGGTGTAGCCTGCTTCGGCGATGGCACGTAGCAGCGGTTCGGCCAGCCCGAGGCTGGCGAAGGTGAGTTCGGGGTTCATTCAGTGGTCCGGCGCGAGCCCGCCGCGTTCGAGCGGCACCAATCCGGGCTGCGGGAAGAGATCCGGGCCGCCTGGCAGCCGCGAGGATCGTTTCAGGAGTCGCTGCGAACGACTGGTGCACCGCAGCGAACCGGCACTATAAGCGCTTCGCCCCCGATAAGCGAGGCCTTTCCGCCACCGCGGACGGTTTCCGCGCAAGGCGCGCCGTGCGCCGCGTGCAGACGCTTCGATTGGGCGGCGCGCGTGGGCGGCCCGGGCGCGCCGACGGGGGCCGTGCTCCCCACTCCGGGCGGCGCCAGAGGTGCCGATCTGCGGGCGCAGGCTGCGCGCAGCCCGCAGCTTCGTTACACTCTCGCCGCCGCGTTGATCATCGCTTCCCTTTCACCCGTCTCGACGCGTCCGAGCCGACCGATCCGAATTCGATGCACGATTTCGAGCCCCGCAGCAGCGTCACCCGCTTGCGTGCCCGCCTTGCCCGGCGGCTCGCGCTGGTGTCCTTGGTCGGCCTGCTGGCGTTGTTCGGCCTGATCCTGGCCCTGGCGGCGATCGCGCTCGCGGCCATGACCGCCGCGTGGGTCGCGATCGACCACGGCCAGCCCTTGCACACCGTGGGCTGGGTCGGCCTTGGCCTGGCCTGCCTCGGTTCGGCGATTGCCGGGCTCCATGCACTGCTGCACCTCGCTCCCCAGCCCGAGGGCATCCGCCTGCCGCGGGCGGCGGCGGAGGAGTTCTTCAGCTTTCTCGATGAGCTCGCCCGCCGCTCGGGCGTGGAGCCGATCGACCAGGTACGCATCACGGACGAGATCGGCGCCGCCGTGCTGCAGCGCCCGAGCCGGGGGCTGATGGGCGCGCTGCGCACCGAGCTGCTCGTCGGCCTGCCGCTGGTGCATAGCCTGTCGCCTGCCCAGTTCGGTGCCGTGCTGGCGCATGAATTCGGTCACATCGCCGCGCAGCGCCAGGGCTTGTGTGGCTGGGGTGCCTACCTGCGGGCGTGGTGGATGCGTACCGTCGACGCCCTGCTGCCGGGCATCCCGCCGGGGCTGCCGTGGCTGGCTCGTCATGGCGAGCGGTTCTGCCGCGACATGCTGCGCCTGGCGCGCATCGAGGAGCTCGAGGCGGATGCGGTGGCGGCGCGGCTGGTGGGGCCGGTACTGCTCGGCGAGACCCTGGTCGAGCTGAGCCGCAAGGCGCACTTCCTGGAGCACGACTACTGGCCGCGCGTGCAGGCGCTGCGTACGCTCGATGCAGGGTCGGTGGTGCGGCCGTTCCGCGAGATGGGGCACGGGGTGGCGGCCGGGTTCTCGCATGCGGTGGTCGCGGCCGACCCCGAGCTGCACGCCAGCGAGGCTCGGGCGCATCCTTTCCACCCGTCGCTGCGGCGCCGCCTGAGCGCGCTCAGGATGCGGGCGGCGGCGCAGCCCGTGCCCTCCGGGTCGGCGGCCGAGCACTTCTTTCCCGGGCTGCTCCCCAGCCTGGCGTGGATCTTCGATCGCGCATGGTGGGCGGCTGCACGCAATCCGCGCCACCCGATGACGCCGCCCGACGCGCCTTGAGTGCGGGCGCCGCAAGTGGCCGCGCGCGCAACCGGCCCGCGGCCGGCGGCGCGCACGCCGGCCGTACTCAGAACGCTTCGCGCTCGGCCTCGAGATAGGCGAGGCTCACGTACTTGCCGATGTTGCCGTCGAAGCCTGCGGTGTCGGCGGCACGGCTCGCCACGCGCGGGTCGGCGAGCACGCGTGCGCGCGCCGCCGCCATGTCGGCGCCGTCTTCCACCGCGCGCACGCAGTTCTCGTAGATGCCTTCGAACAGCTCCCGATTCCATTTCAGCACCTCGGCGCTGGCATGCCCGTGGCCGGGCACCCAGATCTTCGACGGCGCATTCTTCTCGAGCGCGTCGTAGAAGCGGAAGGTGCCGGGGTAGGAGCCGTCGTCCATGTTGGCGATGCGGCGGTCCATGGCAACGTCGCCGACATGGGTGAGCTGGTCTTCGACGACCTCGATGCAGATGTCGCCCGGGGTGTGCGCCTGGCCGTAGTGGTGGATGCGCAGGGAGACGTCGCCGAAGCTGAAGCGGTCGCCATGATTGGTCTCGCGATTGGGGGCGACGATGCGCGTGCCGGCGGTGGCCTGGTTGGTCCAGCGCTCCATCAGGCTGTGCCACAGGCTGCCCTGCACGCCCTCGATCTCCTTCTTGCTGACGGGATGCGCGTAGATCGGCAGATCGCTGCCGAAGGCGTCCTCGAAGGCGTGGTTGGCGAGCCAGTGGTCGCCGTGATAGTGGGTGTTGAAGATCGCCACCACCGGCTTGTCGGTGATCGTGCGGATCATGCGCAGCGCCATCTCGCCGATCTGCACGGAGCCGCCGGGGTCGAGCATCACCACGCCCTCGCGGGCGACGACGAAGGTGATGTTGCTCATCATTCCCTGGTTCTCGGGGGTGGGGAAACCGTCCTTCGACCAGATCATCCACACGTGCTCGGACAGGCGCTGAGGCGCGATGTCGGGCACCGCCGGGCCGCGGATGAAGTCCTCGACCTCCCGCGCGAAGGCGCTGAGCGGCGTCCACTGGCTGGCGACCCCGGCGAGCGTGGCGGCGCCGAGTCCGAGCTTGAGCAGCTGGCGACGGCTCAGGCCGTCGGCGGTGGGCAGAGGGCGGTCGGGTCGGCGCATGGTGGTCTCCGGTGTCGTTGCGGGGCTGCAGGGAATATTAACGAAAACCGATCGACCCGATGCGCCGCGATCGCACCGTGCCCGGGGCTGTCCCCGGGTGGGCGAGGCGCCGGAGTACGGTCAGTCGCGCGCGTTCCCTGCCGCCGGGCGACGGCTGCGCGCGTCCTCGAGCTGAGCGCAAAGCTGCTCGGCGCCGTCGAGGATGCGCGGGGTGTGGCGCTGAATGAGCTGGGGCGGAATGAAGAACAGGTTGTCGCGCTGTGTGGCCTCGAGCTGCGCCCAGCGCTTCCACTGGTCGAGCCACTCCGGCCGCGCCTCGCCCATGCCGCTGGCGACGATCGCCTCGGGGTTGGCGGCGAGCACGGCCTCGACGCCGATGGTGGGCGCCAGCTGCGACAGCTCGCCGAACACGTTGCGGCCGCCGCACAGGCGGATCACGTCGGCGATCAGATGCGCGTCGTTGATCGTCATCAGCGGGCGGTCCCAGATCTGGTAGAAGGTGCGCACCGCCGGCTGTCCGCCATAGCGGGCGGCGAGCGCGGCGTGGCGCGCGCGGAAGGCGCTGGCGGCGCCCTCGGCGACGGCCTCGCTGCCGGCGAGACGGCCGAACTGCTCGAGGCTTCTCGCCACGTCCTCGAGACTGCGCGGCTCGTTGAGGAACACGGGGATGCCGAGCGCCTGGAGGCGGCCGAGGTGGGCGTCGCGGTTGCCGCTGCGCCAGCCCACCACGAGGTCGGGGCGAAGGGCGACGATGGCCTCGAGGTCGACCTGGGTATAGCCGCCGACCTGGGGCAGGGCGCGGGCGGCCTCGGGATAGTCGCTGTAGGCGACGACGCCGACGACGCGATCGCCGGCGCCGGCCGCGAACAGGAGTTCGGTGACGTGGGGGGCGAGGCTGACGATGCGGCGCGCGGGTTGGGCGAGCACCACGCGTTGGCCGGTGTCGTCGGTGATCGCGACCTCGGCGCGGGCGGCCGAGGGCAGGACGAGCGAGAGCGTGGCGAGCAGGCCGGCCAGGCCGGCGGCAAGGGGCGAGGCCGCGGCGGAGCGGCTGTTGGCGGAGCGGGCGTGGGGCATGGTCATCGGATCGGGCTGGAGGGCGCGCCTTGGCATCAAGGCCGCCGTGGTGCGGGAATCGGGGCGGAAGTGGGCCTCATGTCCGCGTCGGCAGGCGCAGCCGGGGCGGGTCCCAGGCAGGCCGGGAGCGCTTCCGCCAGTCGCGCCCATCCGGCCTCGTCCGCTGGCAGGCCGAAGCGCAGCGCCGGAGGGTGCTCGAACGCGCGCAGCAGGATGGCGCGGCGCGCGAAGGCGTCATGCAGGCGCGCCGCATCGGGATGCTCGACGTGCTTGAACAGCGCCGGGCCGCGTGCCTGCAGGCCGTGCGCGGCGAGCAGGGCGTGCAGGCGCGCGCCGGCCGCGAGCAGTGCGGCGCGCGCCCGGGCCTGCCATGCGATGTCGCCGAGGGCATGGCGTGCCGCCCAGCGCGACGGCCCGGCGAGGGTCCACGGGCCGAGGCGTTCGGCGAGCGCGCTGCGGACCTCGGGGGGCGCGAACACGAAGCCCACGCGTGCGCCGGCAAGGCCGAAGAACTTGCCCAGCGAGCGCAGCACGACCAGTCCGTCGCTGCCGGCCAGGGGCACCAGGCTCGCCTCCGGCGTGGTGTCGACGAAGGCCTCATCCACCACCAGCCAGCCGCCGCGGCGCGCGAGGCGGGCGTGCCAGTCGAGCAGGCGGTCGCGGCCGAAATGCAGCCCGGTCGGATTGTTCGGCTGCACCAGCACGACGATGTCGCTGCGCTCGACCGCGGCGTCGACCGCGTCGGCGCATTGCTCGGCGTCGTCTTCGAGGGCGATGGTCCGCGTCGGGCGTTCGCGCCAGGCGTGGGCGTGTTCGGCGTAGCCGGGGCTGAGCAGGCTCACCCGTTCGCCGCGCAGCACGGCGGGCAGGGCCTGGATCGCCGGCTGCGAGCCGGCGACCGCAAGCAGCTGCGCGCTGCCGTAGTAGCGCGCAGCGGCAGCGTCGAGTCCGTCGTCGTCCTCGGGCAGGCGCTGCCAGGCGTCGGCCGGCACCGGCGGCACGGGGTAGCCCTGCGGGTTGATGCCGGTGGAGAGGTCCAGCCAGCGCTCCAGCGCAATGCCGTGGGCGAGGGCGGCGCGGCGCAGGCGGCCGCCATGCTCAAGCATGGCCTGCTCCGATGCCGGCGAGCAGGGCCGCCGCGGCGATCGTGGCCAGCCACAGCCAGCTGCCGTGGCGGACCAGCGCCACCGCGCCGCGGATGCTGGCCACGTCGGCGCCACGGCCCCCGCCCAGCGGCGGCCGCACTTCCTCGCGGCCGTGATAGATCGCCGCACCGCCCAGGCGTACGCCGAGCGCTCCGGCCCCGGCGGCCATCACCGGGCCGGCGTTGGGGCTGTCCCAGGCCGGCGCCTGCGTGCGCCAGCATGCGAGGGCCTGGCCGGTGCGTCCGAGCAGGGCGTAGGTCAGCGCGGTCAGCCGGGCGGGGACGAAGTTGAGCACGTCGTCGATGCGCGCCGCCGCCCAGCCGAAATGCAGGAAGCGCGGCGTGCGGTAGCCCCACATCGCATCGAGGGTGTTCGCCAGCCGGAACAGCAGCGCGCCTGCGCCGCCGGCGAGGAGGAACCAGAACAGCGCGCCGAACACCGCGTCGTTGCCGTTCTCCAGCACCGACTCGGTGGCCGCCCTGGCGACGCCTTCCTCGTCCAGCGCCGTGGTGTCGCGGCTGACGATCCAGCCCACGCGCTCGCGCGCTTGATCGAGATTGCCGGCTGCCAGCGGGGCGGCGATGGCCTGCGCGTGCTCGGCCAGGCTGCGGCCGCCCAGCGCCAGATAGAGCAGACCTACGTCCACGGCCCAGTGCGCCTGTGGGTGGACGCCGCGCAGCCACGCCGCGAGTGCGACCCAGGGCAGCACGGCCAGCGCCCACGCCAGCACGCCGGCGAGGCGCCCGCCCGCGGTGCCGTCGCGGCCTGGGAGGGCGCGGCAGGCGCGCTCGACCCAGCCCGCCCAGCGCCCGAAGCCGACCAGCGGGTGATAGCGGCGCACCTCGCCGAAGGCGCGGTCCGCGAGCAGGCCGGCGCCCATCTTGAGGGCGAGGAGGAGCGGGAAGGAAAGCAGCATTGACGCGGGTTCCTGCACATTCAAGGGCTGAGCGAAGGCGGGGGCGAGCGGGCGGACTCGGTGCATGCGCCTTGCCACCGGCGCGACCACGAGTCAGAGGCACGCGAGCGCCTCGCGGGGGCGATCTCGGCGATAATTCCGCCCCTTTCCGCAAAACCGCAGGATTCTACGCCATGTCCCCCCCGATCACGCTGATGGTGCAGGGCACCACCTCGGACGCCGGCAAGAGCACCCTGGTCGCCGGGCTCGCGCGTTGCCTGCGCCGGCGCGGCCTGCGCGTGGCGCCTTTCAAGCCGCAGAACATGGCGCTCAACTCGGCCGTGACGGCCGACGGTGGCGAGATCGGCCGCGCCCAGGCCCTGCAGGCACTCGCCGCGGGCGTCGCGCCGCACACCGACTTCAACCCAGTGCTGCTCAAGCCCTCGTCAGACATCGGCGCTCAGGTCATCATCCACGGCCACGCCGTCGCCAACCTCTCGGCGCGCGATTACCACGCCTACAAGCCGACCGCGATGGCGGCGGTGATGCAGAGCTGGGACCGCGTGTGCGGCGCCTACGATGCGGTGCTGGTCGAGGGCGCCGGCAGTCCGGCCGAGATCAACCTGCGCGACCGCGACATCGCCAACATGGGCTTCGCAGAGGCGGCCGACGTGCCGGTGGTGCTGGTCGCCGACATCGACCGCGGCGGCGTGTTCGCCCACCTGGTGGGCACGCTCGAGCTGCTCTCGCCCTCCGAGCAGGCGCGGGTGAAGGGCTTCGTGATCAACCGCTTCCGCGGCGACATCGGCCTGCTGCAGTCCGGCCTCGACTGGCTGGAGGCGCGCACCGGGCGTCCGGTGTTCGGCGTGCTGCCCTACCTGCACGGGCTCTTCCTCGATGCCGAGGACGCGCTCGCCGATGCTACCGCCGACGTGCGTGCGGGCGAGGCTGCGCTGCGGGTGATCGCGCCGGTCTATCCGCGCATCTCGAATCACACCGATCTCGATCCGCTGCGCCTGCATCCACAGGTGGATTTCCACTGGGTCGGCCCGGGGCAGACGATCCCACCTGCCGACCTGATCGTGCTCCCCGGCTCCAAGAGCGTGCAGGCCGACCTCGCCTGGCTGCGCGCGCAGGGCTGGGAAGAGGCGATCCTGCGCCACCTGCGCTACGGCGGGCGGGTGCTGGGAATCTGCGGCGGCTTCCAGATGCTCGGTCGCGAGCTCGCCGATCCGCTCGGCCTCGAGGGGGCGCCGGCCAGCGTCGCCGGCCTCGGCCTGCTCGACATTCGCACCGAGCTCGCGCCGCACAAGCAGCTGCGCAACGTGCGCGGCCGGCTCGCGAACCTGGGCGGGGTCGGCCGGTCCGAGCTCCTGTCGGCGGACGGCGCGGCGGTCGCCGGCTACGAGATCCACATGGGGGTCAGCCGCGGCTCCGCACTCGAGCGCCCCGCCGTGCTGCTCGATGACGCTGGCGGCACGCGGCCCGACGGCGCGCTGTCGACCGACGGGCGGGTCCTCGGCACCTATGTGCATGGGCTCTTCGATGACCCGGAGGCGGTGTCCGCGCTGCTCGACTGGGCCGGGCTGCGCGGCGCCGCCACGGTGGATCTCGCCGCCCGCCGCGAAGTCGACCTCGACCGTCTTGCCGACGCCGTCGAGGCTCATCTAGACCTCGACGCGCTGCTCGCCGCCGCGCGCCACTGACGTTCCGGGATCACGCATGAACACCCACTCCACGCGCCCGCACGGCGCCGAATCGTCCCCGCTCGGCCGGGTCGTCGCCTACCGCGACACCTATGCGCCCGAGCTGCTGTTTCCGATCGAGCGCCAGTTGAAGCGCGCCGAACTCGGCCTGCGCGCCGATGCGCTGCCCTTCGTCGGCGAGGACCTGTGGAATGCCTACGAGCTGTCCTGGCTCGACGCGCGTGGCAAGCCGGTGGTCGCGCTCGGCGAGTTCCGCGTTCCGGCCGCCTCGCCGCGGCTGATCGAGTCGAAGTCGCTCAAGCTCTATCTGAACGCCTTCAACCAGCAGCGCTGTGCGAGCGTCGAGGAGGTGCGCGCGACGATCGCGCGCGACCTGTCGGCAGCGGCCGGCGCCGCGGTGGCGGTGGTGCTGCGGCCGCTGCACGAGCGCCCCGAGCGCCGCTTCGGCTACCCGGAAGGCGTATGCATCGATACGCTCGAGATCGACATCGACCGCTACCAGCCCTTTCCGGAGGCGCTGCGTGCCGACGGGCCGGAGGTGCAGGAGACGCTCTACTCGCACCTGCTGAAATCGAACTGCCTGGTCACCGGCCAGCCCGACTGGGGCACCCTGGTGGTGCGCTACCGCGGTCCCGCCATCGATCGCGCGGGCCTGCTGCGCTACGTGGTCTCCTTCCGCGCGCACGACGAATTTCACGAACAGTGCGTGGAGCGGGTGTTCTGCGACCTGATGGCGCGCTGCAGACCGCGCGCGCTGGCGGTGTGGGCGCGCTACACCCGTCGTGGTGGTCTCGACATCAATCCCTTCCGAGCCAGCGGCGCTGGCTCGAGGGCGGACGAGGCGATGGAAGTGCGCCAGTGAGGACTCGGCCGGGCGGTGATGGAGCGCACTGCAAATGTGCAACATCGTTTGCGAATCATGGGCAAAGCTGCGCCTGCGGTGGTTTAATACGAGCCGGTAACAACCAACACCAAGAGGTAAGGAATATGAAGGCACTCGTTGCTGCTGCGGTTGCTGCAGGTCTCCTCTCCGCTTCGCCCGCTTTCGCCTCCGAGGCGCTGGCCAAGTCCAAGAATTGCATGGCCTGTCACGCGGTGGACAAGAAGCTGGTCGGCCCGGCCTACAAGGAGGTTGCCGCCAAGTACGCCGGTCAGCCCGACGCCGTCGCCACCCTGGCGACCAAGGTGCAGAAGGGCGGCGTGGGCGTGTGGGGCAAGGTTCCGATGCCGCCGAACGCCCAGGTGAACGACGCCGACGCCAAGGCGCTGGTCGAGTGGATCCTCTCGCTCAAGTGATGCAGGGCCCAGGCCGCGCGGTCGTGCGGTCCTGAGTTGAAAAAAGCCGGCATGCGCCGGCTTTTTTCTTGCGGGTGCGCAGGCGCGGCTCAGTTCGCGTAATGCGCGGTCGCGCTGCTGGCGTCGAACGCCTCGAACAGCCGTTCGGGGCTCGAGAGCCAGTTGCGGGCCTCGGCCGCTGCCGCCGGGCGGGCAAACAGGTAACCCTGCATCACGTCGCAGCCGAGGGCGCGCAGCGCGCGCGCCTGCTCTTCGTTCTCCACGCCTTCGGCGACGAGCTCGAGCTCGAAGCCGCGCGCAATGCCGGTGATCGCCGAGATGATCGGGTTGGTCATCGGGCCTTCGAGGTCGCGCACGAAGCTGCGGTCGATCTTGAGCGAGCTCACCGGAAACTTCTGCAGGTAGGCGAGCGCCGAGTAGCCGGTGCCGAAGTCGTCGATGGCCACGCTGATGCCGGCCGAGCGCAGTTCGCGCAGCTTGGCGGCGACGCTGGTGGTGTCGTCCATCATGATGCTCTCGGTGATCTCGATCTCGAACTGGTCCGGATCCAGCGCGTGGCGTCCGAGGCATTCGGTGATGGAGGCGACGATGTTGGCGCGGTGGAAGTCGTGCGCCGAAAGGTTGATCGACAGCCGCGGCGCCTCGATCCCCGCCGCCCGCCACTCGGCGACCTGGGTGCAGGCACGCTCCAGGACCCAGGCGCTGATCTCGCCGATCAGGCCGACCTCCTCGGCCACCTGTACGAACGTGGCGGGCGGGATCGGACCGAGCACCGGGTGCTGCCAGCGCAGCAGGGCTTCGAGGCCCACGATGCGACGCTCGATCACGCTTACCTGGGGCTGGTAGTGCAGATCCAGCTCGTTGCGGGCGAGGGCGGTGCGCAGGTCGTTCTCGAGCGCAATGCGGTCGCGGTGGCGGGTGTTGAGGTCGGGGTCGAAGAATCGGTAGGCGTTCTTGCCCGAGCGTTTGACCTGGTACATCGCGACATCGGCGTGACGGGTGAGCTCCTCCGCCGTGCCGCCGTCGCGCGGGTACAGTGCGATGCCGACGCTCACCGTGGCACGGAACTGGCCCTGGCTGAGGGAAATCGGCGCGCCGAGCGCATCCAGCACCTTGCGCGCGATCACCTCGGCGTCCTCGGGCTGATTGATGTCAGGCAGCAGCACGGTGAACTCGTCGCCGCCGAGGCGGGCGAGGGTGTCGCCGCGGCGCAGCGTGGCCGACAGGCGGCTGGCGATGGCGCGCAACAGCGCGTCGCCTTCGGCATGGCCGAAGGTGTCATTGACCAGCTTGAAGCGATCCACGTCGATGAACATCACCGCCAGCGCCCCGGTGCGGCGCTGGGCCTGCGCGATCGCCAGCTCCAGGCGGTCCTTGAACAGCACGCGGTTCGGCAGGTGGGTGAGCTGGTCGTGATAGGCCTGGAAGGTGATGATCTCCTCGGCGCGCTTGCGCTCGGAGATGTCGCGCGCGACGCCGTACAGGCCGACGACGCGGCGGTCGTCCTCCTGCGTGATCATCGGAATGCCGGTGAGCGACACGGTGACGCTGTCGCTTTCGCTGTCGGCGCCGCCGCGGTAGCGGCGCAGGCGCAGCTCGACGTTGAAGCTCTCCCCCGGCAGGCTGCTCGGCTGGCTGAGCAGGCCGTCGATGCGGTCGAGGTCCTCGGGCATCACCAAGGTGGTGAAGGGGCGGCGCATGAGCGCGCTGCGGTCGTAGCCGAGCAGGGCCTTGACGCGCGGATTCACGTAGGTGAAGCGGCCGGCGCTGTCCAGGGTGAAGATGAGGTCGGGCGAGCTCTCGACGAGGTAGCGGTGCAGGCGCTCGGAAGCCTTCAGGCGCTGGCTCATCAGCTTGTTGGCCTTCTCCAGGGCGCCCTTGTGCAAGGCGCCGTCGACCGCGCGCTGCAACTGGGCCACGTGGTAGGGCTTGCGCACGTAGTCGTCGGCGCCGCGGCGCAGCGCCGCGATCGCGGCATCGATCGCATCCTCGCCGCTGATGATGATCACTGCCTCGTCGCGCTGGTGGTCGACCAGCCAGTCGAGCAGGGCGAGGCCGTTGGCGTCGGGCAGGCGGTAGTCGAGCAGGATGAGCGCGTAATGCTCGTGCTCGAGGCGCTCGATGGCCTCGCCGATCGTGCCGCACTCGTCGAAATGCCTTCCCGGTCGTGCAAGCACGTGCGGGAAGGTGCGGCGCAGGGACGGATCATCGTCGACGATCAGGATCCTGAACGTGCCGGCCTCGACACCGGAAGTCCGCTCGGTCTGAGGCCGGAATGCATGCTCGGTCGGCGTGACCATGGCTCCCGGGAGGTGTGGTTTGGAGGTCTTGTTCGACCGCATGATGCAACACTCAGGCGCTTTGTTCCAGCGGCACGAAAATCTGGAAGCTGGTGCCTGCACCCATCTGGGATCGGCATAGCAAGGTGGCATCCCATTGGGCGAGGATCTCGCGCACCACGCTCAGTCCCAGACCCTGGTGGCCGCTGCCCTTGGTAGTCTGCCGCGGCGTGAGCGGGTCCTGGGCACGTTCCGCCGGCAGGCCCGGGCCGTTGTCCACGAAGCGGATCTCGAGGCAGTTGCGGCCGTCTACGTTGACCAGCGGGAACACCGACACCACCAGCCGCTGGCCCGGCTGCAGCGCCTCGGAGGCGTTGCGCAGCAGGTTGAGCAGCACCTGCTTGAGCGCCGAGGCGGGGATCGCGGCGGGCGGCACGTCACGCGCGGCGCGCAGCTCGAGCTGGATGCCGCGGCTGCCGAACAGCGGCTCGCCGTAGAGCGTGCGCATGTCGAGCAGCAGCTCGGGTACGCGGCAATGACGTGTCTCGCTGACCTCCGCAGGCAGATCCGCGGCGCCGCGCAGCAGGTTGTCGATGCGATCGAGCTCGGCGTTGAGCAGGCTCATCTCGTCCTGCAGGGGGATGTCGTCCGCGCGCTCCTGGCTCAACATGCCGATGCGGCTCTTGAGCACGGTGAGCGGGTTGGTCGCTTCGTGCACGACCTTGCGCACGTGCTCGCGGAAGCGCTGTTGCAGGACGGCCTCGCGGGCGGTGAGCTCGCTGCGCTGGCGGTGGTAGCTGCGCAGCGCGCGTGCAGCCGCGCCGAGCAGGGCCGCATAGCGCCAGCGCACCTCGCTGTCGAGCGCCTTCGCCGCGGCCGCGCCGATCACGGCCACCGTGGCGTCCTGGCCCGAGCTCAGCGGCAGCACGTGGAAGCCGCAGCGGCCCAGCCAGCGTGCGATCTGCCAGTCGGCCACGCTGCGCCCAGGCCCGCCGCCCTCCGCGAAGTACGCGGTCGGATGTTCGCTGCGCGCACCGAGCGCGATGCAGCTGGCCTCGTCGTCGATACGCAGCTCGAGTTCGCCGATGAGCGCGGCGACGCTGTCGGGCGCCGCATCGAGAAGCGGCCGCAGGCGGCCGTCCTCGCTGGCGCCGAGGAGAATGGGAGGCGTGTGCAGGCCGAACAGCGGGCACGCGATCTTCAGCCGTTCGCGAATGGTCGCGCTGTCCAGATCGACGAAGGCCGCGGTGAGCAGGCCGAGCATGCCGGCACAGCGGTAGGGGTCCTCGGCCAGGCGCAGCGAGGGGCGCGCGGGCGGGCTCGCCGAGGCCGGCACGGCGGGATAGGCGGCATGGCCGGAGACGATATAGCCGACATCGGTGCGCAGGCTCAGCACGCTCGTCGTCTCCAGGCCGCATAGCGTGGCGACGCGCGCGGCGTGATCCTGCCAGTCGGCGGCGGCAAGACGCTCGGCGGCCTCGACCACGGCGAGCAGGGGGTGCGCCGTTGCCAGCTGTTCGTCGAGCAGGCCGCAGGCTTCGAGGGCATCGCCGAGGCTGGGCGGCAGGCCGCAGGCGGCCACGAGGGCGGCGGCGTCCGGGCAGCGTTCGCGCTTCCAGGCGGGCGAGCGGGTGAGGCCTCGCCACAGCCCGGCGAGATAGGCCTCGTCCGGGCGCGGGTACCCGGTCTCGATGGCGAGATGGAGCGCGCATTCGGCACGCAGCAGCGCGCCGTCGGTCGCCTCGTCGCCCGCCTCGCCGGCATGGCCGAGGCCGAGCAGCCAGGCGCGCAGCAGGTCCGGACCGACACCCTCGAGGCGGCGGCGCAAGGCCGCGTTGATGCCTTCGCGCAACTCGCCGGCACGGATCGGATCGGCCACCAGCAGGGCCACGCTCAGCGCCGGATCGCGTGCGGCGACGAGGGCGATCTCGGACCAGTTCGGCGCCGGCGCAGCCAGCAGGCGCAGGATGGTGGACGCGCCATCCGGCAGGGGCTGGAGCTCGAAGGCACTGAAGGCGGCAGGCAGCATGCGGTCGGACGCGAGGAATGGGGCTCGGGGATTCTAGCCGTTCGTCCCGCCGCTTTCCGTGACCGGTGTGGCAGTCGGATGCTTGGCGCCGGCGCCTGCCGCCGCGCGGGTGCCGGGCGCACTCATGCGTTCAGGCTGTCGGCGAAGCCGAGGCCGACGAGCAGGGCGCGATTGACACGCTCGAACGGCAGGTGCAGCTCGCCGGCGGCGGCATTGAGCGCCTTGACGTCGAAGTTCTCGCAGGATTGCGCCAGGCGCAGGAAGGGCGCGAACTCGCCCTGGCCGTAGAGCAGGGCCTCGCTGACGTTGGCGGGCAGGTTCATCTCCTCGAGCAGGGCCTGCATCGAGGTGCCGAGCAGGGTGTGCAGCAGGGAAAAGGCGCCGGTGATGAAGAGGTTGTCGCGCTCGCCGGCATCGAAGTAGCTCGCGCCGATTTCCTCCATGAAGCGGCCGCGCGCGATCGCGGTCTGCATCAGCGCGGGCGCGCTCGGGTCGCGGCTGGCGGTGACCAGCAGCAGCGACAGCCATTTGTTGAGGGCGTCGTAGCCGAGGATGCTCACCGCGTGGCGGAAGGACTGGATCTCGACCATCAGGCCGAAGCCGGCCGAGTTGATGTAGCGCAGCAGCTTGTACGACAGCGCCACGTCCTGCTTGAGCACCGCCTCGATGTCGCGGATCTCGCCGTTGTTGCGCACCAGGTTGAGCAGGCGGACGATCTGCGCGTGCCCGGGCGTGAGCGCCTTGGCCGGCGGGTTGCCGTGGAGGAAGAACCAGCCCGAGGCGCCGTCGTAGCCCGCGCCGACGGCGTCGCGGAATCCGCCGATGTCGGGCAGGCCCCAGGCCAGGCTGAGCCCCGGCGAGCCTGACGGGGTGGGGACGCGGCGGGCGTCGATGAGGACGAAGCGCCAGTCGTAGCCGGCGGGCAGGGCGACGCCCGGCTGGTACCAGGTCAGGCACATGCCCACGCCGGCGTCGCGCAGATTGGCCATCAGCGCCTGTGTCTGCGGGTGGGCGAGCGTCTGCGCCGGGATTTCGATGGCGACGTTGTCGGGAATCGACCACGCCATGAGGTCGGGCGTGGGTACGAGGCGACCGAGGCTGACGAAGACCGGATGGTGGGTCGGCCACACCTCGGCCTGGCCGGCGAGCGCCTCGGCCACCGCGCCGATGTTCGGGCCGTGGGCGATGATGCGGTTGGCGGTGATGGCGCGGTTCTTGTTGACGACCGGTTCGCGGGTCAGCAGCGTGGTCTGGCTCATCGAGCGCTCCGGGGCTCAGTTCGAGGGCTGGGCGAAAGTGAACGCATCGGCGAAGAAGGCGTCCCCCGCCAGTCCGCGCTCGATGCAGAAGCTGCTGCGCGCGACCTCGATCATTGCCGGTGCGCCACAGGCATAGACCTCATGCTGCGCGAGGTCGGCAAAATCGTCCAGTACCGCCTGGTGCACCAGCCCCTGGCGGCCGTCCCATGCTTCGTCCGACAGTACCGGCACGTAGCGGAATCCGGGCAGCGCGGTTTCCCAGGTGCGCGCGAGCGCGTCCATGTACAGACCGGCGCGGGTGCGTGCCCCCCAGTAGAGCGTGATCGGCCGTTGCAGGCCGGTGTGGAGGGCGTGCTCGACGATGCCCTTGATCGGCGCGAAGCCGGTGCCGCCGGCAACCATGACGATCGGTCGCGTGGAGTCCTCGCGCAGCCAGAAACTGCCGAGCGGGCCCTCGAAGCGCAGGATCTCCTTCTCCTTCATGGTCTCGAACACATGGGCGGTGAAGCGGCCGCCGTCGATGCGACGCACGTGGAGCTCGAGATGGCCGGCGTCGTGGGGCGCATTGGCGATCGAGAAGCTGCGGCGCTGGCCGTCGGCGAGCAGGATGTCGATGTACTGGCCGGCGCGGAACTGGAACTGCTCGCTCGCCGGCAGCTTGAGGTCGATCAGCATGACGTCGTCGGCGAGGCGCTCCAGGCGCTGCACGCGCGCCGGCAGCTTTCTCACCGGGATGTCGTCGGCGCGGCTGACGTTGCGCGCCTGCACGACCAGGTCGCCCAGCGGGCGGGCGCAGCAGAACAGGGTGTAGCCCTCGCTGCGTTCGGCGTCGGTGAGCGCGCCCGCGGAGTGCGGCTTCAGATCCACCTCGCCTTCGAGCACCTTGCCCTTGCAGGCGCCACAGGCGCCGTCGCGGCAGCTGTGCGGCAGCAGCAGGCCTGCGGCGAGTGCGGCCTCGAGCACGGTCTGATCATCGGCGGCCTCGAAGTGATGGTCGCCGGGGCGAAGTGAAATCCGATGGGTCATGGTGCGTGAGATAATCAAAAAATGAAACGAATCCTGATCGTGGGCAGCGGTGACGTCGCGCTCCGCGCCCTTCCCTGGCTGACGCGCCGCTTTCGCGTGTTCGCCCTCGTGCGCCAGCCCGAGAGCTGCCCGGCACTGCGCGCGGCGGGCGCGGTCCCGCTGCTCGGCGACCTCGACGATCGCCACAGCCTGCGCCGCCTGGCCGGGCTGGCCGACGCGGTGCTGCACTTTGCGCCGCCGCCCGCGAGCGGCCCGGACGACCCTCGCACGAAGCGGCTGCTGGCCGCGCTCGGAAGCGGCAAAAGTCTACCACAGGGGGTGGTATACATAAGCACGACAGGGGTTTACGGCGACTGTGGCGGGGCCCGCGTGGACGAGACGCGGCGCTGCAACGCACAGACTGCGCGCGGTCGGCGCCGGGTCGATGCCGAGCGCCGGCTGCGTAGCTTCGGCCGCCGCGCCGGCGTGCGCGTGGCCGTGCTGCGCGCGCCCGGCATCTACGCCGCCGACCGCCTGCCGCTCGACCGCCTGCGCCGCGGCGATCCGGTGCTGGTCGTCGACGAGGACGTGCATACCAACCACATCCACGCCGACGATCTCGCCCGCCTCGCCTGTCTGGCGCTGTTTCGCGCTCCCGCGGGCCGGGTGTACAACGCGAGCGACGACTCCGGCATGAAGATGGGGGACTACTTCGACGCCGTGGCCGACGCCTTCTCGCTTGCCCGCCCGCCGCGCCTGCCGCGCGCCGAGATCGCCGCCCGGCTGTCGGCGCTCACCCTGTCCTTCATGGGCGAGTCGCGCCGCCTCGACAATCGCCGGCTGAAGCGGGAACTGCGCGTGCGCCTGCGCTATCCGACGATCGCGGACGGGCTGCGCGCCGCGACCGCGGGCTGACCCAGCCGCGGGCGCGCCTGCAGCGCCGCCCTGTTGCGCACATTTCCGATCAATCCTGGAGCGAGATCCTCGATGCTGTCCCTGAAGGCCCTGCACATCGTCTTCGTCGTGAGCTGGTTCGCCGGCCTGTTCTACCTGCCCCGCCTGTTCGTCAATCATGCGATGGTCGAGGACGCGGCCACCCGCGAGCGCCTGGCGATGATGGAGATGAAGCTGTACCGCTTCATGACCCCGCTCGGCATCCTCGCCGTCGGCCTCGGCCTGTGGCTGTGGTTCGGCTACGGCTTTGCCGGCGGCTGGCTGCACCTGAAGACACTGCTCGTGATCGGGCTCATCGGCTACCACCTGTACTGCGGCAAGCTGATGCGCGACTTCGCCGCCGGCCGCAACACGCGCAGCCATGTCTGGTACCGCTATTTCAACGAGATCCCGGTGCTGGTGCTGTTCGTCGTGGTGTTCCTGGTGGTGCTCAAGCCGTTCTGAGGCTGCGGGCACGGAGGCGTGACGGAGGAGGATGGCGGTGAGGGGAGAGGGCACGATGGTGCACGAGATGACGCGGGGCCAGGCGGGCGCCGCCGGCGCGCGTGCGGAGCCGGTGGGCCTGGCCGAGTACAACTGGCAGGCGCATTCGGTGCTGGTGGTGGACGACGAGGAGGGCATGCGCAACTTCCTCGAGCGCACGCTCGCCCGCCGGTGCGGCATGGTGCAGTCGGCGGCGGACGCCGAGCACGCGGCGGCGCTGATGGCGCGGCTGCATTTCGATCTGCTCATCCTGGACATCGCGCTGCCCGGGAAGTCGGGCATCGAGTGGCTGCACGAGCTGCGCGAGCATGGCTACACCGGCGACGTCATCCTCGTCACCGCCTTTGCCGACATGGAGACCGCGATCGACGCCCTGCGTGGCGGCGCCTCCGACTTCATCCTCAAGCCCTTCCGCGTCGACCAGATTCTCAACTCGATCAAGCGCTGCTTCGAGCGCGCCGGTCTCGCGCGCGAGAACTTCGTGCTGCGCCGCGAGCTCGCCGGCCTGGCGGCGGATCCCACCGGCCTCGTCGGCCATTCGCCGGCGATCGAGCAGCTGCGCGCGATGGTGCGGCGCATCGGGCAGATGCCCAGCACGGTGCTGCTCCTCGGCGAGTCGGGCACCGGCAAGGAGGTGGTGGCGCGCGCCCTGCATCAGACCAGCCCGCGCGCGCAGCGCCCCTTCGTGCCGGTCAACTGTGCGGCGATCGCTTCCGAGCTGATCGAGAGCGAGCTCTTCGGTCACGTCAAGGGCGCCTTCACCGGCGCCACCGAGAGCCGCAACGGACTGTTCTACTACGCCCACGGCGGCACGCTGTTCCTCGACGAGATCAGCGAGCTGCCCTTGCCGATGCAGACGCGCCTGCTGCGCGTGCTCGAGGAGCGCAAGCTGCGCCCGGTGGGCTCCGAGCGCGAGGTGCCGGTGGATGTGCGCATCATCGCCGCTTCGAACCGCGACCTGGCCACCGAGGTACGCGCCGGGCGCTTCCGCGAGGATCTCTACTACCGGCTGGCGGTGGTCGATGTCGCGCTGCCGCCGCTGCGCGCGCGGCCCGAGGACATCCCCGACCTGATGCGGCATTTCATGGGGCAGTTCTCCACCCAGCTCGGGGTGGCGCCCTTGCCGCTGTCGCACGAGGTGGTGAGCCGGCTCACCGCCTACCCCTGGCCGGGCAACGTGCGCGAACTGCGCAACTACGTCGAGCGCTCGCTGATCCTCGGCTGCTTCCCGCCCGAGCCGCACGCGGGTGGTCACGCTCCGCTGCTGGCGGCGGAGGACGATCTCGAACTCAGCCTCGCGGAGGTCGAGCGCCGCCACATCGAGCGCGTCACCGCCGCTTGCGACGGCAACAAGACCGAGGCGGCGCGCCGGCTGGGCGTGTCGCGCAAGACCCTCGAGCGCAAGTTCGCCGACTGGGCGGCCGAGGCCGAGTACGCCGCGCGGCGCGCGGAACGCCGGGCCTGAATCGCATGCGCACCCCGGGGAGGCGGCGCGACCGGCCGGGCGCGGGACGGGGGCGTCGAGGGTGACACCCCTTGTCGATCGCCTGCGCCGCTCGGTGCGCGCCAAGCTGCTCGGACTGGTGCTCGCGCCGCTGATGCTCGGCTTTCCGCTCATCATGGGCCTGCTCTGGTACTGGGGCGAGGTGTATTACCACCGCCTCATGGTGTCGCGCGTCGGCAGCGACCTGGCGACTGCGCACGGCTATTTCGAGCGCGTGGTCGACGGCGTCGGCAGCAGTGTTCAGGGGCTGGCCGGCTCGCATGCGCTCGCGCGCACGCTGGCCGAGGAGACGCCGGCCGGCGTCTCCGCCCTGCTGGCGGCGCGCAAGGGCGGCCTGGGCCTGGACTTCCTGAACCTGCTCGATGTGAACGGACGCGTGCTCCACGCCTCCACCGCCACGGCGACCGGCGCAGGCCGTGCCGACTGGCCGGTCGTGCAACGGGCGATCCGCGCCGGCGGCGGCAGCGTGGTGGAGCGCTTCACGCCCGAGCAGCTCGGCGAGATCGATGCCGCGCTGCGCGAACGCGCCCGTCTCGCGCTGGTGCGGACCGCGCGTGCGCGCCCCGATCCGCGCGCGGAGGAGGACCGCGGACTCGTGGTCCATGCGGCCGCGCCCGTCGTCGACGCCGCCGGCAATCTCATCGGCGTGCTCGAAGGCGGCGTGCTGCTCAATGGCAACCTCGATTTCGTCGACACGCTCAACGCCATCGTCTATCGCGAAGGCAGCCTGCCCGAAGGCAGCGAGGGCACGGCCACCCTTTTCGTCGATGACGTGCGCATCGCCACAAACGTGCGCCTCTTCGAGGGCGTGCGCGCGCTCGGTACGCGCGCCTCGGACGAGGTGCGCAGGCACGTCCTCGACCACGGCCGCACCTGGCTGGAGACCGCCTTCGTGGTCAACGACTGGTACGTGTCGGCCTACGAGCCCGTGCTCGACAGCCGCGGCGAGCGTGTCGGCATGCTCTACGTCGGTTTTCTCGAAGCGCCGTTCCGCGCCGCCAAGCGCATGGCGCTGCTTGCGGTGGGCGCGCTCGCCCTGCTGGTGTGCGTCGCCGGTGCGCTGCTGACGCTGTACTGGGCGCGCGGCATCTTCCGTCCGATCGAGCGCATGCACGCCACCATCGGCCGCATCGACGCGGGCGACGAGCGTGCGCGTGTCGGCGATCTCGCCAGCCGCGACGAGCTCGGCCGCCTCGCCACCGCCTTCGACCGCCTGCTCGACGACCAGGCCGTGCGCCGCGGCGAGCTGCAGGCGCTGAACGCCTCGCTCGACCGCAAGGTTGCCGAGCGCACCGCCGCCCTCGCCGCGGCCAATGAAGAACTGCGCGCCGCGCAGCGCCGGCTGGTGATGAGTGAGAAGCTCGCCGCGATCGGCGAACTCACCGCCGGCGTCGCGCACGAGATCAGCAACCCCACCGCGGTGATCCAGGGCAACCTCGACCTGCTGCGCGAGGAGCTCGGCGCTGCGGCGCAGCCGGTGGCCAACGAGATCCGTCTCATCCACGAGCAGGTCGGACGCATCCGCCTGATCGTCACCAAGCTGCTGCAGTTCGCCCGCCCGGGCGAGTTCGCCGGCTACGTCGAGCGCGTGGATGTCAACGCCGCGCTCGCCGACTGCCTGGTGCTCACCCGCCAGCACCTCGTGCGCGCAGACGTGAGGGTCGTGCAGCGATTGGCCGCGACCGTCCGGGTCAACATCAACCTGCAGGAGCTGCAGCAGGTGCTGATCAACCTCATCGTCAACGCCGTGCAGGCCATGCCCGCCGGCGGCACGCTGACGCTGGAGACCACCGACCGCGACCCCGCCGGCGACGCGCGCGGGGTGCGCATCACCGTGCGCGATACCGGCAGCGGCATCCGTGCCGAGGACCTCGCGCGCATCTTCGACCCCTTCTTCACCACCAAGAAACGTCAGGGCACCGGGCTCGGACTGTCCATCAGCCACACCCTGGTCGAGCGCTACGGCGGCCGCATCGAGGTGGACAGCGCCCCCGGGCAGGGTGCGGCCTTCACCGTCAGCCTGCTCGCCGAGCCCGTGTATCGAGAACTCCCCGCGCTGCCGCCCGGTGGCCGCGACGACGCAACCGCAGGAACGCAAGCAACATGAAAGTGATGGGTTTCGCCGGCTGGTCCGGCAGCGGCAAGACCACCCTGGTCGAACAGGTGATCGGCGTGCTCAGCGCGCGCGGTCTGGTGGTGTCGCTGGTCAAGCACGCGCACCACAGCTTCGACATCGACCATGCCGGCAAGGACTCGTGGCGCCACCGTCAGGCCGGCTGCAGCGAGGTCATGGTGAGCTCGGCGCAGCGCTGGTCGCTCACCCGCGAGCTGCGCGGCGCGCCCGAGGCCACGCTCGACGAGCTGCTCGCCCGGCTCGGGCCTTGCGACCTGGTGCTGGTCGAAGGCTTCAAGCGTGCCGCGATTCCCAAGATCGAGGTGCACCGCGCCGTGGTGACCGAGCCGCTGCTGCATCCGGACGATCCGCACATCATTGCCATTGCCACCGACGTCAGGCTGGGCGCAACACTGCCCCAGCTCGACATCAACGATCCCGCGCAGGTGGCCGACTTCATCGTGGACCGCCTGCGCTTGTAGCGCCACCCCGCCCGCGATCGCGTGGCGCGCTGTTGCATCGGTGCGACCTGCGGGCAAGAGGCCGGCCATGCTCTGCTAAGATTCTCGAGATTAAAAATTTTATCGAGAGAAAATCATGCAGATCGACAAGGCCACGTCGGGGGCGCCTCACCGTATCGTCATCGTCGGCGGCGGCGCGGGCGGGCTGGAGTTGGCGACACGCCTGGGCCGCAAGTTCGGCCGTCGCGGCACGGCCGAGGTCACGCTCATCGACAGCAAGCGCACCCACGTCTGGAAGCCCAAGTTGCACGAGATTGCTGCCGGGAGCATGGATCTCGGTGATCACGAGGTGCCCTACCTGGCGCAGGCGCACTGGCATGGATTCCGTTTCCGCATCGGTCGGATGACCGGCCTCGATCGTCGGGCGCGCGAGGTGCACGTCGCGCCCTTCGTGGATGAGGACGGCAAGGAGGTCACACCGGCGCGCTCCTTCCCCTACGACACGCTGGTGATCGCGGTCGGCAGCCAGAGCAACGATTTCGGTACCCCCGGCGTGCGCGAGCACGCGCTCAAGCTCGAGACGGTCGCGGACGCGCGGCGCTTCCATGTGCGCATGGTCAACGCCTGCGTGCGCGCCCACGCCCAGCCCACGCCGCTGCGCCCCGAGCAGCTGCACGTGGCGATCATCGGTGCCGGCGCCACCGGCGTCGAGCTTGCCGCCGAGCTTCACCACACCACCCGCGAGGTGGTGGCCTACGGCCTGGATCGCGTCGATGCCGACAAGGACATCAGGCTCGTCCTCATCGAGGCCGCCCCGCGCGTGCTCCCGGCGCTGCCCGAGCGCCTCTCGCAGGCCACCGAGCGCCTGCTGCGCACGCTCGGCGTGGATGTGCATACCGATGCACGGGTGGCGGAGGTGATGGCCGACGGCGTGCGCCTTGCCGACGGTCGCGTGCTGCCCGCCGAGCTGGTGGTGTGGGCGGCAGGGGTGAAGGCGCCCGACTTCCTCGGCGAACTGGATGGTCTGGAAACCAACCGCATCAACCAGCTCGTGGTGAGGCCGACGCTGCAGACCTCGGCCGACGACGACATCTTCGCGCTCGGCGACTGCGCCGCCTGCCCGTGGCCGGACAAGAACGGCTTCGTGCCGCCGCGCGCGCAGGCCGCGCACCAGCAGGCCGCGCATCTGTACCAGCAGCTGCAGCGCCGCATCGCCGGCAAGCCGATGCGGGACTACCGCTACCGCGATTTCGGTTCGCTGGTGTCGCTCGGCGAGTTCAGCACCGTGGGCAACATGATGGGCGGACTCACCCGGGGCGACCTGTTCATCGAGGGCTGGTTTGCCCGCCTGATGTACGCCTCGCTGTACAAGATGCACGAGCTTGCGCTGCACGGCTGGGTCAAGGTGACGCTCGACACCCTGGCGCGCATGATCACGCGTCGCACCGAGCCCCGCGTCAAGCTGCACTGAGACCGGGGTGCCCCGTCAGTCGAGGCCGAGCACCCGTCCGAGGGGGCTGAGGTCGTAGCCGCCGAGCCGGTTCGCCAGCGCCTGCGAGCGTGCGTCGCCGTGTGCGGCGAGCAGATCCTGGAACAGGCGGCGGAACAGCACGTCGCGCGGCAGCGCGAGGTCGAAGGCCTCCCAGCCGAGCGCCAGGAAGCCGAGGCCGAACTCCGCCGCCGCCGCGCGCGTGCCGGGTGCGCAGTCGGCGTCCTCGCGCGCGACCAGGGCCGCAGCCTCGCGCTCGGTGTGGGCGGTGGCGACGGCGCTGCAGTCCGCGGCCGCGAAGCCACGGCTGGCGAGCGCGGACGCGAGGAAATGCGCCGAGCCGGCGCCGGGCTGGCGCATCGCCCAGCGATAGTCGAAGGCGGCCAGGGTCTCGATGCCGTCGACCTCGAGGCCGCGGCGCAGGATCACCCCCTGTTCGCGCAGCGCCAGGCGGACCAGCGCCCACTGGCGGTGCGGCGCGAAGCGGCGCAGCAGCATGGCGTGCTGCTGCGCGCTGTGCTCGACGCCGCCCCAGTGCAGCGCGCACACGCTGGCGCGGCGGCGGGCGAGCAATTCCAGCCCCGCCAGGGTGCCGGTGGGGCTGTAGGCGACGAAGGCCTCGCCGCCCAGCGCCGGCGCGAGCGCGCCCACCGTGGCGGCCAGCAGCGGGTCGTCGCTGCCGGTGATCAGCAGGCGGTCGGTGAGCGCGCCGCCGTGGGCCTGCTCGAGCAGCCATTCCTCCAGCAGCGCGCGCGGGAACAGCCACTTGCCGCCCACGCGCGCGGCGGGCAGCTCACGGCTGTTGGCGAGCTCGTAGAGCTTCTTCTCGTTGAGCTGCAGGAAGGCCGCGGCCTCGCGCGCGTTGAGGCAGGCCGCGGGCGCGGCGGGCGCCCCGGCGTGCATGTCCGGCGCCGGTGGCCGGCGTCGCGAGGGCGCGGCGTCCGCGGCGTGGTCTGCGCCATGCGGCGCACCGGCGCCTGCCGGATGCGCGGGGCGCGACGTCATCGGCGCGGTGCGTCCTCGGCGCCGGGCAGGTCGCGCGCGGCCTCCGCCAGCTCGTCGCGGGTGTTGATGTTGCGGAAGGCGGCTTCCTCGTCGTCGAAAGGCACCTCCACCACCTTCAGCGTGCCGTACCAGCGGTCGATCTTGCGCCCGCCGCCGGCCAGGAAGGCGCCGAGGTGGTCGGCGATATCGCGTCGGCACAGGCAGAACACCGGGTGCGGCTGGTCGAAGGTCTTTGCTACCGCGAGCTGGGCATCGGCGGCGTGCAGCGCCGTGGCCAGGCGCTCGACGAGGTCGGCGGGCAGGAAGGGCGAGTCGCAGGGCGCGGTGACGACGAAGGGGTGCTGCGCGCGCTTGAGCGCGGCATGCAGCCCGGCGAGCGGACCGGCGAAACCGCCGATGTCGTCGCCGAACACCGGATGGCCGAAGCTGCGCCAGGCCTCCAGGTTCTGGTTGGCGTTGATGATCAGTTCATCGACCTGGGGGGCGAGGCGTTCGAGCGCATGCGCCGCCATCGGTCGCCCGGCGAGCGCGACCAGGCCCTTGTCGACACCGCCCATGCGGCTGCCCTGGCCGCCGGCGAGCAGCACCCCGGTGATGCGGCGGTCGGCGGGGCGGGGGATGGAAGGGGAACTCATCGTCGGGGTGTCTCGTGTGGCGTGAATGGGCGCCAGTCGCGCACGAAGCGGTCGGCGCCGGAGAACAGCAGGTAGTGCTTGCCCTGGGCGCGGCCGATCATGGTGAGGCCGATCTTCTCCGCGATCTGCCAGCCCATGTGGGTGAGCCCGGAGCGCGACACCAGGAAGGGGATGCCCATCTGCGCGGTCTTGATCACCATCTCCGAGGTCAGCCGGCCGGTGGTGTAGAAGATCTTGTCGGCGCCGTCCAGGCCGTCGAGCCACATCTGGCCGGCGATCGCGTCCACCGCGTTGTGGCGGCCGACGTCCTCGAAGAACATCAGGATCTCGCAGCCGGCGGGCGTGGCCCGCGCGAGCGCGCAGCCGTGCACCGCGCCGGCCTGCTTGTAGATGGATTCGTGGTGACGCACCGCGTCCATCAGGGCGTAGAGGGTCGATTGCCCGAGCTGGCGGTCCTGCGGCAGGCGGACCTGGTCGATCTCGTCCATCAGCCCGCCGAACACGGTGCCCTGACCGCAGCCGGTGGTGACGGTGCGGCTGCCGAGCTTGTGCTCGGCGTCGTGCAGGCCGTGGCGCGTGGTCACCGCCACCGCGTCGACGTCCCAGTCGACCTGCACCGCGGCGATCTCGTCGAGGCTCCTGACCAGGCGCTGGTTGCGCAGCCAGCCGATCGCGAGCGCCTCGGGGGCGGCGCCGAGCGTCATCAGGGTGACGATCTCGCGCTTGTCGACGTAGAGCGTGAGCGGGTGCTCGCCGGCGATCGCGGTCGGCACGGTCGCGCCGTGCTCGTCGATGGCGGGGATCTCGACGGTGAGCGGGCGGCTGGCCTGGCTGAGCAGTGGACGGGCGGGAGGAGGCATCGCGGCGAGGGTGAAAGGCGTGAGCACCCGATTGTAGCTGCAAGACCGGTGGGGCATGGATGGGCTGCGCCCGCGAGTCGGGCGCGGGTTGCCAGCGCGGGTTTTCACGGTCGCGCCGGGACCGCGGGGGTCGTATGCTGTGGACGACGTACATCTTCCTTTCCCGGTGCTGCACGATGAAAGACTTCCCGATCGCGGTGATCATGGAGCGTCGCCGCCTCGACAACCCCTGGGTCGATGCCGCCTGGGAGGCGGTGGGTGCGGTGCCGGCCTTCGACGATCCCGATCCGGCGCCGCGCCGGATCGTCGACGAGGCCGATCGCAGCCAGTGGCGTTTCGGCGGCTTTGCGCTCGAACTCTTCCGCGACGAGGCGGAGAACTACTTCGCCAACATCGCCGCGCCCATTCCCAAGGTGTTCGTGCTCTGGCGTGCCGACGGCGAGCTGGCGCGTCCGGTCACGGTCACGGTGAGCTACGGCGAGGCGGCGCGCTGGCTGGACTCGGGCGAGCAGGTCGATGGGGTGCCGATGCCGCGCGAGATCGCCGACTGGGTGGGCGATTTCGTGAATACCCACTACAAGCCGGAGCCGAAGAAGAAGGTCAAGCGCAACGACCCGCTCGGCCTGGACCGGAGGCGCACGTGAGCGGTGGCTTCCTGTCGCGCTGGTCGCGCCGCAAGCTCGCCGCCGCGGTGCAGCAGGCGGTGCAGCCTGACCCGGGCAGCACGGTGGCGGCGGAGGTGACGGGCAGCGCCGGCGCTGTCGAGCCTGCTGCGCCGGGTTCGGTGGTGGAGCCCGTCTCGCCACCGTCGGCAAGCCCCGAGGCGCAGCTGCCGCCGATCGAGGGGCTGTCGCTGTCCTCCGATTTCACCGCCTTCCTCAAGGAGGAAGTGAGCGAGGCGCTGCGCCGCAAGGCCTTGCAGAAGCTGTTCTCCGATCCGCACTTCAACCGCATGGACGGGCTGGACATCTACATCGACGACTACTCCCAGCCCGACCCGATTCCGCCGGAGATGATGGCGAAGCTCCAGCACGCGCGCGAATGGCTGCAGGCAAACGCGCCTGCAGCGGACGCCGAGGCGGTGCTGCCGGGGGATGCGGCGAGTGTCGGGGCCGGGCCGGGCGTCGGGGGCGCTGCGCCCCCTGGTCCGTCCGGGTCCGACGCGTCCGAGGACCTTCCGCTGGGGGCGGCGGCGACGGAGCTGGGGCCTCATCCGGGTGCCGGAGCACTGGGTGCGTGCGATGCCGTCGCCACGCCCGACGTCACGCCGGATACCTGTCCCGATACCAGGCCCGATCCGCTTACGCCGAGACAAAAGGCGCCATGAGCGACAAATTGTCCCGCCAGCCATTTTTCGGGCTGTGACGGAGGGATTCCTGAAGGCCTGCGGGGCAATGAGTTCCCTCGTATCTGGCCTATGAACTGCTTTGCCTAGGAAGACCACTGGAACCAGACATGTCCGACAGCCAGCAGCCGATTTCCCGGGTTCACCTCTGCGATTGCAATCGCAGCTTCAGCCTCGATGCCGCGCGCCTGGCGCCGGCGAGCTGTCATCACGCCTTGTGCGGTCGCGAGCTGCCTGCGCTCGAGGCCGCGCTCGCCGGCGGCCAGCGCGTACACGTCGCCTGCACCCAGGAGACCGCGCTGTTCGGCGAACTGGCCGAGGCGCAGGGCGCAGGCGAGCGCATCCGCTTCTTCAACCTGCGCGAAAGTGCCGGCTGGTCGACCGAGGCCGCCGCGGCGACGCCCAAGCTCGCCGCGCTGATCGCCGCCGCGACCACGCTCGCCGACCCCGAGCCGGTACCGGCGGTGCAGATGTCCGCGGGACGCAGCCTGCTGATCATCGGTGAGGCGGGCGCGGCGCTCGGCTGGGCGGAGCGCCTGGCCGGCAGCTTCGAGCCGGCGGTGCTGATCACCGCGCGCACGCCGGACGCCGAGCTGCCGGCAGTCAATGCCTACCCGGTGTGGTCGGGCAAGCCGCTGACGCTTTCCGGTCACTTGGGCGCCTTCGAGCTGGAATGGACGCAGCAGAACCCGATCGACCTCGAGCTGTGCGTGCGCTGCAACGCCTGCGTGAAGGCCTGTCCCGAGGGCGCGATCGGCTGGGACCTGCAGGTCGATGAGGACGCCTGTCGCAGCCACCGCGCCTGCGTCGCCGCCTGCGGCGAGATCGGCGCGATCGACTTCGCGCGCGCCGACGTGGCGCGCAGCGAGCGCTTCGACCTCGTGCTCGACCTCTCCGCCGAGCCGCTGCTCCGGCGCGTCGAGCTGCCCGACGGCTACGCTGCGCCCGGGCGCGACCCCTTCGAGCAGGCGCTCGCGGTGCAGGCGCTGGGCGAGTTCGTCGGCGAGTTCGAGAAGCCGCGCTACGTCGCCTTCGAAGCCGGCCTCTGTGCGCACAGCCGGGCGAAGAAAACGGGCTGCAGCAACTGCATCGAGGTCTGTGCCACCGAGGCGATCCGCAGCAAGGGCGACGTGATCGCGGTCGACCCGTATCTGTGCAAGGGCTGCGGCACCTGCAGCACGGTGTGCCCATCGGGTGCGCTGTCCTTCCAGTTCCCGCGCGTGCCCGAGCTCGGCCAGCGCGTGAAGACCCTGCTCGCCGAATACGCCCGCGCCGGCGGCCAGGACGCCTGCCTGCTGTTCCACGCCGCGGAGGCGGGCAATGCCGCCATCGCCCGCCTCGCGCGCCGCGGCCGCGGTCTGCCGGCGCGGGTGATTCCGGTCGAGCTGTGGAGCGCGGATGCGGTCGGGCTGGATCTGATGCTCGGCAGCCTCGCGCTCGGTGCCTGCCAGGTGGCGGTGCTCGCCGCCGGCAGCCACGACGCCGCGCCGATGCGGGCGCAGGCCGCTCACGGCCAGACCATCCTCAGCGCGCTCGGCTACGCCGGCGAGCACCTGCGCGTGATCGAGGCCGACGCCGACGGCTGGCAGGCGCTCGAGCGCGGCCTGTACGACTGGGCGCCCGCGACCGGCGTCGCCGAGCCGGCGCGCTTCCAGCTCCTGCCGAAGAAGCGCGAGACGCTGGATTTCGCGCTGCGCCACCTGGTCGCGCACGCCCCCGCGGCGCAAGCGCCCGCCGGGCTGCCGGCGGTGATCGCCTTGAAAGCCGGCGCGCCCTTTGGCCAGGTGCTCGCGTCCGACGCCTGTACCCTCTGCATGTCCTGTACCGGCGCCTGTCCGGCCGGCGCGCTGCGCGCCGCGAGCGATGCCTACCGGCTCGAGTTCGTCGAGAAGAACTGCCTGCAGTGCCGGCTGTGCGAGGCCTCCTGTCCGGAGTCCGCGATCACCCTCGAGCCGCGCCTGCTGCTTGGCGAGCCTGCACGCAAGGCGCGCCCGTTGCGCGAGGCCGACATCTTCCATTGCAGCGCCTGTGGCAAGGCCATGGGCGCGGCGCCGCTGATCGAATCCATGATCTCCCGCCTGTCCGGGCATTCGATGTTCGCTGGCGAGGCCGAGCGCGCCCGCCTGCGCATGTGCGCCGACTGCCGGGTGATCGACATGATGAAGGCCGGATCGGCTGTCAAGGCCTGGGACCTCACTGAATGAACGACGCCGAATGAAAGACGCCACGATCGCCCTCCAGCCGCAGCCGACCTGGTCGGACGAGGACCGCGCGCGCGCCGAGCACTACGCGCTGCTCGCCCGCCTGTTCCACGCCGCCCCCGATGCCGCGCTGCTGGCTGCGCTCGCGCAGGCCGGACGCACGCTGGGTGGCGAAGGCGGTGACCTGCCGCGCGCCTGGGCCGCGCTCGGCGCCGTGGCGCAGTCGATGCCGCTGGCGACGGTGGCCGACGAATTCGACGCGCTATTCGTCAGCGTCGGCAAGCCAGAGGTCATGTGCAATGGCTCCTGGTACCTCACCGGCTTCCTGCAGGAAGAGCCGCTCGCCGAACTGCGCGACGACCTCGCCGAACTCGGCCTCGGCCGCCGGCCGGGCGTCACCGAGACCGAGGACCACATCGCCGCGCTCGCCGAGGTCATGCGCCACCTGGTGCTGACCGGGCCGGACGAGGCCGGGCTGATGCGCCAGCAGCGGTTCTTCAGCCGCCACATCGCGCCCTGGTACGCGCAGTTCGCCGGCGCGCTGGCGGCGGCACCGGGGGCGGATTTTTACGCGAAGGTCGGCGGCTTGCTGGCGGCCTTCATGGACATCGAGCGCCAGGCGTTCGACATGCTGGAGGCGGAAGCGCACTGAGCGCGGTTGCCATCGAGACGATGCCGGGCCGGCACGGGCCGCTCCGGCACTTAGAGGGGAGAGCGAGGATGAAGGACGAAACCACCAAGCTGTCGCGCCGCAACTTCCTGGCCGCGATCGGCGCCGGCAGTGCCGCCAGCGCCGCTGCGCTGGCCGCGACTGCCGCGCAGGCGTCGCCGGTCACCGCCCGGGTGGTCGAGGACGCGCGCCGCGAGGCCGCCGACCAGGGCGTGAGCGCGCATATGCGCAATTACTACCGCACGACGCGGATCTGAGGAGGACGCGAGGATGTTGACGAAGAAATCCGCGACCGCCGCCACCAGCGCGCGGCGCCTGCGTGGCGCTGCCGCCCGTGCGCTCGGCCAGACCATGGACCGCCGCGCCTTCCTCAAGCGCTCCGGCCTCGGCGTGGGCGCCGGCGCGCTCGCCACCCAGCTGCCCTACAACTTCATCGGCGCCGCCGATGCCGCCGCGCCCGCGGGCGCCTCGCGCGCCGAGGGCAAGGCCGAGATCCGCCGCACCATCTGCACCCACTGCTCGGTGGGCTGCGCCGCCGACGCCGTGGTGCGCAACGGCGTGTGGGTGCATCAGGAGCCGGTGTTCGACTCGCCGATCAACCTCGGCGCGCACTGTGCCAAGGGCGCCTCGCTGCGCGAGCACGGCCACGGCGAATACCGCCTGAAGTACCCGATGAAGCTGGTCGACGGCAAGTACCAGAAGATCTCCTGGGAACAGGCGATGAACGAGGTCGGCGACCGCCTGCTGAAGATCCGCGAGGAGTCCGGCCCCGACGCCGTCTACTTCATCGGCTCGTCGAAGCACAACAACGAGCAGGCCTACCTGCTGCGCAAGTTCGTCTCCTTCTGGGGCACCAACAACACCGACCACCAGGCGCGCATCTGCCACTCCACCACGGTGGCCGGCGTGGCGAACACCTGGGGTTACGGCGCGATGACGAACTCCTACAACGACATGCAGAACGCCAAGGCGATGCTGTTCATCGGCTCGAACGCGGCCGAGGCGCACCCGGTGTCGCTGCTGCACATCCTGCACGCCAAGGAAAACGGCGCGAAGATGATCGTGGTGGACCCGCGCTTCACCCGCACCGCGGCCAAGGCGCACCAGTACATCCGCATCCGCTCGGGCACCGACGTGCCCTTCCTGTTCGGCCTGCTGTACCACATCTTCCAGAACGGCTGGGAGGACAAGCGCTACATCGAGGATCGCGTGTTCGGCATGGACAAGATCCGCGACGAGGTGCTCGCCAAGTGGACGCCGGACAAGGTGGAAGAAGCCTGCGGCGTGCCCGAGGACCAGATGCTGCTGGCCGCGCGCACCATGGCCGAGAACCGCCCCTCCACCATCGTCTGGTGCATGGGCCAGACCCAGCACACGATCGGCAACGCGATGGTGCGCGCCTCCTGCATCCTGCAGCTCGCGCTCGGCAACATCGGCAAGTCGGGCGGCGGCGCCAACATCTTCCGCGGTCACGACAACGTGCAGGGCGCGACCGACGTCGGCCCCAACCCCGACTCGCTGCCCGGCTACTACGGCCTCGCCGCCGGCTCGTGGAAGCACTGGTGCGGCGTATGGGGGGTGGACTACGAGTGGGTCAAGAGCCGCTACGCCTCGCAGGAGATGATGGAAAAATCCGGCATCACGGTGTCGCGCTGGATCGACGGCGTGCTCGAGAACAAGGACCTCATCGACCAGCCCGCGGGCAACCTGCGCGCGGTGGTGTACTGGGGGCACGCGCCCAACTCGCAGACGCGCGGCGCCGAGATGGTCGAGGCGATGAAGAAGCTCGACACCCTGGTGGTGATCGACCCCTATCCGTCGGCCACCGCGTCGATGGCGGCGATGGTGAGGAAGGACGGCGTGTACCTGCTGCCGGCCTGCACCCAGTTCGAGACCACTGGCTCGTGCACCGCCTCGAACCGCTCGCTGCAGTGGCGCGAGAAGGTCATCGAGCCGCTGTTCGAGTCCAAGCCCGACCACACCATCATGTATGCCTTCGCCAAGAAGTTCGGCTGGGCCGACGAGTTCGTGAAGAACATCAAGGTCGAGAAGGACGCCCAGGGCTGGGACGAGCCGAACATGGAGGACACGCTGCGCGAGATCAACCGCGGCACCTGGACCATCGGCTACACCGGCCAGTCGCCCGAGCGGCTCAAGCTGCACATGAAGAACATGCACACCTTCGACGTGAGGACGCTGAAGGCGCAGGGCGGACCGTGCGACGGCGAGTATTTCGGCCTGCCCTGGCCCTGCTTCGGCACGCCGGAGATGAAGCACCCGGGCACGCCGAACCTCTACGACACATCCAAGCACGTCATGGACGGCGGCGGCAACTTCCGCGCCAACTTCGGCGTCGAGAAGGACGGCGTGTCGCTGCTCGCAGGCGAGGGTTCGGCCTCCAAGGGCGCCGACCTGCAGATGGGCTACCCCGAGTTCGATCATGTGCTGCTGAAGAAGCTGGGCTGGTGGGACGAGCTCACCGACGCCGAGAAGGCCGCGGCCGAGGGCAAGAACTGGAAGACCGACGTCTCCGGCGGCATCCAGCGCGTGGTGATGAAGAACCACGGCTGCCACCCCTTCGGCAACGCGAAGGCGCGCGCCGTGGTGTGGAACTTCCCCGATCCGATCCCGCAGCACCGCGAACCGATCTACTCGCCGCGCCCGGACATGGTCGCCAAGTACCCGACGCACGACGACAAGATGAAGTTCTGGCGCCTGCCCACCCTGTACAAGTCGATGCAGGAGAAGGTGAAGGACATCTCCAGGGACTACCCGCTGGTGATGACCTCCGGCCGCCTGGTCGAGTACGAGGGCGGCGGGGAGGAAACCCGCTCCAACCCCTGGCTCGCCGAACTGCAGCAGGAGATGTTCGCCGAGGTGAACCCGAAGGACGCCAACGATGCGGGCTTCCGCAACGGCGAGTACATCTGGGTCGAATCGCCGACCAAGGCGAAGCTCAAGGTGCGCGCCCAGGTCACCCAGCGCGTGGCGCCGGGCACGGTTTTCCTGCCCTTCCACTTCTCCGGCTGGTGGCAGGGCAAGGACATGCTCGAGTTCTACCCCGAGGGTGCGGCGCCGATCGTGCGTGGCGAGGCGGTCAACACCGCCACCACCTACGGCTACGACGCGGTGACGATGATGCAGGAAACCAAGACCACCCTGTGCCGCGTGAGCAAGGCCTGAGGGCGAGGAGAATAAATAATGGGACGCATGAAATTCCTCTGTGACGCCGAGCGCTGCATCGAATGCAACGGCTGCGTCACCGCGTGCAAGAACGAGCACGAGGTGCCCTGGGGCGTGAACCGCCGCCGGGTGGTGACGATGAACGACGGCGTGCCGGGCGAGCGCTCGATCTCGGTGGCGTGCATGCACTGCTCGGACGCGCCCTGCATGGCGGTGTGCCCGACCGACTGCTTCTACAAGACCGAAGACGGCGTGGTGCTCCACGACAAGGACAAGTGCATCGGCTGCGGCTACTGCTTCTATGCCTGTCCGTTCGGCGCGCCGCAGTTCCCCAACGGCCCGGCGGCCTTCGGCGCGCGCGGCAAGATGGACAAGTGCACCTTCTGCGCCGGCGGCCCGGAAGAGACCAACTCGGCGGCGGAGTACGAGAAGTACGGCTCCAACCGCCTCGCCGACGGCAAGCTGCCGCTGTGCGCCGAGATGTGCTCGACCAAGGCGCTGCTGGCCGGCGACGCCAACGTGGTGGCCGACATCTTCCGCGAGCGCGTGTTGCGCCGCGGCACCGGCGCCGAGGTGTGGGGCTGGGATGCCGCCTACGGTGGCGGCGAGCGCAAGCGCGAACGCGAGCACAAGCGGGAGGGCCAGTCATGAGTGGCAAGCTGAAATCGATGGCGCTCGCGGCCCTTGCCGGCTGCGCGCTGTTCGGCCTCTCGGCCTGCAGCGAGGTGCCCCAGGTCACGGTCTACGAGCAGGGCGAGTATCGCGGCAAACCCGATACCCGCCCCTGGGAAGGCGGCGAGTTCAAGGGCGACCGCGTGGCCTGGGAGAGGGCGCTTCGCGAGCGCGCCCGCGGCCAGTCCGAGTACAACCGCATCCAGTGAGGAGAGCGCCATGACGACACCATCGATGCGGGTGCGCCACGGCGGCTGGCTGGCCGTGCTGCTGCTCGCGCTCATGCTGTGGGCGGCGGCGCTGCCGCTGCAGGCGGCCGAGCGTCCGCCCGGCAGCACGGCGGCCGACCAGGCCGAACGTCAGGTCGAGCGTCCGCTCAACAATGCGCCGGTGTGGCGCGCGGTGCGTTCGGGCGAGGCGCATTTCACGACCGTGCGGGGCCCCGAGGCCGGCGTGCTGATCCAGAGCGAAGGCAACACCTGGCGCCAGCTGCGCAACGGCCCGATCACGCTCTACGGCGGCTGGCTGCTCATTCTCGTGCCCTCGGCCATCCTGCTGTTCTGGCTGATCAAGGGCACGATGAAGCTGCACGGCGCCAGGACCGGACGCACGATGAAGCGCTTCTCGGGCTTCGAGCGCTTCGTGCACTGGGGCACGGCGATCACCTTCCTGCTGCTGGCGGTGACCGGGTTGGCGATCCTGTTCGGCAAGCACGTGCTGCTCCCGATCGTAGGCCATGACGGGCTGGGCCTGCTGCTCAACGCCGGCAAGCTGGTGCACAACTACGTCGGGCCACTGTTCGGCGTGTTCGTGGTGCTGATGTTCATCGCCTTCCTGCGCGACAACGTCTGGCAGTCGATCGACGCGGTGTGGATCCGCCGCGCCGGCGGGCTGCTCGATGGCGGCCACGTGCCCTCCGGCCGCTTCAACTTCGGCGAGAAGACCTGGTTCTGGTTCGGCGTCACCTTCCTCGGCCTCACGGTGGCGATCTCCGGGCTGATCATGGACTTCCCGAACCTCGGCGACTGGAGCCGCGCCGACATGCAGACCGCCAACGTCGTGCATGCGATCGGTGCCATCCTGATGCTGGGCCTGGCCTTTGGCCACATCTACATGGGCACGCTCGGCGTCGAAGGCGCCTACCAGGCGATGAAGACCGGCCATGTCGACGAGACCTGGGCGCGCGAACACCACGAGCAGTGGTATCACGACATCAAGGCGGGCAAGTCCGGGCATCCCTGAGCCCGAGCCCCCGCCTCCCTTCCCCCGCCCGGGCGCTCCTCTCCCTTCTGCCCGGGCACATTCGGCCCTGCGACGCCTCGATGCGCCGCAGGGCCGCGTTTTCTTGGGGGGGCGGCCGCGCAGCGTGGCGCCCCGCTAGTGCTGGGTGCGTGCGTTGAAGACGGCGCGGGCGGCGTGCGGGGGGGGCAACCGCAGCCAGTGGCGGATCTCGTCGGCCGGCAGGGGCTGGGCGAACAGGTAGCCCTGGGCGACGTTGCAGTGGTGGCGGGAGAGGAAGCCGAGCTGCGCCTCGGTCTCCACGCCCTCGGCGACCACCTTCATGCCCAGCCCGTGTGCGAGGGCGATGGTGCCGCGGACGATGGCGGCGTCGTCGTTGTCGTCGGCGATGTCGCCGACGAAGCTCTTGTCGATCTTCAGCTCCGAGATCGGAAAGCGCTTGAGCAGCGAGAGCGAGGAATAGCCGGTACCGAAATCGTCCACCGCGACGCTGACCCCGAGCGCGTCGATGCGGCGCAGCAGCTCGGCCGCCCGCTCCGGGTCGCGCATCGCGGTCGACTCGGTGAGCTCGACCTTGAGCATGCGCGGATCCAGCCCGCTATCGGCGATCGCCTCGCGGATGGCCTCCACCACGCCCATGTCCGAGCACTGGCGTGCCGAGATGTTCACCGCGAGCGGCACCGGGTGCAGCTCTTCGGCTTGCCAGCGTGCTGCCTGCTCGGCGGCCGCGCGGATCGCCCATTCGCCGATGCTGCGGATGATGCCGCTCTCTTCCGCCGCAGGGATGAACACGTCCGGGCGCACCAGGCCGGCGCCCGGGCGGTGCCAGCGGATGAGTGCCTCGAGACCGGTGAGGCGGCCGTTGGCGAGATCGATCTGGGGCTGGTAGAAGAGTTCGAACTCGCGGCTGACCAGGCCGTGGCGCAGCGCCGACTCCATGCTCAGTCGATCGCGCGACCAGGTGTTCATCTCGGGCGCGTAGAAGGTGTAGCTGGCGCCGCCTTCCACCTTGCCGCGGTACATCGCCTTGTCGGCCATCGACAGCAGGGTCTGCGGGTCGGCGCTGTCCTGCGGACCGACGCTGATCCCCACGCTGCATGACAGCACGAGCCCGGTGTCGCCGTCGGCCTCGAACTCGCGCTCGAGCAGGTCGAGCAGCTTGCGGGCGACCGAGACCACGGCCGCGCGATCATGGAGGTTGTCCATCAGGATGATGAACTCGTCACCGCCCCAGCGCGCGACCGTATCGCCGGTGCGCACCGATGCCTGCAGGCGCTCGGCCACCACCTGCAGGACCCGGTCGCCCACGTAGTGGCCGAGGCTGTCGTTGATGCGCTTGAAGCGGTCGAGATCGACGAACAGGAGCGCGACGAGCGTGCCGCGGCGCTGGGCATTGGCGAGCGCCTGGTGCAGGCGGTCGATGAGCAGGGCCCGGTTGGGCAGGCCGGTGAGCAGGTCGTGGGTGGCCTCGTGCTGCAGGCGGGCGGTGATGGCGAGCGTCTCGGTGACGTCGTTGAGCACCAGCACCGCGCCCTCTCCAGGCTGTCCGACCGGCGTCGCGGTCAGGCGCAGCGCGTACTCGCGCCCCTCCGGGCTGTGCCAGGGGATGGGGTCGGGCAGGCGGATGGTCTGGCGGTGCTTGAGCGCGGCGAGCACGGTGCTCACCGCATCCGCGGTGAGGTCGGTGAACTCGCGCAGCAGCTCGCCTACCAGGCGCCCCTCGGCCTCCTCGCGGCGCAGGCCGGTAAGGCGTTCGGCGACCGGATTGATCATCAGCACCCGCGTGTCCTCGTCGATCGCGACCACCGCGTCGGTGATCGAGCGCAGCGTGGCGTCGGCGTCGTGGCGGGCATGGAGCAGCGATCCGCGGGTCCGCTGCAGGTATCGGGCGAACCAGATCAGGTAGCCGAGCAGGAAGCCGAGCACCGCGGCACCGGGCGGCACCCACAGCTGCATCGTGCCGAGCGCGGCGCCGCTCGCCAGCGGCGGCACGAGGACGAGGCCGCCGAGCGCGAGCGCGCCGCGCATCGAGGCCTTGTCCATGAGCATCGCGCCGAGCGCGAGGAAGATCAGGCTGGCCGCCAGGGTCCACGCGGGGCTGGCGGTCGTGTAGATGAGCCCGTTGCGCAGGGCCTCGAAGGCGCGGGCGTGGAATTCGACCGCCGGCATGGGTTGGCCCTGCGGCGAGGCCGGGGTCGCCAGTCCGCCGTCGATGCCGTGGGCGGTGGCGCCGATGAACACGGTCTGGCCGCGCAGCGTGCGCACGAGCTCGGGCTGGGTGAGCAGGCTGAAGTAGGACAGCACGCGTGGCGCGCTCGCCGCATCGGGATAGGGCAGCAGCAGCTCGCCGTCGCGAATCCAGGGCGTGGCCGCGGCGACCCTGCGCATCCAGGCCTCCGGCCCGCCGAGCGCGCCGCGGGTGGGAGCGGCCGCGGGGCCGGCCGCGACCTTGAGCGTGGCGAGCGCGAGCGCGTCCCAGCGTGGATGCGCACTGCCGGCGCGGGCGAAGGTCCGGCGCGCGAGGCCGTCGGCGTCGAGCTCGACGTCGACATGGCCGAGGGCCGCAGCGCTCGCGACCAGTTGCGGGACAGGGAGCAGTTCGCTCACGCCACTGCCCCCTCCCTCGGTGTGACGTGGCGCCAGCGGCAGCACCACGCGCTCCGAGGCCGCCAGCGCCTGCGCGAGCTCGGTGTCTCCCGGCGCCGCCTCCGGGAACAGCACGGCCATGCCGATCCCGGCCACCCCCGACACGGCGAGGCGGTCGATCAGCTCGGCGTGCACGCTGCGGTTCCACGGCCAGCGCCCGAGCGCGCTCAGGGTCGCCTCGTCGATGGCGATGACCACCGCGCCGGGCGCCGGGGCTTCGGCGCGAAACAGGGGCTCGAGGGTGTCGTAGGCGGCCAGGTCGACGCGCTTGAGCGGAGACCAGCCGGCGAGCACGGCAAGGCTCGCGACCGCAGCCGCGAGCAGCCAGCCGCCATGGGGCGCGAGCGCCTGGAGCAGGCGCAGGGGACTCATAGCGCGAGCAGCAGGGGCAGCAGGATCAGGAGCGCGCGCCAGTGATCGTGCGGCACCTCGATCTGCTGTGGCTTGCCCCACGGGCCGGGCGGGCTGCCCGCTTCCTGGCTGCGGATGCGCACGTACCAGGTGCCGCCGGGCGGGCGGGGCGCGTCGAGCAGGGCTTCTCGGGTCGCGTAGGCATGCTCGGGCGCGGCGAAGTCGGCGCTGCGCGAGAGCTCGACCTCATAGCCCTGGACGTCGTCGGCCGCGCGCCAGCGCAGCTGCAGGCGCTCGCCGTCGAACTCCGGTGGCTCGGCGCTCGGTCCCGCGGCCGGGCGACGGAAGCGCTGGGCGTCAGAGTAGGGGCCGCGCCCGTCGACGGCCGTGCTGACGCCGACGCGCCAGTAGTAGTCACCGGCAGGCAGGTCCTCGTCCAGGACCAGGGAGGCGGTGCGGAGATCGTCGCGCGCGACGAGGATGCGCTCGAAGCCGGCGTCGGCCGCGAGCTGGAAGTGGTAGGCGCCGGCTTCGGGGTTGTGCGCCCATTCGAAACGCACGCGCGCGTCGGTGGCGAAGCCGCCCTGTGCGGGCACGCTCGGGAAAGGTGGCTCGGGGTGGGCGTCGATGACGACCTCGCGCCCGCCATCGAGGCCTTCCAGGCCGCGCCCGTCGATCGCCCGTACCCGCAGCCGGTAACGGCCGTCAGCCAGCCCGGCGCGGCCGAGGACGGCAGGCTCGGCGCCGCTACGGTCCGACTCGAGCACGGTGAAGTCGGCGTCGGGCGCGAGCTGGGTGCGATACCCCACGGCGCCGGCGACGGCCTCGATCGGGATGCGGAAGGGCACGCGGTCGATCACCGCGGGCAGGCCGTCGAGCGCGGGTGCCGGCAGCAGGGCGGAGGCGCGCTCGGGCGACCTGCCGGGGCTGACCTGGGTGCCGGTGCCTGCGGGCAGGCGCACGCTGCCGCGGCGGTTCTGCAGCGCGATCTCGCCCTCCAGGGTCTCCGCGCGCATCGCCCTGCCCTCGGCAGTGACGCGGAAGTCCGTGCCGCGCACCGCGGCCACGGCGGCCGGAGTCCGGATGATGTAGCGCCCGCCACCGCGTCCCACCGGACGCACGGCGCTTTCGATGCGGCCATCGCGCAGCTCGAGGTCGAGCTGCTGCGCGCCCGAGGCCTTGAGGCGCTTGAGCGCGCGCACCTGCAGTTCGCTGTTGGCGCCGACCAGGCTGCGGCTGCCGTCGGGAAATTCCAGGGTCAGGCTGCTGTCCTCGCCACTGCGGATGAGCGCGCCGGGGCGCACCGTCATGCCGGCAACGAGCGGCTCGATGTCGTCTCCGACCTGCTGCTCGACCGCGCCGCGCACGTCGACGACCTGGGCGCTGCGATGCTCGCCGCGCATCCAGGCGACCGGGATGCGCAGCACGGTTCCGGGCTGGATGGTCCGAGGCTCGAGGATGCGGTTGTAGTCCTGGATGCGCGGCCAGTAGTCGATGCTCTTGAGGTAGCGCTGGGTCAGGTTCCAGGGATTGTCGCCGGGGCGGACGACATACACGAAGTCCTCCGCCAGCGCCGTCGTTCCGCACCACGCAAGGGCGAGTGCCACCACCAGTCGAACCGCCGGGCCGCGAGGGCGCCGCGCATGCGCGCGCGTCGATGAGAGCATGGGGTCAGCCTTGTCGATGCAGATCGATTACGGGATTGTTCTCGGATTTTCTTCGCAGTGCGCGTGAATATTACCTTGTGCCCGTCGGAATCAGGGCGGTCTTTCCTGCGCTGCATGCCGCGGTGCCGCCGAGGCTGGCCGCGAGGCGCCGGCCGCCGATGCGTCTGCGGCGGAGGCGGGGCGCTACAATGCGGGCCCCCGATCTGTGCCTGGAGCCCTCGATGGCCGAAGTGTTCTTTTCCCCTTGTCCGCGCGGACTGGAAGACCTGCTTGCCGAAGAGCTCGCGGCCCTCGGCGCGCGCAATGCGCAGGCGGTGCACGGCGGCGTCGGCTGGCAGGGCGACTGGCTGGCCTGCCAGCGCGCCAACCTCGAGAGCCGGCTCGCCACCCGCGTGATGTGGCGGGTTGCGCAGGGGCGCTACCGCGCCGAGGTCGACATCTACAAGCTCGCCTACAGCGTCACCTGGGCGAAGTGGTTCACCGCCGACGACACCATCCGCATCTACGTCACCGCGCAGAAGTCGCCGCTGAAGAGCCTGGAATTCATCACCCTGCGGGTGAAGGACGCAGTGTGCGACCACTTCCGCACCGTCGCCGGACGGCGGCCGAGCGTGGATACCGCCAACCCGGCGGTGCGCATCCACCTGTTCCTGACTGCCGACACCGCGACCCTGTACATCGACACCTCGGGCGAGCCGCTCTACAAGCGCGGCTACAAGCCGGCCGCGGTCGAGGCGCCGCTCAAGGAGAACCTCGCCGCCGGCATCCTGCGCCTGACCGGCTGGCAGCCGGGCGAAACCCTGGTCGATCCGATGTGCGGCAGCGGCACCTTCCTGATCGAGGCGGCGCAGATGGCGCTCGACATCGCCCCGGGGCTGGGGCGCAGCTTCGCCTTCGAGCGCCTGCGCATTCATGACCGCGCGGGCTGGGCGGCGCTGCGCCGCGCCGCCGAACAGCGCCGCAAGCCGGCGCGCGTGCTGCCGGTCTTCGGCTCGGATCTCGTCGGCGAATGGGTGCGGCGCAGCCGCCTGAACCTGGACGCGGCGGGCCTGGCCGACTGCGTGCGGCTGGACCGTGCCGACGTGCTCGAGCGCACGCCGCCGGCGGCCGAGGGGGTGATGGTGGCGAACCCGCCCTATGGCGTTCGGATCGGCGAGAGCGAGGAACTGGCCGCCTTCTATCCGCGCCTGGGCGACGCGCTCAAGCAGCGCTGGGGCGGCTGGCGCTGCTACTTCTTCACCGCCGACAGCGCGCTGCCCAAGCTGATCGGCCTCAAGGCGAGCCGGCGCACGCCGCTCTTCAACGGCGCGCTCGAGTGCCGGCTCTACGAGTACCGCATGGTGGCGGGCAGCAACCGCGACCGCCCGCCGCGCGCGCACGCCTGAGCCCGCGACGCGGGGGCGGGCGGCGTCAGAGGATGCCGAGGTTCTTCAGCCCGCCGCTGCTGTCCTGCTCGCCATGACGGCTGTGGAGCTTGATCTGCAGGCGCAGGTCGTTGACCGAGTCGGCGTTGCGCAGCGCGTCCTCGTAGGTGATCAATTCGTCCTCGTAGAGCTGGAACAGCGACTGATCGAAGGTCTGCATGCCGAGCTCGCGCGAGCGCTTCATGATCTCCTTGATCTCGGGCACGTTGCCCTTGAAGATCAGGTCGGCGATCAGCGGGGAGTTGAGCAGCACCTCGACCGCGGGCACGCGACCCTTGCGGTCCTTCAGCGGCAGCAGGCGCTGAGAGATCATCGCGCGCAGGTTGAGCGAGAGGTCCATCAGCAGCTGCTGGCGGCGGTCTTCCGGGAAGAAGTTGATGATGCGGTCGATCGCCTGGTTGGCGCTGTTGGCGTGCAGCGTGGCTAGGCACAGGTGGCCGGTCTCGGCGAAGGCGACGGCGTAGTCCATGGTCTCGCGGTCGCGGATCTCGCCCATCAGGATCACGTCGGGCGCCTGGCGCAGGGTGTTCTTGAGCGCGGCCTCCCAGGATTCGGTGTCGATGCCGACCTCGCGCTGGGTGACGATGCAGTTCTTGTGCGGGTGGAGGAACTCGATCGGGTCCTCGATCGTGATGATGTGGCCGAAGGTGTTTTCGTTGCGGTAGTCGACCATCGACGCGAGCGAGGTCGTCTTGCCGGTACCGGTGCCGCCCACGAAGATCACCAGGCCGCGCTTGGCGAGCGCGATGTCGTTGAGCACCGGCGGCAGGCCGAGCTCACCGAAGTTGGGAATCTTCTGCGGGATCGTGCGCAGCACCAGCCCGACCTTGCCCTGCTGCATGAAGGCGTTGGCGCGGAAGCGGCCGATGCCGGCCGGCGAGATGCCGAAGTTGCACTCCTTGTGCGCCTCGAAGTCGGCTGCCTGGCGGTCGTTCATGATCGCGCGCGCGAGCTCGGCGGTGTGCTGCGCCTGCAGCATCTGGTTCGACTGCGGCACGATCTTGCCGTCGATCTTGATCGCGGGTGGAAAGCCGGAGGTGATGAAGAGGTCGGAGCCGTTCTTCTGCAGCATCAGCCGCAGCAGGTCGTGCATGAACTTGAGGGCCTGATCGCGTTCCATCTGGTGGTGCTCCTGCGGCTCAGGCCGCGAAATTGTCCTTGTTCTGCGCCTTCATGCGCGCCTCGGCCGCCGACACCACGTTGCGGCGCACGAGGTCGGCGAGGCACTGGTCGAGCGTCTGCATGCCCATGTTCTGGCCGGTCTGGATCGAGGAGTACATCTGCGCGATCTTGTTCTCGCGGATCAGGTTGCGAATCGCGGGGGTGCCGATCATGATCTCGTGCGCCGCCACCCGGCCCTGGCCGTCCTTGGTCTTGAGCAGGGTCTGCGAGATCACCGCGCGCAGGGATTCCGAGAGCATCGAGCGCACCATGTCCTTCTCGGCCGCAGGGAAGACGTCGACGATACGGTCGATGGTCTTGGCCGCCGACGAGGTGTGCAGGGTGCCGAACACGAGGTGGCCGGTCTCGGCTGCGGTGAGCGCGAGGCGGATGGTCTCGAGGTCGCGCATCTCGCCCACCAGCACCACGTCCGGGTCCTCGCGCAGCGCGGCGCGCAGGGCGTTGTTGAAGGACATCGTGTCGCGGTGCACCTCGCGCTGGTTGATCAGGCAGCGCTTGGATTCATGCACGAATTCGATCGGGTCCTCGACGGTGAGGATGTGGCCGTACTCGTTCTCATTGACGTAGTCGATCATCGCCGCCAGCGTGGTCGACTTGCCCGAGCCGGTGGGGCCGGTGACGAGCACGATGCCGCGCGGCTGGTTGGCGATCTCCTTGAAGATCTTCGGGCAGTTGAGCTCCTCCAGCGTCAGCACCTTGGACGGAATCGTCCGGAACACCGCCGCCGAGCCCCGGTTCTGGTTGAAGGCGTTGACACGGAAGCGGGCGAGGTTGGGCACGGCGAAGGAGAAGTCGCACTCCCAGCTCTCCTCGTACTGCTTGCGCTGGGCGTCGTTCATGATGTCGTACACCATCGCGTGCACTTCCTTGTGCTCGAGCGGCGGCAGGTTGATGCGGCGCACGTCGCCGTGCACGCGGATCATCGGCGGCAGCCCCGCCGACAGATGCAGGTCGGAGGCCTTGTTCTTGACCGCGAAGGCAAGCAGTTCGGTGATGTCCATGTTCTCTTCGACAGGGGGCGCCCCGGAAAGGGGCCAACGGGGCGATGCTATACTTCGCGCGCTTCGCCTCCAAAGGAAATAGGGCACGGAAAATGACGACTATCGCCGCGCGGCTCCATGACGTCCGCGCCCGGATCGAGGCGGCCACGGCTGCCGCCGGGCGGCCGGCGGCCGGCGTGCGCCTGCTGGCGGTGAGCAAGACCTGGCCGGTCGAGGCGGTGCGCGAGGCGGCGCTGGCCGGGCAGCGGGCGTTCGGCGAGAACTACGTCCAGGAGGGTGTCGACAAGGCCGAGGCCCTGCGCGAGCTGGGTCTCGAATGGCATTTCATCGGCCCGCTGCAGAGCAACAAGACGCGGCTGGTCGCCAACGCCTTCGACTGGGTGCACAGCGTCGATCGTCTGAAGATCGCCGAGCGCCTGGCGGCGCAGCGCGACGTGCATCTGCCGCCACTCGATGTCTGCATCCAGGTCAACGTCAGCGGTGAGGCGAGCAAGAGCGGCGTGGCGCCCGCGGCGGTCGCCGGGCTCGCGCAGGCGGTCGCGGCCCTGCCTCGGCTGCGCCTGCGCGGCCTGATGTGCATTCCCGAGCCGACCGAGGACCGCGCGCTGTTGCGTGCCCGCTTTGCGCTGCTGCGCAGCCTGCGCGATGAACTCAACGCCGGCGGCTTCGGTCTCGATACCTTGTCGATGGGCATGTCGCACGACCTCGAACCGGCGATCGCCGAAGGCGCCACCATCGTGCGCGTCGGCACGGCGATCTTCGGCGAGCGTGCGAGGTCCGCTCCCACCCCTTCCGCCTGACGGACGTCGCGACGCGCGTCGGGCCCAGCATCCAGGTCAAACGATGAAGATCACTTTTCTCGGCGGCGGCAACATGGCCACCGCCCTCATCGGCGGCATGCTCGAGCGCGGCTTCGCTGCGGCCGGCATCCAGATCGTCGAACTCGGCGAAGCGGCCCGTGCCGCGCTCGAACAGCGCTTCGGCGTGCGCGCGGTCGCGGCCTTCGACGAGGCGGCGATCGATTGCGACGTGCTCGTGCTCGCGGTCAAGCCGCAACAGATGAAGGCCGCGCTCGCGCCGCTCGCCGGGCGCATGCGCGCCCAGCTCGTCATCAGCATCGCCGCCGGCCTGCGCCTGGCCGATCTCGGGCGCTGGCTGGGCGCGCCGGGGACGCCCTACGCGCGCCTGGTGCGCTGCATGCCCAACACGCCGGCCCTGATCGGCGCCGGGGTGACCGGCCTGTACGCCGACCCGTCGGTGGACGCCGCCGGGCGCGAGGCGGCAGAACGCATCCTCGGTGCGGTGGGCAGCACCGTGTGGGCCGCCGACGAGGCCCGGATGGACGCGGTGACCGCGATCTCGGGCAGCGGTCCGGCCTACGTGTTCCACTTAATCGAGGCGCTCGAGGCTGCCGGCCGCGGCCTGGGCTTCGACGAGGCCGACGCGCGCCGGCTGGCGATCGACACCGTGCTGGGGGCGGCGCGCCTGGCGGCGAACTCGGAAGACTCGCCCACCGTGCTGCGCCAGAAAGTGACCTCCAAGGGCGGCACCACCGAGGCCGCGCTCGCCAGCCTGGCCGCGGCCGGCTGGCACGACCAGCTCATCGCCGCGGTGAAGGCCGCCGAGGCGCGCGGCCGCGAACTCGGCGAACAACTCGGCAAGGACTGATCCATGCTCGCCAACATCCTGCTGCTGGTGCTCGACGTCGCCGGCGGTTTCCTGACCCTGATGCTGCTGGCGCGTTTCTACATGCAGTGGCAGCGCGTCTCTTTCCGCAACCAGCTCGGCCAGTTCGTCGTCACCACCACCGACTGGATCGTGCGCCCGCTGCGCCGCTTCATCCCCGGACTGTTCGGCCTCGACATGGCGAGCCTGCTGCCGGCCTGGGTGGTGCAGGTGCTGCTGGTGATGGCCGAGCTCAGCCTGCGCGGCGCGGTGTTCAGCGGCAATACCGCTGCGGTACTTGCCGGGCTGTGGGGCGTGGGCCTGATCGAGCTGCTGCGCATGATGGTGTACCTGATGTTCGCGGTGGTGCTCGGTTCGGCGCTGCTGTCCTGGGTGAGCCCGCATGCGCCGCTGGCGCCGCTGCTCAACGCGATCGCTGCGCCTTTCCTGCGCCCCTTCCGGCGCGTGGTGCCGACCATCGCCAACGTCGACCTGTCGCCGCTGCTGCTGCTGCTGGTGCTGCAGATCGTGCTGATGGTGCTCGCCAGCGCGCGCAACGGCTTCGCGCCGCTGCTGTTCGGCGGCTGATTTTCGCATCACCGCCCGGAACGCAAAGGGGCAGCCCATCCGCGGCTGCCCCTTTGCGTTCCGGACTTGCGCCTTCGTGCCGAGCCGGGCTCAGCCTTCGAACATCACCTGCCCCTCGACCAGCGTGTAGTGCACCTTGCCCGGCAGCTCCATGCCGAGGAAGGGCGTGTTCTTGCCCTGGCTCCTGAGGCCTTCGCGGCTCACCGTGACATGGGTCGCGGGGTCGAACACGCAGACGTCGGCGCGCGCGCCCACCGACAGGTGGCCGGCCTTGGTGATGCCGACGATCCTGGCCGCGTCCGAGGTGATGCGGGCGAGGCCGTCGAGCAGCGACAGCCCGGCACGGTCGGCCCACTTCAGCGTCAGCGGCAGCAGCAGCTCGAGGCCGGTGGCGCCGGGCTCCGACTCCGAGAAGGGCGTCTGCTTGCCGTCGTCGTCCACCGGGGTGTGATCCGAGCACAGCGCGTTGATGCGGCCTTCGGCCAGGCCGCGGCACAGCGCCTCGCGGTCGCGCTGGCTGCGCAGCGGCGGGATCAGGTGGCAGTTGGGGTTGAAATAGCCGATGTCCATGTCGCACAGGTGAACATGGTTGATCGACACGTCGCAGCTCACGTCCGTGCCATCGGCGCGCGCCTGGTCGATCAGCGCAAGGCCGGCGGCGGAGGACAGGCGGGTGATGTGCAGGCGGGCGCCGGTCACCTTCGCCAGTTCGAGGTAGGTGAACAGCGCGACCGTCTCGGCGGCCACCGGAATGCCCGACAGGCCGAGGCGGGTGGCGACCTCGCCGTCGTGGGCGTGGCCCACGCGCGACAGGAAGGGCGCCAGCGGCTGCAGCCAGACGCGGAAGCCGAAGGTGGCGGCGTACTGCAGCGCGCGCATCAGCACGGCGTTGTCGACCACCGGCACGTTGGCCTGCGAGAAGGCGACGCAGCCGGCCTCGACCAGCTCGGCCATCTCCGACAGGCGCTCGCCCTTGAGGCCGATGGTGAGCGCGCCGACCGGATAGATGTGGGCGCGGTTCAGCTTCTTGGCGCGGTAGGTCAGCATCTCGACCAGACCGGGCTCGTCGAGCGTGGGGTCGGTGTCGGGCGGGATCGCCAGGCTGGTGACGCCGCCCGCCATCGCCGCCTCCATCTCGGACTCGAGCGTGGCGCGGTATTCGAAGCCGGGTTCGCGCAGGCGCGCGGCGAGGTCGATGAAGCCGGGGGCGACCACCAGCCCGCTGGCGTCGATCGTGCGCTCGGCAGCGAAACCGTCCGGAGCCCGGCCGAGGGCGACGATCTTGCCGCCGGCGATGTAGACGTTCTGCACCGCGTCGGTGCGATTGGCCGGATCGACGACGCGGCCGTTGGAAATCAGGATGTTCATGCGTGAGTCCTTGTGCCTGTGCTGTCCGCGACTCAGCGGCTGCCGAGCATGCTCATCACCGCCATGCGCACGGCGATGCCGAAGGTGACCTGGGGCAGGATGACCGCCTGCGCGCCATCGGCCACGGCCGAGTCGATCTCGACGCCGCGGTTCATCGGGCCGGGGTGCATCACGATCGCGTCGGGCTTGGCGAGCGCCAGCTTCTCGGCGGTGAGGCCCCAGATCTTGTAGTACTCCTGCGGCGTCGGCAGCAGGGCGCCGTTCATGCGCTCGTTCTGCAGGCGCAGCATCATCACCACGTCCACGCCCTTGAGGCCCTCGCGCATGTCGTGGAACACGCGCACGCCCAGGCGCTCGACCTCGGTCGGCAGCAGGGTCCGGGGGCCGATCACGCGCACTTCCGGGACGCCGAGCGTGGTCAGTGCGGCGATCTGGCTGCGCGCCACCCGCGAGTGCAGCACGTCACCGACGATCGCCACCGTCAGGTTGGTGAAGTCGTGCTTGAAGTGGCGGATGGTGTACATGTCCAGCAGGCCCTGCGTCGGGTGCGCATGGCGGCCGTCGCCGGCGTTGACCACGCTGATGTGCTCGCGCCGGGTGTTCTGCAGGTGCTGGGCGATCAGCATCGGCGCGCCGCTGGCGGCGTGGCGGACGACGAACATGTCGGCCTGCATCGCGCACAGGTTGTCGACCGTGTCGAGCAGGCTCTCGCCCTTGGCGGCCGAGCTGGTGTTGATGTTGAGGTTCACCACGTCGGCCGACAGGCGCTTGGCGGCGATCTCGAAGGTGGTGCGGGTGCGCGTCGAGTTCTCGAAGAACAGGTTGAACACGCTCTTGCCGCGCAGCAGCGGCAGCTTCTTGACCTCGCGCTCGGCCACCTCGGTGAAGGGCGCGGCGGTGTCGAGGATGGCGGTGAGGATGTCGCGCGGCAGACCGTCTAGCGTGAGCAGGTGCTGCAGTTCGCCGTGCTGGTTGAGCTGGGGGTTTCGCATCGGGCGTGCCTCGGAATCAGCGGTGGGCAGGGAGTGGGGTATTGGCGGCCCGCGCTCAGGTGCGCTGGGTCAGCTTGAGACCGAAGGCACCGGCCGCGTCGCGCTGCAGGTCGAGGCTCTGCTCGCGCGGCAGCGCTTCGGCAAGGGTGTGGGCGCAGTAGCGCGCGGCGATCGGCAACTCGCGGCCGCCGCGGTCGACCAGCACGGCGAGCTCGACCCGTGCCGGGCGACCGAAGTCGAACAGCTCGTTGAGCGCGGCGCGGGTGGTGCGGCCGGTGTAGAGCACGTCGTCCACCAGGATCACGTGCGCGCCGTCGACGTTGAACGGGATCTCGGTCTTCTGCGGGCTGGCGTGCAGGCCCTTGCTGCCGTAGTCGTCGCGATAGAACGACACGTCGATCGCGCCCAGCGGCTGGGCGATGCCGAGGGCCTCGTGCAGGCGCTCGGCCAGCCACAGGCCGCCGGTGTAGATGCCGACGAGCGCGGTGGCGGGGCCGACATGGGGGCGGATCTGCTCGGCGAGCTGGCGGCACAGGGCTTCGGCGTCAAGGTCTTTCATGGCGTCTGGTGTCCAGGAAGGTTTGCAGGATGATCCGTGCGGCGGCGGCGTCGAGCGCCGCCTTGCGTTCGCGCCAGCCCGCGCGGCCGGCCTCGGCGAGCCCGGCTTCGGCCGCGACCGAGGACAGGCGCTCGTCGGCGGTGAAGACCGGCAGCGCGAAGCGGCCGTGGAGCTGGTTCGCGAAGCGGCGGCAGCGCGCGGTGAGCGCGTGCTCGCGGCCGTCGAGATGGGTGGGCAGGCCGACCACGAGCGCGACTGGGCGCCACTCCGCGATCAGTCTGGCGATGGCGGCGAAGCGCTCGGCGTTGGCTTCGGCATGGACGGTGGTGAGCGCGCTGGCGTGGCCGGTCTCGAGCTCGCCGCTGGCCACGCCGATGCGCGCGAGCCCGAAGTCGAAGCCGAGCAGCGTGCCGCGGGCGGGGAGGGCAGCGGGGGCGGGTGCAGCAGGCCGAGCGGCAGCGGCCGCGTCAGGCATGTCCGGCGACATCGCTCAGGTTGGTGAAGTCGACGCCCAGCTTCTGCATGGCGGCGACGAGGCGCTCCTCGGGCGGCAGGTCGAACACGATGGCGAGGTCGGCCGGTACGGTGAGCCAGGCATTGTCGAGGAGTTCCTGCTCGAGCTGGCCGGCGGCCCAGCCGGCATAGCCGAGGGTGACGATGACGTCGCGCGGTTCGCCACTGGCGCCAATCGCCTGCAGCACGTCGCGGCTGCTGGTGAGCCCGATCTCGTCATTGACCTTGAGCGTGGAGTGCCAGTCGCCGAGCGGGCGGTGCAGCACGAAACCACGGTCGGTCTGCACCGGGCCGCCGAAATAGACCGGCTGGTTGGCGAAGCCCTCGGCCTCGAGGGGCAGGTCGATGCGCTCGAAGAGCGTGGCGAGCGTCATGTCGATCGGCCGGTTCACGATGATGCCGAGCGCGCCCTGATCGTTGTGCTCGGCGATGTAGGTCAGCGTGCGCGTGAAATGCGGATCGCCCATGCTGGGCATGGCGATCAGGAAGTGGTTCGTGAAGTTGGCCGTGGGCGTTTCCATGCGCGGCATTTTACGCCGATCGGACGGTCGGCGTGTGTCGGGAGGTGGCGGACTCGGCGATAATACGGGCTCTTTTTGTCCTGGACAAAACCGTGCCTTCCGCCCTTGTCTGGTTCCGCCGCGACCTGCGCAGCTTCGATCACGCCGCGCTCCATCACGCCCTGCGCTTCGCTGATCGCGTGTACTGCGCCTTCGTCTTCGATACCGCCATCCTCGACGCGCTGCCCACGCGCCGCGATCGCCGCGTCGAGTTCATCCACGCCAGCCTCGTCGAGCTCGACGCTGCGCTCGATGCCATGGCGCGCGCAGCCGGGGGCGGCGGTGGCGGGCTGATCGTGCGCCATGGCCGCGCCGAGGACGAGATCCCCCGCCTGGCGCGCGCGCTCGGCGTCGACAAGGTGTTCGCCAACCGCGACTACGAGCCCGAGGCGATCGTGCGCGACAGCCGGGTGGCGCAGGCGCTCGCCGCGTCCGGCCTCGGCTACGAGGATTTCAAGGACCAGGTGATCTTCGAGCGCGACGAACTGCTGACCCAGGCCGGCAAGCCCTACAGCGTGTTCACGCCCTACAAGAACGCCTGGCTGAAGCGGGTGGACGACTCCCAGGTGCGTGCGTATGCGGTGGAAAGCTACGCCGCTCGCCTCGCGCCCAAGCCTGCCGCCGAGACCGTGCCCTCGCTCGCCGACATCGGCTTCGAACCCACCAATCTGGCCGAAGTGCAGATGCCGGTCGGGATGCGCGGCGGCAAGCGCCTGTTCGACGACTTCGCCGGGCGCATCGAGCGCTACAAGCGCGCGCGCGACTTCCCGGCGGTGAAGGGGGTGAGCTATCTGTCGACCCACCTGCGCTTCGGCACGGTATCCATCCGCCAGCTCGCCGCCCACGCCCGCGCCCGCGGCGGCGAGGGCGCCGAGACCTGGCTGTCGGAGCTGATCTGGCGCGACTTCTACCACCAGATCCTGTGGCACCACCCGCAGGTGGTCGATCGCGCCTTCCGCCCCGAGTACGAGGCGATCAAATGGGACGACGCGCCCGAGCTCTTCGCCGCCTGGTGCGAGGCGCGCACCGGCTACCCGATCGTGGACGCCGCGATGCGCCAGCTCAACCAGACCGGGTACATGCACAACCGCCTGCGGATGATCGTCGCCTCCTTCCTCACCAAGGATCTCGGCGTCGACTGGCGCCTGGGCGAGCGCTACTTCGCCGCCCAGCTCAACGACTACGACCTCGCCGCCAACAACGGCGGCTGGCAGTGGGCGGCCTCCACCGGCTGCGACGCCCAGCCCTGGTTCCGCATCTTCAACCCCATCACCCAGTCGGAGAAATTCGACCCCGAGGGCCGTTTCATCCGCCGCTACCTGCCCGAGCTCGCGCGCGTGCCCGACACGTTCATCCACGCTCCGTGGACGATGGGCGCCATCGACCAGACCGCCTGCAGGACGAAGATCGGCATCGATTACCCGGGCCCGATCGTGGATCACGCCGCCGCGCGCGAGCGCACGCTGAAGCGCTTCGGCGTGGTGAAGAACGACGGCTGAGGCCGCGGTTCATCCGCCCACGAAGGGCCGCGAGTGCAGGCGGCGCCCGCCACCCCGCTCCCGCGCGGATCGCAGCCGCGCCAGCCGTCCCCCGAGCGCCTCGTCCGCGTCCGAATGCAGGACAATGACGCCCCGTCACCTCGCACCGGACGCCCCGCCATGACCGCCCCTGCCTTCGACTTCGACCGCCTCATCGACCGCCGCAGCCTCCCGAGCGAGAAATGGGGCCGCTACGCCGGCCGCGACGTGCTGCCGTTGTGGGTCGCCGACATGGACTTCGCCGCCCCGCCCGTCGTCATCGACGCCCTGCACCGGCGCATCGACCACGGCGTGTTCGGTTACACCGACGCCTGGCCGTCCCTGATCGACGCGGTGGTCGACGGCCTGCAGCGCGACCACGGCTGGACCATCCAGCCCGACTGGCTGGTGTGGCTGCCCGGTGTCGTCGCCGGCTTCAACCTCGCCTGCGCGATCGCCGGCCAGCCCGGCGACGGCGTGCTCACCGCCACCCCGGTGTATCCGCCCTTCCTCGGCGCACCCGCCCACACCGGCCGCGTCCTGCAGCGCGTCGAGCTCGTGCTGCGCGACGGGCGCTGGCAGTGGGACTGGGACGCGCTCGAGGCCGCCTGCACGCCTTCCACCCGCCTGTTGCTACTGTGCAGCCCGCACAACCCGGTAGGCCGCGTGTTCGACGATGCCGAACTGCGCCGGCTGGCCGACTTCGCCGCGCGCCACGACCTGCTGGTGTGCTCGGACGAGATCCACTGCGGGCTGGTGCTCGACCCAGCCCGCCCGCACCGTCCGCTCGCGGCCCTCGACGAAGCCACCGCAGGCCGCACGATCACCCTGATGGCGCCGTCCAAGACCTGGAACATCCCGGCGCTCTACTGTGCCTTCGCGGTGATTCCCGACGCCGCCCTGCGCCGGCGCTACCGCCATGCGATGCGCGGCATCGTCCCGCATGTGAACGTGCTCGGCATGGTGGCGGCCGAGGCGGCCTATCGCGACGGCGATGCCTGGCGCCGGGCGCTGCTCGACTACCTGCGCGCCAACCGCGACCGCGTCGTCGAGGCCGTGGCGGCGATGCCCGGGCTGACGATGGCGGTGCCCGAGGCGACCTACCTGGCCTGGATCGATTGTCGGGCGATGATGGCGGCGCGCGGCCTCAGCGACCCGGCGGCCTTCTTCGAGGCCGCAGGCGTTGGCCTGTCGGACGGGGCGGCCTTCGGTGCGCCCGGCTTCGTGCGTCTGAACTTTGGTTGCCCGCGGTCGACGCTGGATGCGGCGCTGGCGCGCATGGCACACGCCTTGGGCGCCTGATCGGACCGTGCGTCAGGGCGAGGGGGGCCGAGGGGGGGACGAGGGGCGGGGCGAGAGGGGGCGAACCGTGGGAGCGGGCTTGCCCGCGAATTGCGCAAGATCAAGCGCGACGTTCGCGGGCAAGCCCGCTCCCACAGACCGTCGCTCCCACGGGGGGCGGTCGTGGGAAGCCCTGCGCCTGCAGCGAAGCGCCTGCTCAGTGCGGTGACGGCGCGGGGCCCTGCGTGTAACCCGCCACCAGTTCCAGGAGCTCCTCTTCCTGATACGGCTTGCCCAGGTAGTGGTTGGCACCGACCTCCTCGGCGTAGCGCCGGTGCTTCTCGGCCAGCCGGGAGGTGATCATGATCACCGGCAGATGGGCGAGGCGGGCGTCTGCGCGGATGTTGCGCACGAGGTCGAAGCCGTCCATGCGCGGCATCTCGATGTCCGACAGTACGACGTCGGGCAGGGTGTCGAGCAGCTGCTCGAGCGCATCGACGCCGTCCTTCGCGGTGATCACGCGGTAGCCCTCGCGCTCGAGCAGGCGGCCGGTGATCTTGCGCACGGTGAGCGAATCGTCGACCACCATCACCGTCGGCAGGTGCAGCGGCGGCGGCGCCTCGGCGGCGGGCGAGTCCAGGCCCAGACCCTCGACCTCCTCGGCCAGGCCGCGGCTGGCGAGTGCAACCGGGTTGAGGATCAGCACGATCTCGCCGTCGCCGAGCACGGTGGCGCCCGTCATGCCGACGATGCGGGTGAGCTGCGGGCCGGCGTTCTTGACGATGATCTCCTGGTTGCCGCGTAGCCCATCCACATGCAGGGCCAGGGTCTGTGCCCCGGCGCGCAGCAGCAGCACCCAGTTGTAGCGCTGCTCTTCCGGGCGCGCCTCGCGGTCGCCGAGCAGGCGCGGCAGGTAGCGGTAGGGATAGTGCTCGCCCTGCCAGTCGATGCCGTGCGCCTCCTGCATGCTGCGCAAGGCGTCGGGCTTGAGCTCCATCGCCTGCACGACCATGTTCGATGGGATCGCCCAGGTGCGCCCGCCGCCCTGCACGAGCAGCGCCTGGGTGACCGCGAGCGTGAGCGGCAGGCGGATCGAGAAGCGCGTGCCTTCGCCGCGTCGGCTGCTCACGTCCACCCGGCCGCCGGCGGCGGCGGTCTGCGCCTTCACCACGTCCATGCCGACGCCGCGTCCGGAGACGGCAGAGAGCTCGGTCGCTGTGCTGAAGCCGGAGACGAAGATGAGGTTGGTGAGGCGGCGCTCGTCGGGGTGCTCGTCGGCGCCGAGCAGCCCGCGCTCGCGGGCGCGGGCGGCGATGCGCTCGAGGTCGAGCCCGGCGCCGTCGTCGGCGATCGTGATCGCGATCTCGTTGCCTTCCTGGCTCACCGTGAGCTCGATGATGCCGGTCTCGGGCTTGCCGGCGGCGCTGCGTGCGGCAGGGGGCTCGATGCCGTGGGCAACCGCGTTGCGCAGCAGGTGTTCGAGCGGCGCGGCCATCTGTTCGAGCACGCTGCGGTCGATCTCGATGCGGCCGCCGCGCAGGTCGAGCGTGGCGCGCTTGCCGAGCTCGCGTGCGCTCTGCCGCACCACGCGGTAGAGCCGGCTGGCGAGGCTGTCGAAGGGCAGCATGCGCACCTGCATCAGCCCCTGCTGCAGTTCGCGGGCCATGCGCGCCTGGCTGTTGAGCGCGAGGTCGGCGCCGTCGAGGTTGTGCAGCAGGTTCTGCTGCACGGTGGTCACGTCGTTGACGCTCTCCGCCATCATCCGCGTCAGCTCCTGCAGGCGGGTGTAGCGGTCGAGCTCGAGCGGGTCGAAGTCGCCCGCATGCGCGCCGGCGTGGGCGATGCGCGATTGCATCTGCACTTCGGCCTGGATCTCGACCTCGCGCAGCTGGTTGCGCAGGCGGATGACGTTCTCGGTGAGGTCGAGCAGCGAGCGGCGCAGCGTGCGCAGCTCGCCATCGATGCGGCTGCGGGCGACGCCGATCTCGCCGGCCTGGTTCACGAAGCGGTCGACCCGCTCCGCGCGCACGCGCAGCGTCGGGCTGGCGAGCGACTCGGCGTCGTCCCCTTGGGCGGCCGCCGCTCCGGCGCCGGTCTTCGCGCTCGTGGCGGGCTGCGACGCGGCGGCGGGGGCTGCGCGCTCGCCGAGCGCGAGGGTGTCGATCATCTGCTCGCAGCGATCGAGGCCATGGGCGAGCGTGTCGGCGAGGACTGCGGCCGCCTGCCGAGTCGACAGGCCGTCCTCGAGCTGCGACTCGAGCTGGTGCAGGTGTGCGCCCAGGCTCATCGCGCCGGCCATGCGCGCGCTGCCCTTGAGCGAGTGCAGCAGGCGTGCGACCTGCCGGGAGGCATCGGCCGCGTCCGGTTCGTCGCGCCAGCGGCGCAGCAGGGCGTGGAGTTCGGTCAGGGTCTCGGCGGCTTCCTCGAGGAAGATCGGCAGCAGGTCGTGATCGATGTCATCGCTGACGGCCGGGGCGGATTCGGCCGCGGCCTCCGCTTCAGTCGGTCGGCGCGCTTCGGCGGGCGCCCAGGCGCTGCCTTCCGCGAGGGGCTCGAACTCGGCTTCGAGGTCGGAGGTGACGGCGGTTTCGAAGTCGGTTTCGAGGTTGGTCTCGAGGCTGGCGCCGAACTCGGGCGCGGCCTCGGTCTCGAGGTCGGTCACGAAATCCGCTTCGAGCAGGTCCTCCGGCTCGGGCGCGGGGGCTCCCGCCGCCGTGTATGCCCGTTCGGCAGCGGGTGCGGTCGCGGGGGGCGCGTCGCAGGGCAGGTCGTCTGCGGCTTCGAGTGCGGCGATGAGCTCCGGTTGCGGCGCCGGCAGGCGGGCCGCGAGCACGTCGCCGAGCATGGCCTCGAGGGCGCGTACGGCCTGGTCGAAGCGCTCGAGCTGCCCCGGCTGGGCGATCGCTGCGCGTTCGGCCAGGCGCTCCATCGCATGCTCGAGGGCGCGTCCAAGCTGGTGGGGCGCGGGCAAGCGTGCCGTGCCGGAGATTCCGGCGAGCGTATGCGCTGCCCGCAGCGCTGCCTTCGCGGGCGGACGCGGGTTGGCGGCGAGCTGGCGCAGTTCGTCGGCCAGGGTGTCGAGATGCTGGCGGGCTTCGCTGCAATAGAGTTCGTAGAGCGCGCGCGAGAGTTCGACGTCGCCGATCCGGATCGAGTCGGGGGGCTCGACCTCGGCGGCCTCGGGCACGTACGCGGGCGCTGCGGTCGCTGGCGCCTCCGGGGGGGGCGTCGCGTCGTCTCCGGCAGGGGCCTCGTCGCTGGCCTTCGCGCCCGGTTCGCCGGTCGCGCCCGCCGGCTCGGTCGCCAGCAGAGGCGACTCCGCTTCCGGGGGCGCGGCGAAACCGAGTTCGCCCTCGATGACGAAGTCCGCGCTCTCGATCAGCAGTTCGCTCGCCGTGGCTTCGGGCGCCGATTCGCCTTCGGTCTCTGCCGCGGCCTCCGGTGCGGGGATCTCGGGGAGCGCGGCCTCCGCTGCCGTTGCCGGGGCGGGCGCGGGGGCCACGGGCGCGGTGTCCGCTTCGCGCAGGCGTGCGGCCTCGGCGAGCAGGGCCTCGTCGTCCACCCCGCGTGGGTCGCCCGCCTGCAGCCGGGCGACCCACGCGGAGAACACCTCGTGGCCCATCGCGATGAAGTCGAGCAGCGGGGCGGTGATCGTCCAGTCGAGCTGCAGCCAGCGGTTGAGCGTCTGCTCGACGGCCCAGGCGGTCTCGCCCAGTTCGGCCAGGCCGACCATGCGCCCGCTGCCCTTGAGCGTGTGGAAGCCGCGGCGGATCGTCACCAGAGCCTCGTTCGCCCGCGGATCGGCGCGCAGGGTCTGGAGCTGCGTGGCGACGGTGGCGAGGACGTCGACCGCCTCCTCGATGAAGATCGCGAGCAGTTCGGCGTCGATCCCCGCATCGGCCTGCGCGGTCGCGGCGGGCGGGGCCGCAGGCGCCGCAGCGTCCGTCGCGGTGAGCCGTGGCAGCGCGGGCGCTTCGGCGGTGGGCTCGAGCTCTTCCAGGGTCTCGATGAGCTCGAGTTCGAGGTCCTCGCCGGCGCCCGGGGCGGAAGGCTCGTCGAATGCGGGAGCGGCTTCGGGTGCGGCGGAATCGTTCGCCGTGGCCATGAAGTCCTCGGGCCGGGTCGCCTCGCTGTCGAAGGGCTGCGGCTGGGGCCCTGCGGCATCCGCAAAGGCTTCCGCGTCCACGAGAATCTCGGGGAGCTCGTCAGGGGGGGACTCGGAAAGGGACTCGCCGATGGGCTCGAAAAGCGGCTCGAAGAGGGGCTCGGCGAGCGGGGCGACGACGGGCTCGACGACCGCTTCGGTCGGAACGAGGTCGGGCGCAGCGAAGTCGGGCGCAGCGAGTTCGGGCGCAGCGAGTTCGGGCGCAGCGAGTTCGGGTGCGGCGAGGTCAGGCGCGGGCAGCTCGGGGGTGGGCAGCTCGGGTGCCGCCGCCGTGGTCGGGCGCGCCCCGAGCAGGTCTTGCAGCGGCGCGCCGCCGCGGGGCAGTGCCTCGATGTGGAAGCCGAGTGCGGACAGCTGGTGGGCGAGGGCCTCGAACTCGGCCTGCCCGGCGGTGCTGTCCTCGCGCGCGAGACCGGCGATCCTGACCGCCGCGTCACGCACCAGCGCGAGCGCATCGGTTTCACCCAGCACGCTGAGCGCGCCGACGATCTGCTGCAGGGGTTGGTGCAGTTGCAGCAACGGCTCGCGCCGGCTGGGGTTGCGGAAGAAGCCGTCGAGCGCCTGTTCGACGTGGCCGAGGCTGACCAGCATCTCCTTCGACAGCTGCTCGAGCAGGGCCTTCTCCGCGGCCGGCGCGGCACCGGCACGTACCGCATCGCCGGCCTCGACGCTCGGCGTTTCGCCGCGCTGCAGCGCGTGCAGGCGCTCCACCATGGCGTCCACGCGGGCAGCGAAGCCCGGGTCGGGGGGGCGGCGCTCGAGTCCGGCCTCGAGCAGCAGCAGCGCGGTGGCGACCTCCATCGCGGCGGCGTCGGCAAACTGCAGCGGGTCGCGCCGCAGCCAGCGCGCGAACTCGAGCAGCGCTGCGACCAGCGCCTGAGCGCGCGGGCGCGCGAGCGCTGCCGCCGGGGCCTCCATCGCGGCGAGGGCGTCCTCGAAGTGCGCGAGGGCGACCGCGGTGCCGGCGCAGAAGTCGTCCCAGTGCGCGCGCGCGGCGCCGAGCTGGCGCTGGAGCGTGTCGAGCAGGGGGGCGCTCGGCGTGCCGCTCACCCCCAGGCCCGCCTCGGGCAACAGGGCGTCGAGCTGCCAGCAGGCGTGCACGGCGCGTTGCTGCTCGGTGTGCGCCGGGCAGCGTGCGATCTGGTAGAGCAGCTCGCGCAGCAGGCGGTCGGGGACCGTGGGTGTGCCGGAGAGCAGGCGGCGGAACTGGGCGTCGATCTGGGTGCACAGACGTTTGACCGCCGGCTCTGGGGCCAGGCTGCCTTCGATCAGCGCATCGTAGAAGGCCAGGCTCGCCCACCACAGCACGCGTGCGGCGGGCGTCGGCTGCAGCGCCTCGACTTCGGCGATGGCCTCGCGCATGGTGCGCGCGCCCCCGCCGGCGCTACCCTTGCGCAGCCAGTCGAGCAGGCCGCGTTCGAAGCGGGTGCGCGCGCCGCGCAGCGCGGCGTGCACGTCATCCGGTGTGGCGGCGCTTGCCGCGCGTGCGGGCGGACGGCGCGTGAGGTCGGGGTGGAAGAGGTCGGCCGGACTGACGTCCTTCTGCCCGCGGGCGGCCGCCAGCTCCATGTAGGCGTCCGCCAGCCGCAGCGCCTGGTCCGGCGCGCCGTGGGCGAGTTCCTCGAGATAGTTGCCGATCACCGCCAGCGCGCGTCGCGCCAGCGCGCGCCGGGCAGCGTCGGCAGGCACGACCTCGCGGCTCATCTCGCCGAGCAGCTGCTCGAGCATGTCGGTGAACTGGGTCAGGCCGTCGAGCCCGACGATGGCGAGCGCGCCGCGTACCTGGTGCACATGGGTCTGGGCGAATTGCAGACCCGCTCCATCGCTGCCCGCGTCGCCCTGCGCGAGCGCCTCGCGGGCCCGCTCCAGCGCCGCGTCGATCTCGCCCTTGACCCAGGTCAGCGGACCCAGGTCCGGTTCGTTGGCGTGTGTCATGCTGGTCGCTCCCCGCAACCGCCGGCTCAGACCTTGAAGCCCGACACCGAGCCCTTCAGCTCGACGGCGAGTTCGGCGAGCTGGCCGATCGATACCGCGGTCTGGCGGGTGCCGAGCGAGGTCTGCTCGGTCACCGCGAGGATGTCCTTCATCGTCGCCGCCACGCGCCCGGCGGTCGCGGCCTGGTCCTGGGTGTCGGCCGAGATCCGTTCGATCAGCTGCGCCGTCTCTGTCGATACCTGGCCGATCTCGGCCAGCGCCTGGCCCGCGGCGTCGGAGAGCTGGGCGCCCTCGACCACGTTGCGGGTGGCGTTCTCCATCGCGCCGACGGCGTCCTGGGTGTCGGTCTGGATGGTCTTGACGATGGCGGCGATCTGCTTGGTGGCCTCGGCCGAGCGTTCGGCCAGGCGCTGCACCTCTTCGGCCACGACGGTGAAGCCGCGACCGGCTTCACCGGCCGAGGCGGCCTGGATGGCGGCGTTGAGGGCGAGTACGTTGGTCTGCTCGGTGATGTCGGAGATGAGCTCGACGATCTCGCCGATCTCCTGCGAGGACTCGCCGAGGCGCTTGATGCGCTTGGCGGTCTCCTGGATCTGGGCGCGGATGTCGTTCATGCCACGGATGGTGTTCTCCACCGCGTCCGCGCCCTTGCGCGCGGCGTCGAGCGAGCGGCGCGCGACCTGGGCCGACTGCAGCGCCCGCTCGGAGGACTCGGTCATCGACAGCGCCATGCGTTCGGCGGAGGCGCCCGCCTCCTCGATCTCCTGCGACTGGCGCTCGGTGGCGGCGAGCAGCTCGGTGGAGGTGCGCCGGGCGGACTCGGTGGCGGCGGTCACGCGCGTGGCGGCGTCGTTGATGCGGCGCACCAGCACCGAGAGCTCCTCGATGGTGTAGTTGACCGAGTCGGCGATCGCGCCGGTGATGTCCTCGGTGACGGTGGCGCGGATGGTGAGGTCGCCGTCGGCGAGGTCACCCATCTCGTTCATCAGGCGCAGGATCGCCTGCTGGGTGAGGTTGCGCTCGTCTTCCGCCTGCTGGCGCTGCTGCTCGCTCTCGCGTCGGCGCACGGCCACGTCGGCGCCGTAAGTGCGCGCCATCTGCAGCAGCGAGAGCAGGGCGAGCACGGCGCTCAGGGCCGCGGCGAGGTGCAGCGTGCCGAAGCCGCCGGCGCCGCGCGTGAGGGCCGCGCTGACCGCCGCGCTGCCGTCGAGCAGCGAAGCCGAGTCGCGGATGATCCGGGTGGCGGCTTCCTTGGCCTGCAGCAGCGGCGCGGCGCTGGCGACGATGTCGTTGGCGGCGAGCAGGGTGGAGCCGGCGCCGGCCTCGATGTTGGCGGCCAGCTCGCGGTGTGCGGTGCCGGCGCTGCGCTGGACGAGCGCGGCGACGAGGGCGCGCAGGCGGTCGGTGTCGGCGGCGAGCGCGGTGGCGATCGCGGGCTCGGCCTCCTCGGCCAGCATGAGCGCGTTGGCGTGCGCGGTGGCGCGCTGCGCGTGGCTGATCACGCCGTAGGCCGCGGCGACGGTGTCGGCCTCGCCGCCGCTGGCGAGCAGGCTGCGCACCAGGCGGTCGCTGCTCTCGAGGAGCGGGACGCTGGAAGCGTTGAGCGTGTCGACCGCGGTCGCGAGGGTGACGAAGGTCTGCCCGTGCTCGACGAGCTGGCCGGTGCTGGCGGCCGTCTGCTTCCAGGTGTCGCCGAGCGTGGCGAGCGCTGCCCGCGCAGGAGCGGGGACCGGCGGCAGCATGTCGCCGGCGAAGCTGCCGCCGGTCTCAAGGGTCTGCAGCAGTTCGCCGAAGCGGGTGCGCGTCTGCTCGAGCTCGCCGATCGCGGGGGCATTGCCGCCGCGCACCAGCTGTGCGGACTTGGCGATCTGCTGCGACAAGGTCTGCAGTTCGCTGGCGGCGCTCACCTGGAGCGCGGCAAGGGCCGATTCGCGGGTCTGGTAGACGAGCAGGCCGGCGCTCGCGGCAGCGAACAGCACGAACAGCGCGCCCAGGCCGCGCAGCTTGCCGGCGGATGCGCCGACGCTCGCGGCCGGCGCGGCGGCGCGCGGGGTGGTCTCGATGATGGTTGCGGAGTCCATGCCGGACGCCTCGGTGGAGGCTTTCTTGCTGGCGAACAGTTTCAGTCCCATGGTGCGTGCTCGGTTGGTGCTCGGTTCGGAGGAGGGGGCGAGTGCCGTGGCGGTGCGCTCATTCGCGGCCCGCGTCGAGGAAAGCCGGGTGGGCGAGCAGGCGCGCGCTGTCGATCCGCAGCCAGGGTCGGCCCTGCAGGTCGCGTACGCGCGCAGCGACCCAGGGACGCTCGTCGCCGACGGGATCGGCCTCGAAGTCGTCCTCGCTGCGCAGTCCGGTGGAGGCCGAGACCAGCAGCGCACAGTGGACGCCGTGGCGCGCGCCGATCAGCAGCAGGCGGGCACGCCCGGCGGCAACCGTAGGCGGCTGGCCGTTGAAGCGGGCGAAGTCGATCACGCCGTAGAGCGTGCCGCGCACGTTGGCGAGGCCGCGGTACCAGGGCTGCGTCAGCGGTACCGCGGACAGCGCCGGCGGCGGCAGGATCTCGCCGGCCTCGGGGAGCGCGATCAGCCAGTTCTCGCCGCCGCACTGGAAGCCGAGCAGGCCGCGGCGCTCCGCCGTCTTCGCCTCGGCGAGGCGGCGGGCGAGCCGCTCCTGGAATTCGCGCAGACTGCTGCGGGCCATGCCGGGTCAGCCCATGGCCCGGATGCGGGCAAGCAGTTCGTCGTGGTCGACCGGCTTGACCAGGTAGGCGAGCGCGCCCTGGCGCATGCCCCAGATCTTGTCGGTTTCCTGGCCCTTGCTGGTGCACATGATGATCGGGATGTTGCGGGTGGCGTCGTTGCGCGAGATCGTGCGCGTGGCCTGGTAGCCGTTCATGCCCGGCATCACCACGTCCATGAGGATGAGGTCGGGTTTCTCGGCCTGGCTGCGTACGACGGCCTGCTCGCCGCTCTCGGCGGTGATCACCTTGTAACCATGGCGGGTCAGCACCTCGTCGAGGGCGAGGCGTTCGGTGGGCGAGTCATCCACCACGAGGATCTTGCGGATCGGCATGTCTTGGGTCCTGCCGGGATCAGTGCTCGGTCGCCGGCGGGGCCGGACGCGCGGCGGCGTGGGTGGCCACCGCCTTGAGCAGGCTGTCCTTGGTGAAGGGTTTGGTGAGGTATTCGTCGGAGCCGACCATGCGCCCGCGCGCGCGGTCGAACAGCCCGTCGCGCGACGACAGCATGATCACCGGCGTGGACGACAGACGCGGATTCTTCTTGATGAGTGCGCAGGTCTGGTAGCCGTCCAGGCGCGGCATCATGATGTCGACGAAGATCACGTCGGGGTGGTGGTCGGTGATCTTCGCGAGCGCGTCGAAGCCGTCCTCAGCGAGCAGCACCTGGCAGCCCGCCTGGGACAGGAAGATCTCCGCGCTGCGGCGGATCGTGTTGCTGTCGTCGATGACCATCACCTTCAGCCCGGCAATGTCCATGCTGTGTTCCCGATGCGTTGTCGATGAAGAGGGGGTCGCGGAGCCGGCCGGGGGCGGCTCAGATCTCGACCATCTCGAAGTCTTCCTTGCGTGCGTGGCACTCCGGACAGGTCCAGTTCGGCGGCACGTCTTCCCAGCGCGTCCCGGGGGCGATGCCCTCCTCGGGCAGGCCAGCGGCCTCGTCATAGATGAATCCGCAGATCAGGCACATGTAGGTCTTGTAGGGGATATCGGCCATGGGTCGGTCGTGCTTGAGGGTTGGCGGTAGAATCCGGGACATCTTAACGCATCCCTCCGGATGCCTTTCGTGGTGCATTTCTCGCTCATGCCGATCGCGATTCCCGAAACTCCGCCCTGTGTGATGTGCCTGTCGGCGGGCGACGCGACCGCAGGCGGCGGCCTCGCGGCCGACGTGCTGACGCTCGCCAGCATGGGCTGCCACCCGCTGCCGGTGCAGACCGCCGCCCTCGTGCGCGACACGCGCGGCATCGACGAGGTGTGGCCGGTCGAGCCCGAGCTGCTCGCCCTGCAGGCGCGGGCGGTGCTCGAGGACGTGCCGGTGGCGGCGTTCAAGCTCGGCTTCTGCGGCAGCGTCGAGAACGCCGCGCTGATCGCCGAGATCCTGTCCGATTATCCGGAGGTGCCGCTGGTGGTGGAGCCGGCGCTGTATGCGGCGGTCCTGCTCGGCGAGGCCGGCGAGGAGGTGGCGCCGGCGCTTGCCGACCTGATCCTGCCGCAGACCACGCTGCTGGTGGTCGATCGCCACGAGCTGTGCCGACTCGCCGGCGTGGCCGACGGGGGCGGCGGCGAGGACCCTGCCGATGACGAGGACGCGATCGATGACCCGGGCGTCGACGAGGCGCTCGCCCGCCTGCTCGGAGGTGGCACCGAGTTCATCCTGCTCACCGGCGGCAGCGAGCACGGCCCGCAGGTCGTCAACACCCTGTTCGGCCACGAGGGCGTGGTACGCACGGATGCGTGGCCGCGTCTGGCCGGGCGCCACCTCGGCGCAGGCGCCACGCTTGCCGCCGCTGCGGTCGCGGCGATGGCGCACGGCATGGCGCTCCCCGAAGCGGTGCGCGAGGCCCAGGAATTCACCCAGCAGGCGCTGCGTCACGCCTACCGGGCCGGCATGGGGCGGGCATTGCCGGATCGTTTCTTCTGGGCGCGTGGCAAGGACGACGACGATGTCTGAAACCCCCTCCGATCCGAGCGCGCCCGGCTTGCGCGGCCTCTATGCGGTCACCCCGGACGAGCCCGATACCGCCCGCCTGATCGCGTGTGCCGAGCGGGTGCTGGCCGGGCGGCCGGCGCTGCTGCAATACCGCAACAAGACTGCCGACGCTGCGCTGCGCCGCCTGCAGGCGGTCGCCCTGCAGGCGCTGTGCCGGGCGGCCGGCGTGCCCTTCATCGTCAATGACGATCTTGCGCTCGCCCTCGAGATCGACGCCGACGGCGCCCATCTGGGTCGTGACGACGGTGCGCCCGCCGCCGCGCGCGCGGCGCTCGGCGCGCAGCGCATCCTCGGCCTCACCTGCTATGCCGACTGGTCGCGCGCCACCGAGGGCGCCGCGGTCGGCGCCGACTACATCGCGTTCGGTGCGATGTTCCCCTCGGTGACCAAGCCGAATGCGCCGCCGGCGCCGTTCGCGATGATCACGCGTGCCAAGCGCGAGCTCGGCCTGCCGGTGGCGGCGATCGGCGGCATCACGCTCGCCAACGCGCCGCAGGTGCGCGCCGCCGGCGCCGACCTGCTCGCGGTGGTGAGCAACGTGTTCGCCGCGGACGACCCCGCCGCGCGCGTTGCGGCCTATCACGCACTTTTCTGAGTTCTTGACCTGTGCGGTGGACCCGCCCCGCCGCTCGGCGCGACAATGCCGCCTTTCGCATGCAGCACAGGAACGACACGCCATGACCAGCCGTAACGCAAGCCTCTTTCAGCGCGCCCAGCAGACCATCCCGGGCGGCGTCAATTCGCCGGTGCGCGCCTTCCGCTCGGTGGGGGGGACGCCGCGCTTCCTCGCGCGCGCCGAGGGCGCCCGGGTGTGGGATGCCGATGGCAAGGACTACATCGACTACGTGGGCTCCTGGGGGCCGGCGATCGCCGGCCACGCCCACCCGGCGATCGTCGAGGCGGTGCGCGAGGCGGCCTTGAAGGGCCTGTCCTTCGGCGCGCCCACCGAGAGCGAGGTCGAGATGGCCGAGCTGATCTGCGCGATGTTGCCTTCGGTGGAGATGGTGCGCCTGGTGAGCTCCGGCACCGAGGCCACGATGAGCGCGATCCGCCTCGCCCGCGGCTTCACCGGCCGCGACGCGATCGTGAAGTTCGAGGGCTGCTATCACGGCCACGCCGACAGCCTGCTGGTGAAGGCCGGCTCCGGCCTGCTGACCTTCGGCAATCCGTCCTCGGGCGGCGTGCCGGCGGATTTCGCCAAGCACACCATCGTGCTCGACTACAACGACCTGCAGCAGGTCGAGGACGTGTTCAAGGCACGCGGCGACGAGATCGCCGCGATCATCGTCGAGCCGGTGGCGGGCAACATGAACCTGATCAAGCCGCAGCCCGGCTTCCTCGAGGGGCTGCGCCGCATCTGCACCGAATACGGCGCGGTGCTGATCTTCGACGAGGTGATGACCGGCTTCCGTGTGGGCCCGCAGGGGGTGCAGGGCCTGTACGACATCACGCCCGACCTGACCACGCTCGGCAAGGTGATCGGCGGCGGTATGCCGGTGGGCGCCTTCGGCGGCCGCCGTGACATCATGGAGAAGATCGCGCCGCTCGGTAGCGTGTATCAGGCCGGCACGCTGTCGGGCAGCCCGGTGGCGGTGGCCGCGGGCATGGTGTCGCTGAAGCTGACGCGCGAGGCGGGTTTCTACGAGCGCCTGGCCGCGAGCACGCAACGCCTGGTCTCCGGCCTGGCGGCCGCCGCGCGCGATACCGGCGTGACCTTCAGCGCGGATTCGGTGGGCGGCATGTTCGGCGTCTATTTCGCTGACAAGGTGCCGGCTTCCTTTGCCGACGTGATGGCTTCGGACAAGGAGCGCTTCAACCGCTTCTTCCACGCCATGCTGGAGGCCGGCCACTACTTCGCGCCGTCGGCTTTCGAGGCCGGCTTCGTGTCGGCGGCACACGGCGAGGCGGAGATCGACGCGACGGTGGCGGCGGCGCGCGAGGTGTTTTCGAGGCTGGGTTGAGGGCTGTCGGGGCCCGGAGGGTGTCGCGCAACCCCGGGCCTTGTCGAACGCTTGCACACAGGTGTTGAGCTCGGAGGTTTCGAGCCTTTACCCGCCGGGGACGCGCGGGGTATTCCTTCCGGGGCTGCGGAACTCGCTCGATTCCTCGCTCGGACAGTCCTCGCCCCTTCACGAATACCCCACACATCCCCGGCTACCGTGGTTACTGTTCGGAGGCACCAAAACCGTCGCCACCTGCAGGTGTTGATTTTTCGTCGAGCTGAACCGGCGTCTCTCGGATGCGTGCGGGGTGTTCCTGAAGGGGCGAGGACTGTCCGAGCGAAGCGAGTTCCGCAGCCCCGGAAGGAACACCCCGTGCGCGTCCTCGCAGCGAGCCGTCGAGCGGAGACGCTCGAGCCGCTCCAGCCGCGTAACGGAGCCCCCAAGTATCCCTCGCCAGGCCAAGCCGCCCGAGGTGCGTCCCGCTTACGAATGCCCCACCCTCACAGCAGGAACAGCGTCGCCAGCCCCAGGAAAATGAAGAACCCGCCCGAGTCGGTGAGCGCGGTGATCATCACCGAGCCGCCGAGCGCCGGGTCGGCGCCCAGGCGCTGGCGCAGCATCGGGATCAGCACGCCGGCGCAGGCCGCCAGCAACAGGTTCAGCGTCATCGCGCTCGTCATCACCAGCCCGAGATCGATGCTGCCGTACAGCCACCACGCCAGCACCCCGAGCAGGCCGCCCCACACCAGGCCGTTGATCAGCGCCACGCCCAGCTCCTTCTTCAGCAGGCGCGTCATCGCCGACTGCTCCACCTGGCCCATCGCGATCGCACGCACGATCATCGTCACCGTCTGGTTGCCCGAGTTGCCGCCGATGCCGGCCACGATCGGCATCAGCGCCGCCAGCGCCACCAGCTTCTCGATCGAATCCTCGAACAGGCCGATCACCCGCGAGGCCACGAAGGCCGTCACCAGGTTGATCGCCAGCCAGGCCCAGCGGTTCTTCACCGAACTCCACACTGACGCGAAGATGTCCTCCTCCTCGCGCAGACCGGCCTGGGACAGGATCTCGGCCTCGGACTCCTCGCGGATGAAGTCCACCACGTCCGCTACCGTGATGCGGCCGATCACCCGCCGCTCGGAATCGATCACCGGCGCCGACACCAGGTCGTAGCGCTCGAAGGCCTGCGCGGCCTCATCGGCCGCATCCTCGGGCGTGAAGCTGATCACCGTCTCCGAGCGCATGACCTCGGCCACGGTCTTCTCCGGATCGTTGATGAGCAGCGACTCGAGGGTCAGGATGCCCTCGAGGTGGTCCTCGCGGTCGACCACGAAGAGCTTGTCGGTATGGTCGGGCAGCTCGTCGAAGCGGCGCAGGTAGCGCAATACGACCTCGAGGGTGACGTCGTCGCGCACCGTCACCATGTCGAAGTCCATCAGCGCGCCCACCGAGTCCTCGGGGTAGGACATCGCCGCGCGCAGCTGCTCGCGGCCTTCGGTGTCGAGCGACTGGAAGACGTCCTCGATGACCTCGGGCGGCAGGTCGGGAGCGAGGTCGGCGAGCTCGTCGGCGTCGAGCGATTCGGCGGCCGCCTTCAGCTCTTCCGGCGCCATCGTCTCGATCAGCGACTCGCGCACCGCATCCGAGACTTCGAGCAGGATCTCGCCGTCGCGCTCGGCCTTGACCAGGTCCCAGACGTAGAGGCGTTCGTCGAGCGGCAGCGCCTCGAGGATGTAGGCGATGTCGGCCGGGTGCAGGGCGTCGAGCTTGGTGCGCAGCCCGGCTTCGTGCTGCTTGTGCACCAGGGATTCGACGAGCTCGTGGCGCGGCATGTCCTGGCGATGGACGAGGTCCTCCACCACCTTCTGGCGGGCGAGCAGTTCCTGCACCTCTTTCAGGTGGTGCTGGACGTCGTCGGGGTGGTGTTCTTCGTGCTCGGTCATCACGCGAACGGGGGCGGGCGCAAAGCCGGAATTCTACGGGCTCGGGGAGGGCGCCGCGACCCCGATTCCGTTGCAGTGCAAAATATTCCCCTTGCCGCTCAAGGCACCTGCGAGTGGATCATGCGGCGCTGCACGCGCGCGGCATGGGCGGCGAGGCGGGGGCCGTAGTTGCGCTCGTAGTAGCGCGGATTGGGCAGCATCACCGCGAGCCGCGCGGCCTCGCCCGGGCCCAGGCTGGCCGCCGGGCGGCCGTAGTAGTGGCGTGCCGCGGCCTCGGCGCCGAACACGCCGTTGCCCCATTCGGCCACGTTCAGATACACCTCGAGGATGCGGCGCTTGCTCCAGGTGGTCTCGATCATCAGCGTGATCACCGCCTCCTGGCCCTTGCGCAGCCAGCTGCGCGAGGGCGACAGGAAGAGGTTCTTCGCCAGCTGCTGGCTGATCGTCGATCCGCCGGCGGCGAGCCGGCCGCGCTCGGCGTTGCGCTCGAGTGCACGCTGGATGCCTTCCCAGTCGAAGCCGGCGTGGTCGAGGAAGCGGTCGTCCTCGGCGGCGACCACGGCGCGCTTGAGGTGGACCGAGATACGCTCGTAGGGCACCCATTGATGGCGCAGCGTGGCCTTGGGGTCGGCCTCGCGCAGATCCGCGAGGCGCATGCGCATGAAGCTGGTGCTGCCCGGATCGAAGCGGCTCCACCACACCACCTGGGTGAGCAGGACCGCCTGCCAGAACAGCAGCAGGAGGACGACGACGGCGAGACCGCGGCCGAGCCAGCCGAGTGCGCGTCGCATCCTGCGCCTCCCCGGATGCAGCTCAGCCCGCCGCGATCAGCCGGCGCAGCTCGGCCAGCACCGGGGCGCTGTCGGGGCGCAGGCCCCGCCACAGGGCGAAGCTTTCCGCGGCCTGCTCGACCAGCATGCCCAGGCCGTCGGCCACGCGTGCGGCGCCGTCGGCCAAGGCGGCATCGAGAAAGGGCGTGCGGCGGGGGCCGTACATCATGTCGTAGGCGAGCGCGCCCTCGGCGTAGAGGCCGGGTGGCAAGGGCGGCAGTTCGCCGGCGAGGCTGGCGGCCGTGGCGTTGATGACGAGGTCGAAGCGCCCGCCGGCGAGCGCGTCGAAGCCGCCACCCTGCAGTCGGGTGGCGCCCGCCTGCGTTGCGAACAGGGCGGCGAGCGCCTCCGCCTTGTCGGCGCTGCGGTTGGCGATGACGAGCGTCGCCGGGCGTTCGGCAAGCAGCGGCAGCAGCACCCCGCGGCTGGCGCCGCCGGCACCGAGCAGCAGGACGCTGCGGCCGGCGAGCGCGCAGCCGAGGTTGATGGTGAGATCGCGCACCAGGCCGGCGCCGTCGGTGTTGTCGCCGAGGATGCCTTCGGCGTCGAACGCGAGCGTGTTGACCGCGCCGGCCGCCTGCGCACGTGGTGTATGGCGGTCGGCGAGCGCGAAGGCCTCGAGCTTGAAGGGCACGGTCACGTTGGCGCCGCGCCCGCCGGCGGCGCGGAAGTCGGCGATCGTGCGCGCGAAACCGTCGAGCGGAGCGAGCAGGGCCTCGTAGCTGAGCGCCTGGCCGGTCTGGCGCGCAAAGGCGGCATGGATCAGCGGCGACTTGCTGTGGGCGATGGGATTGCCGACGACGGCGTAGCGGTCCATGAGCGGTCTCAGTTGGCGCGCACCTGGTCGCTGTTGGTGAAGGTCCAGGTGCGGGTGATCTCGATGATGTCGTAGTCCTTGCGGATGTCGGGCGGGAAGGGGGCGTAGGGCGCGGCCATCTTCACGATGCGCATCGCCGCCTCGTCGAGCACCTTGTGCCCCGAGCTGCGCTGCACGCCCACCTTGTCCACCGAGCCGTCGGCGCGGATCGATACCGACAGCAGCAGGCTGCCATAGAGCTTGCCGCGCGCCGCGTCGGGGTAGTTCAGGGTGCCGACGCGCTCGACCTTCTGCCGCCAGTCCTCCACGTACTGGGCGAAGCGGTATTCCTTGGCGCGCGCGCCGATGAACTTCTTGCGCGGGCGCTTGGCGAGCTCCTGCAGGTCGCGGTCGATCTGCGCCTCGAGGCGGGCGACGGCCGCGGCGCTGTCGAGCAGGTCGAGGCCACTGACCGGCGGCGGCGCCTCCGGGCGCGGCGTGGGCTGCTCGACCTTCTTCGGCGCGGCCGCGACCTTCGCCGGGGCCTTGTCGCGGGTGATCACCGGCTGCTGCTCGCGCACCGGCTCGGGGGTGCGACGCTTGGCCTCGACGAGGGCGTCGCCCTCCTTGCGCGTGGGCTGGGGCGGCAGCGGGGTACTCGGGCGCGCCTCCTGCTCGGTGTTGCCGCCGCCGTCCACGTTGGCTTGCGCGAGCACCTCGGCCTTGTCCGGTGCCTTGGCGTGGCGGGTATTGACCAGCACGACCTCCAGACCCTTGTCGCGCACCGGCTTGTGCTCGGGCAGGCGGAACTGGATCAGCAGCAGCACGCCGTGCAGGGTGAGCGAGATCGCGAATGCCGCCAGCAGCAGGGGGCCACCAAGGCGGGCCAGGCGCCGGCCCATCGCCCGCGCGCCTGCGCTGCCGCTCGCAGCAGCGGGCACGGCCGGGGAGGGCGCCGCCTGCGACATGGCGGCCTCAGGCGAAGCCGAAGCCGGCTTCGGCGAGGGCGCCGGGCTCGGGTTCGGCAAGCGTCTGCACGAAGCGGGCCTCGACCTCGACGTCGAGCAGGTCGGTGTGCTCGACGAAGAGCTTGACCCGGCTCCCGGGGATCTGCAGCGGCAGCGAGGGCACGCGGAACACGAGCGGGATCTCGGTCAGGCGCACCACGTTCTCGCGCAGCACGGTGGCCTCGACCTCGCCGCGGCCGTGCTGACGCAGCCAGCGCAGGCACCAGTAGCGTTCCATGCCGCGCTGGAATTCGGCGTACTCGGCGTAGGTGAGCTCGAAGTCGCGCATCGCCGCCATGAGCTCGGCCGACTTGGGGGCGAAGGCCGGGGGCGTGCCCTGCAGCACCGAGATGATCTGCCACTGGTTGACCAGGTCCACGTAGCGGCGCAGGGGCGAGCTCGACCACGCGTAGCAATCCACCCCGAGGCCCTCGTGCGGCGCGGCGACGGTGGTCATGCGCACCTTCCCGCCGCCTTGCGCGCGATAGAGGCCGGGGATGCCCGAGGCGTCGAGCAGCTTGCCCCAGGTCATGTTGGCGTGAATCATCAGTTCGGCGACCAGCTTGTCCATCGGCGAGCCGCGCAGCCGGCGGCTGATGCTGACGTGGCCGGGGCCGTCGGCGGTGTCGACGTTCCAGTCGACGCTGAAACCGAAGTCGATGCGGTCCTCGTTGCCGCCGGCCTTGCCGCGGCCGGCCTCGAGCACGGTGGCGAGGTCCCACAGCAGCGAGAGCTCCTGTTTCCACGGGAAGTCGGGCAGGCCGCTATGCACGGTCTCGTCGTTGAACACCGGCTCGATGTCGTGGTGACGCAGGTTGGCGACGATCGGGACGATCTCCACCCGGCTCTCCTCGCCGACGATGGCCAGCCCGGGGGTGACGTCCAGGTAGAGCGACACCGCCGGGCAGTCGCGGCCTTCGGCGAGGGTGAAGGTCTGCACCACCTCGTCGGGCAGCATGGTGATCTTGCTGCCGGGCATGTACACGGTGGACAGACGGCGGCGGGCGATCGCGTCCAGCCCGGAGCCGCGCGCGAAGCCCAGCGCCGGCGCGGCGATGTGGATGCCGATGCGCCAGCCGCCGCCGGCGCGCGGCGTCACCGAGAAGGCGTCGTCGATTTCGGTGGTGGAGGCATCGTCGATCGAGAACGCGGCCACCTCCGCGCGCGGCAGGCCTTGCGGGAGCGTCGCAGGCTCGACGGCGGGGAAGCTCGTGCCCTCCGGGAAGTGCTCGAAGAGGAAGCGGTTGTAGTGGAAGTCGTAGCTCGATGCGAGCGCGCCGCAGGACAGCAGCAGGCGCGGCGCCGACAACCCGCTGTCCACGCAGGCGGCCTCCAGAGCCTTGATCTCGGGGCGGTTGCGGTCGGGGCGGTAGAGCGCCTGCGGCAGCAGCGCGGCGATCTCGGGCGGCAGGCGGCCGGCGACGAGCTCGGTGCGCATGTGCTCGATCGCGGCGGCCTGCTGACGCTTTTTCTCCAGGCCGGCGAGCGCGGCCTGGAGGATGTCCGCGGGCGCCTTGCGGAAGCGCCCCTTGCCCTTGCGATGGAACCAGATCGGCGCCGAGTGCAGGCGCAGCAGGACGGCGGCGGATTCGATCGCGGTCGGTGTATGCCCCTGGTATTCGGCGGCGAAGTCGGCGAAGGCGAATTCCTCGTCGCCGCACACCTCCCACAGGAACTCGATGTCGAGCGCTTCGGCGTCGGCCTCGGCGCGCGCGAGCAGATCGGCCGGGCCAGGCTCGCGGAATTCGAGCATCACGTTGGCGCGCTTGAGCTTGACCCGCTTGCCGTGCGTGTTCTCGACCTGCAGGGTGGTTTCGTTATCGGCGAGGATGGTGCCGGCCTTGAAGGCCCCGTCCTCTTCATACAGCACGAACATCGGCATCTGCCTGGAGAATTCAAGCGCGCTAGTTTACTGGATTCGGAGCGCGGGCCGGCGTGCGGCACGCAGCAGATCGAAGGAATACACCGCGAGCGCGAACCAGATGAGTGCGAAGCCGACGAGCTGGGTGGTGTCGAAGGGCTCGCGAAAGAGCAGCACGGCGACGAGGAAGTTGAGGCTGGGCGCGATGTATTGCAGGAAGCCGACGGTGGCCAGTGGCAGGCGGCGGGCGCCGACCGCGAACAGCATCAGCGGCACCGCGGTGATCACCCCGGTGAGCGGCAGCAGCCAGTCCGTCGCGGCGCCGCTGCCGAAGGCGAGGCTTTCGTGCATGTGCAGCCAAAGCAGCCAGCCGAGCGCGAGCGGCGCAACCACCAGAGTCTCGATGAAGAGCCCGCCCACCGCGTCTACCGGGGCGCGCTTGCGCAGCAGGCCGTAGAGGCCGAAGGTGCCCGCGAGGAAAAGCGGGATCCACGGCAGGCTGCCGAGCTGCCACACCCGCCAGCCCACGCCCGCGCAGGCGATCGCCACCGCAACCGCCTGCAGCGGGCGCAGGCGTTCGCCGAGAAAGAGCGCGCCGAGCGCCACACTGACCAGCGGGTTGATGAAGTAGCCCAGGCTCGCCTCGAGCAGCCGGCCGGCGTCGATCGCCCAGATGAATACCAGCCAGTTGCTGCTCGTGAGCAATGCGGTGAGGGTGAGGAGCGCGAGCAGGCGCGGCTGGGCAAGCGCCGCACGTACGCGGGCGTAGCCGCCGGTCGAGCTCACCGCCGCGAGCAGGCCGGCGAGGAACAGGGCTGACCACAGCACGCGGTGGGCGACGATTTCGAACGGCGGCACGCTGCCGAGGGCGCGGAAGTAGAGCGGCGCCAGACCCCAGGTCACGAAGGCGGCGAGCGCGGCGAACATGCCCTGGCGCGCGGCACGTGCGTCAGCTTCGGCGCTGGAGATGGACGGGATCTGGGTGGGCGTGCGGGCGTCGGGGGCGGGCAAGTGGGGATCCGGGGAACGGTCGGGAGACGGCTGGAGGGGGCGGCGTGGGCGCGAAGAAGGCGCTGCGGGGCGGGGTGTGCCCCCGCCCTGGTGCGCGGCAAGGGGCCTGGCGGTCAGCCCGGACGGCGCGCGCTTGCCACCAGGGTTCGCGCGGGGACCAGGTAGCCGCCGCGATCGTCTGCGCAGCGATGTGCTGCGAGCTCATCCGCGACTGCGGCCTGCAGTGCATCCTGAGTGGCCTGCGGCAGGCGGCCGAGCGCTTCGGCCGCACCCCCGGCGAGGTCGAGGAAAGCCTGCCAGTAGGCGGTGGCGGTGTCGAAGTGGCAGCTGAACGCGCACGTGCGGATGTCGATGTCGACGAAGCCGGCCGCGGTCAGGACGTGCGCGAGCGCCTCGGGCTGACCGTAGCGGAACACCGAGGGGCGAGGCACCTTGGGCGGCGGCAGCAGGTGGGCGATGGTGTCCTGCGCACGGTGGATCAGGGGTACGGTTTCGCGCGGTCCCCACACCGACAGCGCGAGCACGCCGCCGGGCGCGAGCACGCGGTGCATCTCGGCGAGGGCGCGCTCGGGCTCGGGGAAGATGAACAGCGCAAGCCCGGCGAGCACGCGGTCAACGCTGGCGTCGGCCAGGCACAGCTGCTCGGCGTCGGTGGCGGCGAAGCAGGGTGCGTCCGCATGTTCGCCGCAGCGGTGCGCGCCCTCGGCGAGCATGCCCTCGGCGATGTCGGTGGCGAGCACGGTGCCGCCGGGCGCGACCCGCAGCGCGGCATCGCGCGCGAGCAGGCCGGGGCCGCTGGCGAGATCGAGCACGCGCTGGCCGGGCGCGAGCGCGGCGGCATCGAGCAGGGCGGCGGCGAGGTCGGCGCGCAGATGGGCGCCGTCGGCGTAGCGTGCGGCGATGCGGTTGAAGCCGGCGCGCTCCATGGCCTTGAAGCGGCGCGGGTCGAAGCCGGGCGCGGCGCTGGCGGCCTCTTTCGCAATGCCACGGGCGTTGTCGTGCGTGCTCATCGGTGGCGGGCTCCCGTCAGCGGCAGGTGAAGTCGATGACCGGGTCGAGGAAGTCGCCCCAGCGCGAGAAGCCGTGGTCGCCGCCTTCGAGCACGGACTGCCGGGCACCGGCGTACTTGCGCACGGCGTGGCGGTAATCGAGCACTTCGTCGCCGGTCTCCGCCAGCAGCCAGTAGCGATCCGGGCGGGTGATCGCCGGCACCTCCAGCGCGCGCAGCTCGTCGATGTGGGCGCGGGTGAACGCGAAGCGCTCGCCGGTGTACATGTTGTCCTGGATGCCCACGTAGGCACCCAGCTCGAGCGGTGCGACCACCGCCGGATTGACCAGCACCGCGCGCAGGTCGTGGCGCTCGGCGAGCCAGGTGGCGTAGTAGCCGCCGAGCGAACTGCCGACCACCGCGGGCTCGAGGCCGGCGGCGCGGGCGCGCGCGATCGCATCCTCGGCGAGCGCGATTGCCGCGCGCGGCGACACCGGCAGTTGTTCGCACCAGAACCGCTCGGCGAGCCCGCGCTCGGCCATGCGTGCCTTGAGCGCCTGAGCCTTGATCGAGGCCGGTGCGGAGCGGAAGCCATGGAGGTAGACGATCATCGCAATTTGTCTCGATCAGGGCTCGGACCACTCGACCCAGCCGAAGTACCAGGTCGCCAGCACGAAGAGGCCGAAGATGATGCGGTACCAGGCGAAGACGACGAAGGTGTGGTTGGAGATGAACTTGATGAAGCTCTTCACCGCCCACATCGCGGCGATGAAGGAGGCGACGAAGCCGACCGCGAACACCGGCAGGTCTTCGAGCCGCAGCAGCGCCCAGTTCTTGTACAGGTCGTAGGCGGTGGCGGCGAACATGGTCGGGATCGCCAGGAAGAAGGAGAACTCCGCTGCCGTTCTGCGCGACAGGCCGAAGATCAGTCCGCCCATGATGGTCGCGCCCGAGCGCGAGGTGCCGGGGATCATCGCCAGCGCCTGCGCGAAGCCGACCTTGAGCGCGTCGGTCCAGCGCATCTCGTCCACGTCGTTGATGCGGGGGTGATAGGCGCGCTTTTCCACGTACAGGATGATCAGGCCGCCGACCACGAGCGCGGTCGCCACCGTGATCGGGTTGAAGAGCAGCCCCTTGATCGTGGAGTGGAACATCAGCCCGAGGATGGCTGCGGGCAGGAAGCCGATGAACAGCATCCACACGAAGCGCTGGGCGCTCGGCTGGGTCGGCAGGCCGACGGCGACCTTGATCAGGCGCTCGCGGTAGTCCCAGCACACGGCGAGGATGGCGGCGAGCTGGATGACGATCTTGAAGACCTTGCTGGTGTCGTCGTTGTAGCCGAGCAGGTCGCCGACGATGATCAGGTGGCCGGTGGAGGACACCGGCAGGAATTCGGTGAGGCCTTCGACGATGCCGAGGACGAGTGCGATCAGGAGGAGGGAGAGGTCCATGCGGCGAGGTTCGGGTGCGTGCTGACGGGTTCGGCTGCGGCGCCGGGCGAAGCGCCCGATTATAGCCGCTGGAATATTGCACTGCAGGGTCGTGGCTCGCGGTGGCAGGGCGATCCCACGATGCCGCGGTGGGAGTGGGCTTGCCCGCGGAAGCGGTGCTTGCGCGGGGGCGTTCGCGGGCAAGCCCGCTCCCACAGGGGCCGCTCCCACAGGGGCCGCTCCCACAGGGGCCGCTCCCACACGCGCGCCCACACGCGGCCGTTCAGGCTGCGGTCAGGCGCTCGAGGCGGTCGAGGAAGCGCATGGCATGGGTGCGGTCAGCACCGCACATCTCGGCGGAAGGCTGCAGGCTGGCGCACACCGCAGGCCGCCGCGGGTCGCCGAAGAGCTGGCAGCGGTCAGACGCGTCGAGCTGGACGCAGCGCACGCCGGCGGGCTTGCCCTGCGGCATGCCGGGAATCGGCGAGGAGATCGAGGGCGCGATGCAGCATGCCGCGCAGCCCGGGCGGCAGCGCATTGCATCGCCCGTGGCCGGGGCCGTTGCGCAACGCATCGTGCGGGACGCCGTCACGCTTGCGCTTGCCGGGCGCTCCACCAGTCGAGGATGGCGCCAAGCGTGGGCGGCAGCAGCGCGCCCTCGCCGCCGGTGAAGTCCTTCCATTCGTCGAGGAAGCGCTCGCCTACCGCGGTCAGCAGCGGCACGCCGGCCATCACCGTCTCGCCCATCTCGTCGCGCAGGCCGGCACCCGACACTTCCTGCGCGCCGAACTTGTTGATGATCACCAGCTCGACCCCGCGCGCGATCGCGCCGCGCACCGCCATCGAGCCGCGCGCCAGCGCGTCCGGGTCGACCCGGCAGGACACCGAACCCCGCCCCAGGTCCTGCGACAGCGGAATGCTCTCGCCGGTCTCGAGGTTCTCCAGTTCCATGGCGCAGGGGTCGTCGATGACGGTGGCGATGTCGTGCTGCAGCACACCGCCGAGCTTCACGCCGCGGGCCGCGAGCGCACGCGCCGCGGCGGCGAGCAGGGCCTCGATGTTGTCGGTGGGCTTGTAGACGACGGCGGCGATGGCGTGGGCGGGCATGGTCGGGCTCGGCTTGCAGGTCGTGCGGGGACGGCGGTCATTGTCGCACCGCGGCGCCAACAAGGCGACGATGCGGAGGATAATGCGCGCCCTGACGAAGCTGAAACGGATCCATGAGGGCTGACCATCGGGGCGCGCGGCGCCCCTCCGACCTGCCGAATTTCGACGACTGTCTGAGTGTCGATCGCCCGCGCCTGCGCCGCCTGGCGCGCGATCTCGCGCGCCCGCTGCGCGCAGGCGGCGCAGACAAGGGGGGCGCATCGCAGCCGGGCCGATCGGGAGAGGATGCGCGCGCGCAAGGACAGGCTGCGGCTGCCGACCGCCAGACGCGCCTGCAGGCGGACTTCGACGCGCTCCTCGAGCGTTCGCGCGCCGCGCTGCTCGCCCGCCGCGCCGCCCTGCCGGTGCCGGACTTTCCGCCCGAGCTCCCGGTGTCCGCTCGCCGCGACGAGATCGCGCAGGCGCTTGCCGCCCACCAGGTCATCATCGTCTGTGGCGAGACCGGCTCGGGCAAGACCACCCAGCTGCCCAAGATCGCGCTGACGTTGGGGCGCGGCGTCGCCGGCCTGATCGGCCACACCCAGCCGCGCCGGCTGGCCGCGCGCGCCACCGCGAGCCGCATCGCACAGGAGCTCAAGAGCCCGCTCGGCGAGGTCGTCGGCTACAAGATCCGCTTCACCGACAAGACCGGCGAGCGCAGCCACGTCAAGCTGATGACCGACGGCATCCTGCTCGCCGAGACCCAGACCGACCCGCTGCTCGCCGCCTACGACACCCTGATCATCGACGAGGCCCACGAGCGCAGCCTCAACATCGACTTCCTGCTCGGCTACCTCAAGACCCTGCTGCCGCGCCGGCCCGACCTGAAGGTGGTGGTGACCTCGGCGACGCTGGATGCCGAGCGTTTCGCGAAGCACTTCGCCGACGCGACGGGCAGGCCGGCGCCGGTGATCGAGGTGTCGGGCCGGCTGTATCCGATCGAGATGCGCTACCGGCCGGTGGAGAACGAGGCGCTCGACCCTGCTGCGGCCGCGCGCGGCGCCGCGCGCGGCGGAAAGGAGGCCGGAAGGGACGCCAGCAAGGACAGGAGTCGCGACCTCATGGACGCGCTGGTCGATGCGGTCGACGAGGCACAGCGCTGCGGCCCCGGCGACGTGCTCGTCTTCCTGCCCGGCGAGCGCGAGATCCGCGAGGCCGCCGAGGCGCTGCGCAAGGCCCACCACCTGCCCGGCACCGAGATCCTGCCGCTGTTCGCGCGCCAGTCGGCACAGGAGCAGGCGCGCGTGTTCTCGCCCTCCAACGGGCGCCGGGTGGTGCTGTCGACCAACGTCGCCGAGACCTCGCTGACCGTGCCCGGCATCCGCTACGTGGTCGACACCGGGCTGGCGCGCATCAAGCGCTATTCGCCGCGCAACAAGGTCGAGCAGCTGCAGGTCGAGAAGATCGCCCAGTCGGCGGCGAAGCAGCGCGCCGGCCGCTGCGGCCGCGTCATGGACGGCATCTGCTTCCGCCTCTACGACGAGGACGACTTCGACCGCCGCCCGCCGCACACCGACCCGGAGATCCTGCGCTCCTCGCTCGCCGGCGTGATCCTGCGCATGAAGGCCTTGAAGCTCGGCGCGGTGGAGGATTTCCCCTTCATCGATGCGCCCGGATCGCGCCTGATCGGCGACGGCTATGCGCTGCTCGCCGAGCTCGGCGCCGTCACCGACGACGAGGCGCGCCAGCTCACCCCGATCGGCAGCGAGCTGGCGAAGCTGCCGCTCGACCCGCGCATCGGCCGCATGATCCTCGCTGCGCGCGACCGCGGTGCGCTCGCCGAGCTGCTGGTGATCGCCGCCGCGCTGTCGGTGCAGGACCCGCGCGAGCGTCCGCAGGACAGCCCCGGCGCCGCCGACCAGGCGCATGCGAAGTTCCGCGGCGGGGAGCAGGACGAGAAGTCCGAGTTCCTGTGGTACTGGCACCTGTGGAAAGCCTGGGACGAGGTGCAGCGCCACGAGTCGTCCAGCAAGCAGAAGGCCTGGTGCAAGAAGAACTTCCTGAATTACATGCGCATGCGCGAGTGGCGCGACGTGTTCGCCCAGCTCCATACCCTGTGTGCCGAACATGGTTGGAAGGAGAACGCGCAGCCGGCGAACTACGAGGCGATCCACAAGGCGCTGCTCGCCGGCCTGCTCGGCAACATCGGCTGCAAGGTGGACGATGCTTCGGGGCCGCAGGCGGGGGCGTATCTGGGCGCGCGCGGCATCAAGTTCTGGCCGCATCCGGGTTCGGCGCTGGCGAAGAAGGCGGGTAAGTGGATCATGGCCGCCGAGCAGGTCGAGACCAGCCGTCTGTTCGGGCGCTGCATCGCGCGCATCGAGCCGGAGTGGGTGGAGGAGGTCGGCGGCCACCTGGTCAAGCGCCAGGTGTTCGAGCCGCACTGGTCGAAGTCCTCGGGCGCGGTGCGCGCCTGGGAGCGCGGCACGCTGTACGGCCTGGTGATCTACCCGCGCCGCGGCGTGGCCTATCGCGACATCGACCCGGCGCTGTGCCGCGAGCTCCTCATCCGCGAGGGCCTGGTGCAGGGCGAGATCGCCGAGGGGCCGGCGCGCGCGATGGCCTTCCTCGCCCACAACCAGCGCCTGGTCGCGGAGATCGAGCGCCTCGAGCACAAGTCGCGCCGCCCGGACGTGCTGGTGGACGAAGCGCTGATCGAGGCCTTCTACGACAGCAAGATCCCGCAGGACGTCTGCGATGTCGCGGGCCTCGAGCGCTGGCGGAAGAAGGCCGAGAATACCGAGCCGAAGCTGCTGCACCTGTCGCGCGAGCAGTTGATGCGCCACGAGGCGGAAGGCGTCACGACCGATCGCTTTCCGCCCGCACTGGAGGTGCTCGGGCAGAAGTTGAAGCTCAGCTACCTGCACCAGCCTGGCGAGGCCGACGACGGCGTCACGCTCACCGTACCGCTCGCCATGCTCAACCAGATCCCCGCCAACCGCTGCGAGTGGCTGGTGCCGGGGCTGCTGGAGGAGAAGGTCGCGGCGCTGATGAAGACCGTGCCGCAGAAGCACCGCCACCGCCTGCAGCCGGTGGGCGAGAGCGCGGCGGCCTTCATGGCGGCCTTCGAGGCCGGAGAGTTCGATACCGACGAGGCGCTGTTGAAGATGCTGCAGCGCTTCGTCGAGGAGCGCGTGCAGTTGAAGTTGCCGCTGGAGAGCTTCCGACCGGAGAACCTGAAGCCGCACTGCTTCATGAACTTCCGCGTGATCGACGAGCACGGCCGCGTGATGGGCCAGTCGCGCAACCTGATGGAGCTGCGTGCGCGCTTCCGCGAGCAGGTGGCGGCGCGCTTCTCGGCGGCGAAGATCGGCGGCGCGCTCGCGGGTGCGCTGTCGGCCGCGGGCGTCGGCGCGGGCGGTGATCAGGCCGGTGGCGGCGGGGCGCGTGGCGCGGATGAGGGCGCAGGCACGAGGTCCGACCGCGGGCGGTATGGCGTGCGCGCGGACGCTGCGCCGGGCGCGGGCGTCGCGGCGGGGCGGAAGGGTGGCAAGGCCGTCGGGAACGCGGGGGGCGACGCGTCTGGCCGCGGCGCTGCCGCCGCCGAGTTGCCGGCGCAGTCCCTGTCCGGCTTCACCGCCTGGTCCTTCGGTGCCCTGCCGGAGCTGCTCGAGATTCGCGTCGCCGGCCGCGAGGTGATCGGCTTTCCCGCGCTCCACGACGACGGCGACAGTGTCTCGCTACGGCCCTACGACACCCCGGAGGAGGCCGCGCGCGTGCATCGGAGGGGGCTTGCCCGGCTGTTCGCGCTCAATCTGAAGGATCAGGTGCGGGCGGTCGAGCGCCTGCCAGGCCTGCGCGAACTCGCGCTGCAGTACATGAGCTTCGGCACCGAGGCCGAGCTGAAGGCAAGGCTGGTCGAAGCCACGCTGACGCGCTGCTGCCTGCTCGAACCGCTGCCGGCCGACGCCGAGGCGTTCGCGCGCCGCTGCGCCGAGGCCCGCAGCCGCGTCAGCCTGGTTGCGCAGGAGTTCATGCGGCTGGCCGGCGGCCTGCTCGCGGAGCATTCGGCCCTGCAGAAGCGCCTGGCGGGCCTCAAGACCTTCCCCGACGCGGTGGCCGACATGCAGTCCCAGCTCGCCGCGCTGCTGCCTAAGGACTTCCTGGTCGCTTTCCCGTGGGAGCGGCTGGCGCATTTCACGCGCTATCTGAAGGCGGCGTCGGTGCGGGTGGACAAACTTCGCAACAATCCGGCGCGCGATGCGCAGGCGATGGCCGAGTGGAAGGCGCTGGCCCAGGCCTGGGAACGCGAACGCCTCGCCCGCCGCCGCGCCGGCGTCGAGGACCCGGCGCTGGAGGAGTTCCGCTGGCTGCTGGAGGAGCTGCGCGTCGGCCTGTATGCGCAGGAGCTGAAGACGCCGATGCCGGTTTCGGTCAAGCGCCTGCAGAAGATCTGGGACAGCCGGCCGCGCTGAGCGGCGGCGTCATCGGCGCCGCGCCTCAGCGCAGCGGGATCACCAGCGGCGGAATATCCACGCCGATCACAACGGCCGGCGACCGGCTGTAGCTGTACGAGCGGTAGGGGCGCTCGTAGTAATGATGGTGGATCTCCGGTTCGCGGTAGTAGCGCGGGCGTTCGCGGATGATCACCTTCTCGCGATACACGGTGCGCTCGTCCCAGTGGCGGCGATAGCGGTGATCGTGCTTGTAGTGATGCTTGTGATGGCCCCAGCGCGGGCCGCGGTCGTCCCGGTCGGCGTGAGCGGCAGGCGCGGCGGCGGCAAGAATCCCGCCGCAGAGCAGGGCGGTGACGAGCTTGCGGGTCAGGGTCGTGTTCATGGTCTGCCTCGTTGATGTTGTTGCAGGGCATCGGCCTTGCGGCTTCGATACTAGGCGAGCGCCGCAGCCCGCCCCAGTCGCAGAGTGTAAGCAGGCTTTTGTAACTGCGCCGCGGTGGTTCGCGCGCGACTGTCCTTTGATTCTTCGGACTTTCTTGTTACACTGCCGGGCTTCCCTTGCTCCACCGGAACGCATGCCGGGGGGCTGCAACAACCAACCGCAAGGAGTTTGCATGCGACATTATGAAATCGTATTCATCGTGCACCCGGATCAGTCCGAGCAGGTGCCGGCGATGGTCGAGCGCTACAAGTCCATCGTGACCAGCCGCAACGGCCAGATCCACCGCCTGGAAGACTGGGGTCGCCGCCAGATGGCCTATCCGATCCAGAAGGTGCACAAGGCCCACTACGTGCTGATGAACATCGAGTGCGACGGCGAGACGCTGGCCGAACTCGAGCACTCGTTCAAGTTCAACGACGCCGTGCTGCGCCACCTCACCATCAAGATGAAGAAGGCCGTCACCACGCCTTCGCCGATGATGAAGGAAGAGAAGTCGCGCTCGATGAACATCGGCTCCGACGACGCCAAGCCGGCCGACAGCGAAGCGGCTGCCGCCTGAGTTGCCTGAGCCGGGTCTGAACGAACTGCGCCTCGATGCGCGCGTGGCCGAAGTGCTGCCGCTGCGTCGAACCCCTGCCGGAATCCCTGTTGCCAACTGCGTGCTGGCACACGAATCGAAACAGCTCGAAGCGGGTCTGACCCGCGATGTTTCGGTGGAACTGCAGGCGGTGGCGTTGGGCGATCTGGCGGCGGTGCTGGCCGCGGCGGTTCCGGGCAGCGCATTGCGCGCCACCGGATTCCTGGCCGCGAAGAGCCTGCGCAGTCGAACCCCGGTTCTGCATCTGAACACAATCGAATTTCTCGAAGGAAACTGAAATGGCCTTCAAGCCCAAATCCAAGTTCAAGAAGAAGGACGACCGTGGCGGTCGTGGTCTGTTCAAGCGTCGCAAGTTCTGCCGCTTCACCGCGGAGAAGGTCGAGGAAGTCGACTACAAGGACGTCGACGTGCTGAAGGACTTCATCACCGAGAACGCCAAGATCATGCCGGCGCGCATCACCGGCACCAAGGCCGGTTACCAGCGTCAGCTGTCGGTCGCCGTCAAGCGCGCCCGCTTCCTGGCCCTGATGCCCTACACCGACCTGCACCAGTAAGAGGAGAACGGAAACATGCAGATCATTCTTCTCGAGAAGGTGGTTAACCTCGGCGGCCTCGGCGACGTGGTCAAGGTCAAGGACGGCTACGCCCGCAACTTTCTGATCCCGCAAGGCAAGGCCAAGCGCGCGACCCAGGCCAACCTGGCCGAGTTCGAAGCGCGCCGCGCCGAGCTCGAGCGCGCGCAGGCCGAAAAGCTGGCTGCTGCCCAGGAGCTGGCCGGCAAGCTGGAAGGCGTCAGCGTCGAAGTCGCCCGCAAGGCCGGCATGGACGGTCGTCTGTTCGGCTCGGTCGGTAACGCCGACGTCGCCGAGGCGCTCGCCGCCAAGGGCTTCGATATCGAGCGTTCCGCGATCCGCATGCCGGAAGGCCCGCTCAAGCAGGTTGGCGAGACTCAGCTCGAAGTGTCGCTGCACGCCGACGTGCTCGCGAACATCACCGTCGTGGTGGCCGCCGAGCAGTAATCGCGGCTGCTGCACGCGAATCATCGAAAAGGGCTGCCGCGTGCAGCCCTTTTTGCTTCCCGGCATTCCGAGCGCCTTGCCTTGGCGCTTCGTCCGGCTCGCTACAATGTCCGTCCCCGCCCCCATGGTGCGCCCGATGAGTTCCGCTTCTTCCCGCTTCCCCGACTTTCCCGCCGATCCGCAGCTCGCGCAGATCAAGCTCCCGCCGCATTCGCTGGAGGCCGAGCAGTCGTTGATCGGCGGCATCCTGCTCGACAACCAGGCCTGGGAGCGCATCGCCGATCTGGTGAATGAGGCGGACTTCTATCGAGACGATCATCGCCGCATCTACCGCCACATCACCAAGCTGGTCGACCAGGGGCGTCCTGCCGACGTCGTCACCGTGTTCGAGTCCCTGGAGAAGAACGGCGAGGCCGAGCAGGCCGGTGGGCTCGCCTATATCGCCGAGATCGCCAACAATACCCCGTCGGCCGCGAACATCCGGCGTTATGCGGAGATCGTTCGCGAGCGCGCGATCCTGCGCAAGCTGGTCGCGGTGGGCGACGAGATCGCGGCAAGCGCGCTGAGTCCTTCGGGCAAGGATGCGAAGGCCTTGCTCGACGAGGCCGAGGCCAAGGTGTTCGAGATCGCCGAGGCGGGCGCGCGCCATGCCAGCGGCTTCGTGTCGATCCAGCCGATCCTGAAGCAGGTGGTCGACCGTGTGCAGGAGCTCTACGACCGCGACAACCCGTCCGAGGTGACCGGCGTGCCGACCGGTCTGGTCGATCTCGACGAAAAGACCTCGGGGCTTCAGCCCTCGGACATGATCATCGTCGCCGGCCGTCCGGCGATGGGCAAGACGACGTTTGCGCTCAATCTCGCCGAGCACATCGCGATCGAGCAGCGCCTGCCGGTGGCTATCTTCTCGATGGAAATGCCGGGTACGCAGCTGGCGACGCGCTTCATCTCGTCGGTCGGGCGCATCGACATGCAGAAGATCCGCAGCGGGCGCCTCACCGACGACGACTGGCAGCGCCTGACCATGGCGATGGGCAAGCTCTACGACGCGCCACTCTTCATCGACGAGACGCCCGGGCTCAATCCGATCGACCTGCGCGCCCGTGCGCGCCGTCTGGCGCGGCAGTGCGGAAAGCTCGGCCTGATCGTGATCGACTACCTGCAGCTGATGAGCGGTACGCGCGAGGGCGACAACCGGGCGTCCGAGCTGTCGGAGATCTCCCGTTCGGTGAAGTCGCTCGCCAAGGAATTGCACGTGCCGATCATTGCTCTGTCCCAGCTCAACCGCAGCCTCGAGCAGCGCCCCAACAAGCGGCCGGTGATGTCCGACCTGCGCGAGTCGGGCGCCATCGAGCAGGACGCGGACATCATCATGTTCATCTACCGAGATGAGGTCTACAACCCGGACTCTCCGGACAAGGGCACCGCAGAGCTGATTATCGGCAAGCATCGTAACGGCCCGACCGGCACCGTGCGCCTGACTTTCATCGGGGAGAACACGCGCTTCGAGAACTACGCCGCCGCGCCAGGGATGTATTGAGCGTTCGGTGGTTCGGCCTTGCTTTCATGGGGCGAATGTCTGCATAAGTATCTTTGTTGTTTTTTGTTGTTGACGTTGTTTTTTGGGTGTCTATAATGCGCACCTCTTCAGCGCTGCAGCGGTTCTTCGGAAGGCGAGGCGGCGGTGGAGGGAGAAGCGAGGCGGGTGTTGTGCGGGTCAGCGTTTCGGGTTTGTTCCGGGGCGGCGGTAAAAAAAGATTCGCAAGATGCTTGACAGTGGTTGGATAGCTGATCATAATCTCGCTTCTCTGCTGCAGCGAATGCAGCGGTTCTTTAAAAAATTGAACAACCGATAAGTGTGGGTGCTTGGTTGTTGTGGTCGAGTCGCTTTGGCGACTGGTTTCACAATGATTGGTGCTCATGCTGATTAAAGTCAGTATTTTGAGTACTTTGCTGGATTGAACTTAAGAGTTTGATCCTGGCTCAGATTGAACGCTGGCGGCATGCTTTACACATGCAAGTCGAACGGCAGCGGGGGCTTCGGCCTGCCGGCGAGTGGCGAACGGGTGAGTAATGCATCGGAACGTGCCCATGTCGTGGGGGATAACGTAGCGAAAGCTACGCTAATACCGCATACGTCCTGAGGGAGAAAGCGGGGGATCTTCGGACCTCGCGCGATTGGAGCGGCCGATGTCGGATTAGCTAGTAGGTGGGGTAAAGGCCCACCTAGGCGACGATCCGTAGCGGGTCTGAGAGGATGATCCGCCACACTGGGACTGAGACACGGCCCAGACTCCTACGGGAGGCAGCAGTGGGGAATTTTGGACAATGGGCGCAAGCCTGATCCAGCCATGCCGCGTGAGTGAAGAAGGCCTTCGGGTTGTAAAGCTCTTTCGGCCGGGAAGAAATCGCACGCTCTAACATAGCGTGTGGATGACGGTACCGGACTAAGAAGCACCGGCTAACTACGTGCCAGCAGCCGCGGTAATACGTAGGGTGCGAGCGTTAATCGGAATTACTGGGCGTAAAGCGTGCGCAGGCGGTTTTGTAAGACAGATGTGAAATCCCCGGGCTTAACCTGGGAACTGCGTTTGTGACTGCAAGGCTAGAGTACGGCAGAGGGGGGTGGAATTCCTGGTGTAGCAGTGAAATGCGTAGATATCAGGAGGAACACCGATGGCGAAGGCAGCCCCCTGGGCCTGTACTGACGCTCATGCACGAAAGCGTGGGGAGCAAACAGGATTAGATACCCTGGTAGTCCACGCCCTAAACGATGTCGACTAGTCGTTCGGAGCAGCAATGCACTGAGTGACGCAGCTAACGCGTGAAGTCGACCGCCTGGGGAGTACGGCCGCAAGGTTAAAACTCAAAGGAATTGACGGGGACCCGCACAAGCGGTGGATGATGTGGATTAATTCGATGCAACGCGAAAAACCTTACCTACCCTTGACATGTCTGGAACCTTGCTGAGAGGCGAGGGTGCCTTCGGGAGCCAGAACACAGGTGCTGCATGGCTGTCGTCAGCTCGTGTCGTGAGATGTTGGGTTAAGTCCCGCAACGAGCGCAACCCTTGTCACTAGTTGCCATCATTTGGTTGGGCACTCTAGTGAGACTGCCGGTGACAAACCGGAGGAAGGTGGGGATGACGTCAAGTCCTCATGGCCCTTATGGGTAGGGCTTCACACGTCATACAATGGTCGGTACAGAGGGTTGCCAAGCCGCGAGGTGGAGCCAATCCCTTAAAGCCGATCGTAGTCCGGATCGTAGTCTGCAACTCGACTACGTGAAGTCGGAATCGCTAGTAATCGCAGATCAGCATGCTGCGGTGAATACGTTCCCGGGTCTTGTACACACCGCCCGTCACACCATGGGAGTGGGTTTCACCAGAAGTAGGTAGCTTAACCTTCGGGAGGGCGCTTACCACGGTGAGATTCATGACTGGGGTGAAGTCGTAACAAGGTAGCCGTATCGGAAGGTGCGGCTGGATCACCTCCTTTCAAGAGAACAGGCCATCGACGGCCAAGTATCCACAACTTATCGGTTGTTCAGGCGAAGAGCCTCGGATGAGAGGGTCTGTAGCTCAGCTGGTTAGAGCACCGTCTTGATAAGGCGGGGGTCGTTGGTTCGAACCCAACCAGACCCACCAATCAATTGGTTGCTCGAAGCAGTATGGGGCTGTAGCTCAGCTGGGAGAGCGGCGGCTTTGCAAGCCGTAGGTCGTCGGTTCGATCCCGACCAGCTCCACCAGTACTGTCCAGGGAACAGGTTCGAGAAGTAAGAGATGGCGGGCATCGGTTGCGATGGCGGTATCTCTTACTTCTTGGTCGGCAGCTTCGGTTGCCGGGTGTAGAGGTTCGCTCTTTAACAAAGTGGAAGAAGTGTAGTACGTACCGAGCCGGTGCGTACTGCAAGTTGTGTGATTGCATTGATCAAGGCTGCGTAGTCAGCACAGTCTTGATCGCACAAACGAGTTCGTTCCTGTACGCGGGCCTTCGAGATGGCAACATCGGAGAGGGTCCAAGGTTATAGGATCAAGCGACTAAGTGCATGTGGTGGATGCCTTGGCGATCACAGGCGATGAAGGACGTGTAAGCCTGCGAAAAGCGTGGGGGAGCTGGCAATAGAGCTTTGATCCCACGATGTCCGAATGGGGAAACCCACCCCGCAAGGGGTATCCCAGACTGAATACATAGGTCTGAGGAGGCGAACCGAGCGAACTGAAACATCTAAGTAGCTCGAGGAACAGAAATCAACCGAGATTCCGCAAGTAGTGGCGAGCGAACGCGGAGCAGCCTGCACGACTAAACCATCAGCTTAGCAAAACGGTCTGGAAAGTCCGACGATACAGGGTGATAGTCCCGTATGCGAAAAGCCGGTGGCGGGTCTGAGCGTGCGACAAGTAGGGCGGGACACGAGAAATCCTGTCTGAAGATGGGGGGACCATCCTCCAAGGCTAAATACTCGTGATCGACCGATAGTGAACCAGTACCGTGAGGGAAAGGCGAAAAGAACCCCGGGAGGGGAGTGAAATAGATCCTGAAACCGCATGCATACAAACAGTGGGAGCCTCGTAAGGGGTGACTGCGTACCTTTTGTATAATGGGTCAGCGACTTACGTTCAGTAGCGAGCTTAACCGAGTAGGGGAGGCGTAGCGAAAGCGAGTCTGATAAGGGCGTCAGAGTTGCTGGGCGTAGACCCGAAACCGGATGATCTATCCATGGCCAGGATGAAGGTGCCGTAACAGGTACTGGAGGTCCGAACCCACTAACGTTGAAAAGTTAGGGGATGAGCTGTGGATAGGGGTGAAAGGCTAAACAAATCCGGAAATAGCTGGTTCTCCCCGAAAACTATTTAGGTAGTGCGTCGTACGGACACTTGCGGGGGTAGAGCACTGTAATCGTTGGGGGGGTCATTGCGATCTACCCCGCGATAGCAAACTCCGAATACCGCAAAGTGATATACGGCAGACAGACATCGGGTGCTAACGTCCGGTGTCAAGAGGGAAACAACCCAGACCGCCAGCTAAGGTCCCAAATGCATGGCTAAGTGGCAAACGAGGTGGGAAGGCATAGACAGCTAGGAGGTTGGCTTAGAAGCAGCCACCCTTTAAAGAAAGCGTAATAGCTCACTAGTCGAGTCGTCCTGCGCGGAAGATGTAACGGGGCTCAAGCCATGAACCGAAGCTGCGGATGTGTCTTTGACACGTGGTAGGGGAGCGTTCCGTAAGCCTGCGAAGGTGTCTCGTAAGGGATGCTGGAGGTATCGGAAGTGCGAATGCTGACATGAGTAGCGATAAAGGGTGTGAAAAGCACCCTCGCCGTAAGCCCAAGGTTTCCTGCGCAACGTTCATCGGCGCAGGGTGAGTCGGCCCCTAAGGCGAGGCAGAAATGCGTAGTCGATGGGAAACAGGTCAATATTCCTGTACCGCTCTATGATGCGATGGGGGGACGGAGAAGGTTAGCTCGGCCATCTGTTGGAATAGGTGGTTTAAGCGTGTAGTCGTGCTGCGTAGGCAAATCCGCGTGGCTTAGATGAGGCGTGATGACGAGGATCCTCGGATCCGAAGTGAGTGATACCCAGCTTCCAGGAAAAGCCTCTAAGCTTCAGTCATAGAGTGACCGTACCGCAAACCGACACAGGTGGGCTGGTAGAGAATACCAAGGCGCTTGAGAGAACTCAGGAGAAGGAACTCGGCAAATTGATACCGTAACTTCGGGAGAAGGTATGCCCCTGGTACGTGAAGGCCCTCGCGGCCGGAGCGGAACGGGGTCGCAGAGAATCGGTGGCTGCGACTGTTTATTAAAAACACAGCACTCTGCAAACACGAAAGTGGACGTATAGGGTGTGACGCCTGCCCGGTGCCGGAAGGTTAAGTGATGGGGTGCAAGCTCTTGATCGAAGCCCCGGTAAACGGCGGCCGTAACTATAACGGTCCTAAGGTAGCGAAATTCCTTGTCGGGTAAGTTCCGACCTGCACGAATGGCGTAACGATGGCCACACTGTCTCCTCCTGAGACTCAGCGAAGTTGAAATGTTTGTGAAGATGCAATCTCCCCGCGGCTAGACGGAAAGACCCCATGAACCTTTACTGTAGCTTTGCATTGGACTTTGACGGGACTTGTGTAGGATAGGTGGGAGGCTATGAAGCCAGGACGCTAGTTCTGGTGGAGCCATCCTTGAAATACCACCCTGGTGTCGTCGAGGTTCTAACCCAGGCCTGTGAATCCAGGTCGGGGACCGTGCATGGTGGGCAGTTTGACTGGGGCGGTCTCCTCCCAAAAGGTAACGGAGGAGTACGAAGGTCACCTAGGTACGGTCGGACATCGTACTGATAGTGCAATGGCAAAAGGTGGCTTGACTGCGAGACCCACACGTCGAGCAGGTGCGAAAGCAGGTCATAGTGATCCGGTGGTTCTGTATGGAAGGGCCATCGCTCAACGGATAAAAGGTACTCTGGGGATAACAGGCTGATTCCGCCCAAGAGTTCACATCGACGGCGGAGTTTGGCACCTCGATGTCGGCTCATCACATCCTGGGGCTGTAGCCGGTCCCAAGGGTATGGCTGTTCGCCATTTAAAGTGGTACGTGAGCTGGGTTTAAAACGTCGTGAGACAGTTTGGTCCCTATCTGCCGTGGGCGCTGGAAGTTTGAGAGGGCCTGCTCCTAGTACGAGAGGACCGGAGTGGACGCACCCCTGGTGTACCGGTTGTGACGCCAGTCGCATCGCCGGGTAGCTATGTGCGGAAGAGATAACCGCTGAAAGCATCTAAGCGGGAAACTCGCCTCAAGATGAGACTTCCCCGGGGCCTCGAGCCCCCTGAAGGGTCGTTGAAGACCACAACGTTGATAGGCCGGGTGTGTAAGCGTGGCAACACGTTCAGCTAACCGGTACTAATTGCCCGTGTGGCTTGATCCTATAACCTTCAAAACAAAACGAACTCGACTCTCTGGTTGCCAAAACACGCAATCCAGACAATCACACAACTCACTTCTTCCAATCTTTGCTCTGCAAATCAACGCAGAGAACAAGTCAAAGTCTGACGACCATAGCCGTGTGGAACCACCCCTTCCCTTCCCGAACAGGACCGTGAAACGCACATGCGCCGATGATAGTGAGGTCCGCCCTCGTGAAAGTAGGTCATCGTCAGACTAACCCCATACAACGCCCCGTACATGTCCAATGTGCGGGGCGTTCGCTTTTTCGGGGCCCGCGCTCGAACGCCAGGGTGACGCGCCAGCGCCCCTCGGGCACAATCGGCTGTCGTATCGATTCTCCCGTGGAGCGTCATGAAATTCGACCTCATTATCGTCGGCGGTGGCCTCGCTGGCGCTGCGCTCGCGGTGGCGCTTCGCCGCAGCGCGCTGCGCATCGCGCTGGTCGAGCATGCGGCCCCCCGCCGACCTCACGGCTGGGACGCGCGCATCTACGCCTACAGTCCTGCGAGCGCGCGCTTCCTGAACGAACTCGGCGTGTGGTCGCACCTCGATCCGCAGCGCCTGTGCCCCGTGTCCGAGATGCGCATCCGCGGCGATGCGGGTGGGGAGCTATCGTTTTCGGCCTACGACAGCGGTCTTCCGGAGCTCGCGTGGATCGGTGAATCTAGCCTTGTTCACATGGAGCTCTGGGAAAGCCTCAGGCGCCAGCACAACGTCACGCTGTTCTGCCCGGCGATGCCGGCTAGCCTCGAGGTCGCCGCGGCTGGGGCCAGCCTTCGTCTTGCCGACGGCCGCGCGCTGGAAGCTGCCCTCGTGGTCGCGGCAGACGGGCGCGAGTCCTGGGTGCGCGCGCGCGCCGGTATTGCGTCCAAGGTGACGCCCTATGGGGAGCGGGGTGTAGTGGCGAACTTTGCCTGTGAGCGGCCGCACCGGGGTGTTGCATTCCAATGGTTCCGGGAAGATGGCGTGCTTGCGTGGCTGCCCCTTGCCGGCGATGCGATTTCGATGGTCTGGTCGGCGCCTGATGCGCTCGCCGACGAACTGCTTGCGCTCGAGCCAGATGCGTTCTGTGCTCGGGTTGATGCGGCGGGTGCGCGGGCCCTCGGACGGCTGGAGCTCCTTGGTGAGCGTGCGGCGTTCCCGCTGCGCTTGATGCGGGTGGATGAGATCGTGCGGCCGCGTGTCGCGTTGATCGGTGATGCGGCCCACGCGATCCATCCGCTCTCCGGGCATGGCATCAATCTTGGTTTTCAGGATGCGCAGGCGCTTGCCGAGGTGCTCGGCGCGCTGCCTGGGTGGTGTGACGTCGGCGATCTGGCGGTGTTGAGGCGTTACGCGCGGATGCGTGCGGAGGAACCGTTTCTCCTGCAATACACCACGCATGCACTCAATCGGCTCTTCGGCCGTCATGATCCTGCTCTTGCCATGCTGCGGAATCTGGGAATGAACCTGGTCGGGCATCTACCGGTCGTAAAGGACGCGCTTGTGCGCTACGCGGCCAACGGCCGTTTCTGAAACATGTGGAGAACCCGATGAACGTCTTACCCGTCCCCTCCTTCGTCCGTCCGCTGAGCGTCATGCTTGCGCTTGGGGCGGTCACGCTTGCACACGCCGACGAAGCAGAGGTCAAGAAGAGCATGGAGGCCTTCATCGGCGCGCCTGCGGTCGAGTCGGTCAAGCGTACCGAGTATGGCGGCCTCTATGAGGTCGTTCTGAAGAACGGCCAGCTTGTTTATACCGACGTCAAGAACAGCTTCATCATCGACGGCAGCATCATCGACACCGCCACGCGCCGTGACGTGACCCAGCTGCGGATGAACCAGCTGTCTGCGATCGATTTCTCCAAGCTGCCGCTCGATCAGGCGGTCAAGTTGGTCAAGGGCAAGGGCACGCGCGTGATCGCAACCTTCGAGGACCCCAACTGCGGCTACTGCAAGCGTCTCGGCAAGGAGCTGGCGGAGATGGACGACATCACCGTCTATACCTTCCTTTATCCCATCCTCAGCGAAGATTCGCGCACCAAGTCTGACAACATCTGGTGCGCCAAGGATCAGGGCAAGGCCTGGACCGATTGGGTGATCAACGGCAAGACTCCGGCTACCGCCAGCTGTGACACGGCAACGGTCGCGCGCAACGTGGAGCTTGGGCAAAGCCTGCGCATCAACGGCACCCCGACCATCTTCCTGGCCGACGGCACCCGCATCGGTGGCTACGTGCCCCGCGCCGAGCTCGAGAAAGCGCTGGCAGCAGTCAAGCCCTGAGTGCGCGACGCCGTGGCGACGGCCACCCGCCGTCGCCACGCGTCTCTTGGGGCCCCATGATCTGCCGCTCAGCGAGGTGGAGGCGGGGTCATCCCCTTCGGCAGCAGTACCCACATGCTTCCCTGCTGACGCATGCGGCCCGCTTCGCGGCCCGCATCCTCGCCGAAGCCCCAGAAGAAGTCCGCCCTCACCACGCCCTTGATTGCGCCGCCCGTGTCCTGGGCCATCATCAGTCTATTTAGTGGCGTGGTGCTCAAGGGCTGGGTGGTCGACAGGAAGACCGGCGCGCCAAGTGGTACGTAACGCGGATCCACGGCGATGCTGCGCCCTGCGCTCAGCGGCACGCCGAGCGCTCCCACCGGGCCGCCATCCGCTGCGGGCAGCTCGCGAAAGAACACATAGCTCGGATTCGCATTCAGCATCTCCTGCAGGCGGGCGGGATTCTCCTGTGCCCAGCGCTTGATGCCGTCCATCGAGGCTTTCTCGAGAGGGAGTTCGCCCTGCGCAACCAGCCAGCGCCCGATCGACTGATAGGGGTGTCCGTTCTGGTCGGCATAACCGATGCGCACCGTCCGTCCATCGGGCAGCTGAACGCGGCCGGAACCCTGGACCTGGAGGAAGAAGAGCTCGATCGGGTCGTCCGCCCACAGCAGCACCGGGGCGGGTACCGCCTCGGCGCGCTCGCCGAGCTGCTGACGGTTCCAGTAGGGCACGACCTTGTTGCCCACCAGCCGCCCGCGCAGGCGCAGGCTCTTGAGTTCGGGATAGACGTCGCCGAGCTCGATGGTGAGCATGTCCTTGGGGACGCCGTGGATCGGCCAGGCGCTGCGCGCAGACCGCGTGCGGCTGCCGCGGATCAGTGGTTCGTAGTAGCCGGTGACCAGGCCCTGCGTCGTTCCGTCGGCATTCGTGAGCTGCCACGGCGTGAACTCGGCCTCGAAGAACTGCCGCACGGCCGCGCCTGCCGGGGCTGTGCCAAGCCGGCTGGCGCGATCACAGGCGGGCTTCCACGCGGACTGGCGCGCGAGCACCGAACACGATGCGCGAAAGGCGGGCCATGCAGCGGCGGCGTCATCCTGCGGCCAGCCGGTCACGGCGAGCCAGCTGCTCGCCCGCAATGGCGGTGCGGCGGGCTCGGTGGCCGCCGTGGGCGGTTGTCCCGGGCAAGGCGGGCAGGACGGACAGGGCTGCGCAGCGGGGCAGGTACCGTCAGCCTCGACGCGGGGTGCGCCGGGCGGGTGCGCGCAGGCGCCGAGCAGCAGAGCGGCGAGCAGGCCGACGGTGAGGAGAGGGCGGGGAGCGGGGCGCATCGGCGACATCGGTTGAACTCGGATTGCTTTGCCGCCAGTATACCGGGCCCTCGCTGGCAGCCGGAGAAGGCCGTGTGGCTCATCTTCATCGAGCTCATCGTCGCGCTGGCCCTGCTGCTGCTCGTAGTCCTGGTGCAGCGCCGCCCACCCGACAGATCCGAGGATCCGGACAACGGACACCGACATGACGACTGAACTCGCTGACCTTCTGGCTCGCGCCGAGCGCGTGCTCGAGCGCCTCGAAACCCTGCTGCCCGGGCCGGTGTCGCCGCCCGACTGGGAGGCCGCCGTCGCCTTCCGCTGGCAGCGCAGGAACGGGCGCGTGGCGCTGCGACCGGTGCTCGCCCCGCACCGCATCACCCTTGCCGACATCCAGGACGTCGACGACCAGAAGGCGCGCATCGACCGCAACACGCGCCAGTTCATCGCCGGCCGACGGGCCAACAACGTCCTGCTCACCGGCGCGCGCGGCACGGGCAAGTCGTCGTTGGTCAAGGCGCTGCTCAGCGAGTACTCGGCCCAAGGCCTGCGTCTGATCGAGGTGGACAAGACCGATCTCGTCGACCTGCCCGAGATCGTCGAGCTCGTGGCCGACCGGCCGGAGCGCTTCATCCTGTTCTGCGACGATCTCTCCTTCGAGGAGGGCGAGGATGCCTACAAGGCCCTGAAGAGCGTGCTCGACGGCTCGGTGTCGGCGATGTCGGACAACGTGCTGATCTACGCCACCTCCAACCGCCGCCACCTCATGCCGGAGTACCACGACGAAAACCTCCAGACCCGCCACGTCGATGGCGAGCTGCACCCGGGCGAGGCGGTGGAGGAGAAGATCTCGCTGTCCGAGCGCTTCGGCCTGTGGCTTTCGTTCTATCCCTTCAGCCAGGACGAGTACCTCGACATCGTCGCGCACTGGCTGCGAACCTTCGGGGCGAGCGGGGAAGAGATCGATGCCGCCCGCCAGGACGCACTGCAGTGGGCACTGATGCGCGGTTCGCGCTCCGGGCGCGTCGCCTGGCAGTTCGCCCGCGACCATGCCGGACGCCTCGAGGACGACGGGCGATGACGCGCAAGGAGGTCGATGTCGCCGCCGGCGTGTTGCTGCGCCCGGACGGCACTTACCTGCTCGGCCAGCGTGCGGCCGACACGGTCTATGCGGGTTATTGGGAGTTTCCGGGTGGCAAGGTCGAAGCGGGCGAGACGCCGGCACAGGCCCTGTGTCGGGAGCTCGACGAGGAGCTCGGCATCCGGGTGACCGGGCTACGACCGTGGCTGAGGCGCGAGCATGCGTACGAGCACGCGCATGTGCGCCTGCACTTCTTCGAGGTCGCCTCGTGGGAGGGCGAACTCGACGACAGGGTGCATAGTGCGCTCGCCTGGGTGAGGCCCGATGGCCCTGCCTGCCAGCCGATGCTCCCTGCCAACGGGCCCATCCTCAAGGCCTTGCGCCTGCCGCGGCTGATGGGCATCACGCGGGCGGCAAGCGTCGGCGTGGACGCGCAACTCGCCGCCCTCGACTCGGCGCTCGCGCGCGGGCTGCGCTTGGTGCAGGTGCGCGAGGCGCTCCTCGACGCTGCCGAGCGTGCGCGCTTCGCCCGCGAGGCGCTGGCGCGCGTCCGCACCCATCGGGGTCTTCTCCTCATCAATGGCGACACCGCGCTTGCGCGCGAACTGGGTGCCGATGGCGTACATCTCAGTGCGCGAATGCTCGCCGAGGCGGTGGCGCGCCCCGATTTCGAGTGGGTGGGGGCGTCCTGTCACGCTCGCGCGGAGCTCGAACGCTGCGCGGAACTCGGTCTGGACTATGCACTGCTCGGGCCCGTTCAGCCTACCGCGACCCATCCTGGCCAGCCGGCCCTGGGCTGGCAAGCCTTCGCCGCATTGGCCGAAGGCTTGCCGATGCCGATCTTCGCCCTCGGCGGGCTGGTGGAAGCCGACATGGAGCGTGCCCGCGAGGCCGGAGCGCATGGAATCGCCGCGATCCGCGGCGTCTGGTAGCAGGAGGGCGCGCCGGCTCGCGCAGCCGCGGGCGCCGCGATGCGAGGGCGGCAACCGCGGATGATCAGCGGCGGCGACCCTCGCCGAGCCCCGGGGGCTGGAAGTCGATGTCGTCGAGCGGGGCATCGGGCGGCGAGGTCGGCACCCGGTAGGCCTCGGACGCCCAGGCGCCGAGGTCGATCTGCCGGCAGCGTGCCGAACAGAACGGCCGCCAGCGGCTCTCGACCTGCCAGGCCACGGGCTTGCCGCAGGTGGGGCAGCTCACCATGCGAACCTTGTCGTTCATGGCACGCTCACAGGCTGCAGAAGGTCAGCTCGAAGGCGACGTCGCGCTCGGCCAGGCGGGGACGGGCGACGGTCTCGGGCAGCATGAACCTTACGTTGAGGGCGTACTTGTTGGCGCTGATCTCGGGCACCACCGTTTCCGCCTGGGCCAGTCGCACGCGCAGCATCTGCGCGGTGCGTCCGGCCATGGTCAGCTGGAAGGCGCCGCTGCGTGCGAGTTGAGGTTCCGGCCGGCCGCTCGCGCGCAGCAGGCGCAGCACGATCTCGATGCCGTCGCGGATGGGCGCCATGGGATGGATCCAGCCGTCGAGATCGCGGCGGCGCAGGTCGGGCTCGCGGTTGAGCCAGTAGTGATAGGACGGCAGGTCGAACTGGCAGACGCCGCCCGGAATCGCCGCGCGGCTGCGGATGCTCATCAGCCATTCGTTCTCGCGCAGGTACTGCCCGATCTTGCCCGCCATGGCCAGCAGCCCGGCCGAGGCCTGCTCGATCTCGTAAAGGGCGCCGGCGAGGGCTTCTTCGGAGATCTCGGGGTTGTTGCGAAAGGACATCAGGATCTGGCGCTGGCGCTCGAGTTCCTGCACCAGGTCCACCTTGAGGTCGGCCCGGCTGGCGACCTCGAGCGTCTCGAAGATGGTGAGCAGGGCGACGTGATGATCCTGCGGCGCATCTGCGGCGCTGAAATGGGCGATCTTCACGAAAAGATCCTCCAGACGCAGCAGCGTGCGGATGCGCTCGTTGAGAGGATATTCGTAGCTAATCACCGCACAGGGGTCCGCAATTATCGTGCCTTTTCGAGTCCGGGCGATGATAGCACAGCACCCGTTTCACGACTCCGCAAGGCCTCCGGGCGCGCACGACGTGGCATGCGTGCGCGCCGCCTCCACATAGGCTGCATGGAGGTGTTCGACCTGGGCGCGCAGGGCGGAAAGGTCTCCGCTGTTGTCGATGACGTCGTCGGCCGCGGCGAGGCGCTGGCTGCGGCTGGCCTGCGCCGCCATGATGGCGCGGATCTGATCCTCGGCAAGCGCGCTGCGCGCCCGAACTCGGGTCACCTGCAGCGCCTCGGGGCAATCGACCACGCAGATGCGATCGCAACGCTCGTGGTAGGTGCCCGATTCGATGAGGAGCGGCACCGCGAGGATCACATAGGCGCCCTGCGCCGCGCTGCATCGGCGCGCGCTCTCGTCGCCGATCATCGGGTGCAGGATGGACTCGAGCTGCCGGCGTGCCTCGGGCCGTTCGAAGGCGAGCGTCCGCATCGCGCCGCGATCGAGGCTGCCGTCGGATGCAATCATTGCGGCGCCGAACGCGCTGCGGATCGCGCCGATCGCCGCCCCGCCCGGGGCGGTGAGCTCATGGGCGATGCGGTCGGTGTCGACGACGCTGGCGCCGAGGGATTCGAAATGATCGGCCGCGGCGCTCTTGCCGCTGCCGATGCCGCCGGTGAGACCGACAATGTAGGGACGTTGGGGGCGTGCTCGCATCGGAACTCGATATCTTCAGCGTGGGGTGCAGGCCTGGCGCTTGCCTCGCAGGCCGGGAGCGGCCGACTCGACGGCGCGCACTTCGTTCGCCGGCAAGGTGGCCTGGATACGATACGTCGTTGCCATGCGCGGCTCGATGCCGGCGCCGCTGACGCCCTTTTCCCGCAACTGACCGAGCAGCACGCGCGCGCGCGCCTCGGTCTTGAACACGCCAAGCGACACCGCGTGCTGGGTCGGGCCCGACTCCTGGACGATGAAGGTGTCGGTGACGCCGAGCAGATTGAGTTCGACGACGCGCCGCTCGGCCTCGGCGCGGGAACGCTGAGGCGGGATGCGCACCCACCACGAATCGGGCGTCTCGGTGCGCACGCGCACCGGGGTGACGCCGATCCTGCGCAGGCGCTGGCTGATGCGATCGGCGTGGTCTGCGCTGAGGTTGGCCCAGGCCAGGCAAACCGGTGGCGGCCCGGTCGTGTCGGCGGGCGCGGCGGCGTTCTCCGCGCTGGCCGGTTCGGCCTCCGTAGGCGTCGCCGCGTCCGGCGGCGGGCCTTCGGCGCTTTCGGCGCGCACTGCCTCGTCTGCGTCCGAGGTCTGGGCCGGCGCGGGCGCGGGTGAGCGTGCGTCGTCCGCTTCGGCTGGCCCGGCGTCCACGCCCGTGGCTCCCTCCGGCGCGTCAGGGGGCGCGTCGGCCATGTCGGCGCTTGCGACCACTTCGGGTTCCGCAGGTGCGGGCGCAGCGAGCGCAGGCACGGGCAGCGCAGGAGTCGGGGCGACGGGGGGTGCGGACAGGCCGCTGCCAGCCGCGAGCTCACGCGCCAGGCGGATGCGCTCGGGGTCGAGTTGCGCGGCAATGCGCCCCGGCTCGCCCCCGCCCGGCGCCTCGCCCAGCCAGCCACTGATGGCAGCGAAGGCGAGCGCATTGAGCACTAGCAGGAGGATGATCAGGAAGCGCATGGTCGTCATGAGTCCAGCTTAGTCGATCCGCAATCGGGGCTGAAGGCGGCCGGCAGGCCCCCCGGCCTCGCCGGCCGCGGGGCGCGCACGGCCCGCTTCAGCCGACCTTCGGCAGGTGTGCGAGCGAGGCGGCCACGGCTTCGGCCGGGTAGTCGTAGTTCTCCAGCTTGCCCGAGAAGTAGCGCTCGTAAGAGCTCATGTCGAAGTGGCCATGGCCGGTGAGATTGAAGAGGATGGTCTTCGCCTCGCCGGTAGCCTTGCATTTGAGGGCCTCGTCGATCGCCTGGCGGATGGCGTGGCAGGACTCGGGCGCCGGGACGACGCCCTCGGCACGCGCGAACTGCACGCCGGCCTCGAAGGTGGCGAGCTGCGCGACCGCGGACGCCTCGATCAGGCCTTCGTGAAGCAGCTGCGACACCAGCGGCGAATCCCCGTGGTAGCGCAGGCCGCCGGCGTGGATGCCCGGCGGCATGAAGTCGTGGCCGAGCGTGTACATCTTCATCAGCGGCGTGAAGCCGGAGGCGTCGCCATAGTCGTAGGCGAACTCGCCCTTGGTCAGCGTCGGGCAGGAGGTCGGCTCCACCGCGACGCAGCGCAGGCCGTCGGCACGCTTGTCGCCCGCGGCCTTGTCGGCGAGGAAGGGGAAGGCGATGCCCGCGAAGCTCGAGCCGCCGCCGCAGGGGCCGATGACCACGTCGGGGTAAAGTCCGATCTTGTCGAACTGCTTCTTGGCCTCCAGGCCGATGATGCTCTGGTGCAGCACGACGTGGTTGAGCACCGAGCCAAGGGTGTAGTTGGTGTCGGCGCGCCCGGCAGCCTCCTCCACCGCCTCCGAGATCGCGATGCCGAGCGAGCCCTGGTTGTCGGGATCCTCGGCGAGCAGGCGGCGGCCGGTCTCGGTGAGTTTCGACGGGCTGGCGAAGACTTCCGCCCCCCAGGTCTGCATCATCAGGCGGCGGTATGGCTTCTGCTCGTAGCTGACCTTGACCATGTAGACGCGCACCTCGAGCCCGAACATCTGGCCGGCGAAGGCGATCGACGAGCCCCACTGGCCGGCGCCGGTCTCGGTGGTCAGCCGCTTGATGCCGGCCTGCTTGTTGTAGAAGGCCTGCGGCACGGCGGAGTTGGGCTTGTGCGAGCCGGCGGGCGACACGCCCTCGTACTTGAAGAAGATCTTCGCCGGCGTGCCCAGCGCCTGCTCCAGGCGCACCGCGCGCACCAGCGGGCTGGGCCGCCACAGGCGGTAGATCTCGCGCACTTCGTCGGGGATCGTTATCCAGCGCTGGGTGCTCATCTCCTGCTCGAGGATCGCGCCGGGGAAGATCGCGCCCATCTGCTCCGGGGTGGCCGGCTTGCCGTCGGGGCCCAGCGGCGGGGCGAGCGGGCTCGGCAGGTCGGCAGCGACGTTGTACCAGTGGGTGGGAATATCGGCGGCGTCGAGCAGGATGCGGGTGGCTTCCATGTTGTTATCTCCCTCGTTTGATGTGATCGGTGTCAGACGGCTGCGGGCAGCGCGGCGATCGCGCCGAGTCCGGTGAGCACCAGGTTGTCCACCCGGCGCACGGGGATCTCGAGCAGGTCTGCGAAGCTGTCCGCGGCGCCGCCGCCGAGCAGGCAGGTGACCCGCGCTTCGCCTGCGATCTGGCGGAACATGCGCTCGACGGCACCCGCCTGGGCTTGCAGGCATCCAGAGCGGATCGCGTCGACCGTGCACCGTGGCTGCAGGCTGAAGTGGCCATCGGCGAGCGGCAGCCGGGCCGTCCCGCGCGCGAGCGACTCCAGCATCAGGTCCACCCCCGGCACGATGAGGCCGCCGAGGAAATCCCCGCCCGACGACAGCAGGTCGACGGTGGTCGCCGTGCCGGCAGTCACGACCAGGCAGGCATGCGGGTGCAGCGCACGCGCGCCGATGAGCGCAGCCCAGCGGTCGGCGCCGAGCTGGGCCGGAGCAGCGTAGTGATTGCGCACGCCCGCGAGGGCCGCGCCAGGCACCAGCCACTCGAGGCCGAGGCCGGCGCAGGCCGCTTCGAGCCGTTCGGCGATCAGGGCGCCGGCGACGTTGCAGCCGAGCGCGCGCCGCAGGCCGGGGTGGCGTTGCCGCACCACGGTGAGCGCGCCGAGCTCGTCATGGGCGAGCGCGCCTTCATCGACTGCCTGCAGCGCGCTGGTCGTGCTCACCACCCGCCACTTGACGCGGGTATTGCCGGCATCGATGAGCAGGATCATCTGCCGCCCTCCGCGAGCGGTCGCAGCGAAACGTCGCCCGCCAGGATGCGTTCGATACCGTTGGCGGTACGCAACAGCAGCGCGCCGTCGTCGTCCACGCCCGCACACAGGCCATGGCGCGTCTCCTTCTCGCCGCTGATGCACACCGGCAGCTCGGCGAAGGCGTTGCGTTGCTCCCAGGCACCGCGCAGCGCCGGGAAGCCGGCGACGGCGAAGGTGTCGAGCAGGCGATGCAGTTCGGCGAGGATGGCGGCGAGGATGAGCGCGGGCGCGGGCTGCGGTGCCTCGAGCGCGTGGGCGAGGTCAGTGACGCCGGTCTGCGCCGGAATCGCCGCGTGCTCCGGGAGGCGCAGGTTGAGCCCGATGCCGATGACCGCGGCCGGCCTTCGGCCACGTCCCGACAGCAGGTCGATCAGGATGCCGGCGAGCTTGTCTCCGTGCACCAGGACGTCATTGGGCCACTTGAGTTGCAGCCCCGCCACGCCGAGCCGCTCGAGTGCGCGTGCGAGCGCGAGCCCAGCGACAAGCGAGAGCCCGGCGGGTGCCGCCGCACCGGGCGGGAAGTGCCACAGTACCGAAAAGGTGAGGCTGGCGCCGTCCCAGGACAACCATTGCCGGCCACGACGGCCGCGCCCGGCCGTCTGGCGGTCGGCGACGAGGACGTGGAGGCGGTTTTCGTCGTGGGGCGGGGCGTCGAGCAGGGTGGTGTTCGTCGAGGCGCATTCCGCCACCCAGTCGATGGCGAAGTCGCGTGCCAGCGGACCGAGCGCATCGATCACCGCGGTCGTGCGTGCAGCGGTCGAAGACGGTGAAGCGAGGTCCGGAAGGGGGGGCGTCGTTGGCACGGGCAGGGTTCGGGCAGGCACGAAAACCCGCATTATCCGCCATCCCGACGCACCGGCAAGGTGCGCGCCGGCCCCGCAGGTGGGCGGTCTGCAGTCTTCGTGCCCGACGCAGGCGGGCGGCGCGTCGTTCAGTGTTCCTGTTCGTCGCTGGTCCGCCCTTCGTCCATGCCGAGGTCCTGGATCTTGCGGCTGATCGTGTTGCGACCGATGCCGAGCAGTTGCGCGGCCTCGATCCGGCGCCCGCCGGTTGCGGCGAGGGCGCGCCGGATCAGCGTGCGCTCGAAGTCACGGGTGAGGCGATCGAAGACCTCGCCGGGACTGGCTGCAATCAGGCGGTCGGCCTCGACGCCGAGGCCCTCGATCCAGCTCGTCGGGGCTTCGCGCCCGGGCTGGTCTCGAATCTCCGGTGGCAGATCGGCCACCTCGACCACCTGCGCCGGCGCCATCACGGTGAGCCAGTGGCACAGGTTCTCGAGCTGGCGCACGTTGCCGGGGAAGGGCTGGCTCTGCAGGTACTCGAGTGCCGCATCCGAGATGCGCTTGCGCTCGACGCCGAGCTCCTGCGCGCTCTTCTGCAGGAAGTGGCGCACCAGCAGCGGGATGTCCTCGCGCCGCTCGCGCAGCGGCGGCAGGCGCAGGCGGATGACGTTGAGGCGGTGGAAGAGGTCCTCGCGGAACAGGCCCTGGCGCACGCGCTCCTCCAGGTCCTGGTGGGTGGCGGCGATCACGCGCACGTTGGCGCGGATCGGCTGCTGGCCACCGACGCGGTAGAAGTGGCCATCGGAGAGCACGCGCAGCAGCCGGGTCTGCAGCTCGGCGGGCATGTCGCCGATCTCGTCCAGGAACAGGGTGCCGCCGTCGGCCTGCTCGAAACGGCCGCGGCGCTGGGTCGCCGCACCGGTGAAGGCGCCACGCTCATGGCCGAAGAGCTCGGATTCGAGCAGGTCGCGCGGGATGGCCGCGGTGTTGATGGCGATGAAGGGCGCGTCACGGCGCGGGCTGTGGCGGTGCAGGGCGCGCGCGACGAGCTCCTTGCCGCTGCCCGATTCGCCGTTGATCAGCACGGTGGCGTGCGAATGCGCCAGGCGGCCGATGGCGCGAAACACCTCCTGCATCGCCGGTGCCTGGCCGAGGATCTCGGGGGCAAGGGTCGCCTCCTCGCTTGCACCGTTCTGGTGCGCACCTTGCTCCAGCGCCCGCCTCACGAGCGCGACCGCCTGGTCCACGTCGAACGGCTTGGGCAGGTACTCGAAGGCGCCGCCCTGAAACGCGGATACCGCGCTGTCGAGGTCGGAATAGGCCGTCATGATGATGACCGGGAGCTGCGGATGGCTGGCCTTCACCTTGTGCAGCAGGTCGAGTCCGGACTCGCCGGGCATGCGGATGTCGGACAGCAGCACTGCCGGCGGTTTGGGCGAGCGCTCGAGCTCGGCGAGCGCGTCGCTGGCCGAACTGAAGCTGGCGTGATTGATCCCCTCGCGGCTGAGGGCCTTTTCGAGCACCCAGCGGATGGAGCGGTCGTCATCGATGATCCAGACGTCGTTCATGGTTCTCTTGAATGCACTAATGTGGTGCGTCGTGACATGCGGGCCCGCTCCCGCGCTGCGGTTGCGGGTGTGCTCAGACGCGGTCGGAAATCGGCAGCAGGATCGTGAAACAGGTGTGGCCGGGACGGCTGTCCACCTCGATCATGCCCTGGTGTTGCTCGATGAAGCTCTGGGCGAGCGAGAGGCCGAGGCCGCTGCCGCCATCCCGCCCCGAGACCAGCGGATAGAAGATCCGGTCGCGGATCTCCTCCGGAATGCCGGGGCCGTTGTCGATCACTTGCAATTCCAGTGCCAGCTTGAAACGTCTCTTGGCGAGGGTGACCTGACGCGCAATGCGGCTGCGCAGGCGGATCTCGCCGCGGCCGTCGAGCGCCTGGGCCGCGTTGCGGACGATGTTGAGCACCGCCTGGATGAGCTGCTCGCGGTCGGCGGTGAGCTCGGGCAGGCTGAGGTCGTAGTCGCGGCGGATGTCGAGCGCGGGAAACTCGGCAAGGATCAGGCGGCGCACCCGCTCGAGCACGTCGTGGATGTTGAGCGCGGCCGGCCGCATCGTGCAGTGCGAGCTCAGCAGCCGGTTCATCAGGTCCTGCAGGCGGTCGGCTTCGGCGATGATGACATCGGTGAACTCGCGCAGCTGCGGGTCGTCGAGCTCGTGCTGCAGTAGCTGCGCCGAGCCACGGATGCCCCCGAGCGGGTTCTTGATCTCGTGCGCCAGATTGCGGATCAGCTCGCGGTTGGCCTGCTGCTGGTGCAGCAGCTGCTCCTCGCGTGCGACGCGCAGCTGGGCGTCGATCGGGCGGAACTCGAGGAGCAGGCGCACGCCGGCGGCGTCGACCGGCGTCACCGTGCAGTCGAGCCGGATCGGGTCGGCGTCGCTGCGGCTGACGGTGATGTCCTGGCCGGTGTAGCTCCAGTTGGTGCGCAGCGCATTGTCGAGCGCGGCGCCCAGTCCGGGCGGATTGCCGAGCAGCCGCGCGAGCGGCTGGCCGAGCAGCTTGCGCTGGCTGGCTGCGAACAGGTTCTCGGCGCCGGGGTTGATGTAGCGGATCGCCAGCCGTCCGTCCACGAGGACGACCGCCGACGAAAGCAGGTCCAGTCCGGCGAACGAGCCGGCGGCGGTGTGGCTGGGAGGTGTGGGCATGGGCGCGTCCTGGTGGTCTCCAGATGACAAAGCAAGATGCGCGCCAGTGCGGGGTTCATCGCAGGCCGGAGATCTCCCGGCGCAGGGCTTCGATGTTGCGCTTGTGGAGCTCGACCTTGTCCTTGAACGGCTGCAGGCGGTCGAGCACCTTCTGGTAGTTGCGCTCGTCGCCAAGGCGCACCGCCTCCTGTTCGGCGAGCGCCTTCTCGGCTTCGGCGAGGGCGCCTTCCTCGGTCGCCAGCTCGCCCTGCAGGACCTGGCGGCGGGCGTCGTCGCGGCTGCGCTGATCGTTCGGGCTCACGCGCGGAAAGGCGCCGGGTGAGGCGCTGGCCGGGGCGCCGGACGCGGCGGCGGGGCGGCGTACGGGTGCAGGCACGGTCGACACCGGCTGGTCGCTCTGCAGGCGTACGCAGTTGCGGCCGAGAGAGCGGTCGTTGGTGTAGGTCACCCGCCCGTCGGCATCGGTGCACTTGAAGATGTCCGCGTACGCAGGTGCTGCCAGGCCGGTGAGCAGGAGCAGCGGGAGGAGTCGAAACGGTCGCATGCGCTTGTCCGGACGCCAGCTGCGGGATGCCGGCACGCCCTTGTCCTTGCAGAATGAAGCCTGATTAGACCCCATAAAAAAAGGACGGGCAATGCCCGTCCTTTCCTCGCAGCGCAGTAATCCGCGGATTACAGGCTGTAGTACATGTCGAATTCCACCGGGTGTGTGGTGATGCGCATGCGGTCGACCTCTTCCATCTTCAGCGCGATGTAGGCGTCGATGAAGTCGTTCGAGAACACGCCGCCACGGGTCAGGAACTCGCGGTCCTTGTCGAGGTAGTCCAGCGCCTGCTCGAGGCTGGTGCACACGGTCGGGATGAGCGCGTCCTCTTCCGGCGGCAGGTCGTACAGGTTCTTGTCGGCCGGGTCGCCCGGGTGGATCTTGTTCTGGATGCCGTCCAGGCCCGCCATCATCAGCGCGGCGAAGCACAGGTAGGGGTTGGCCAGGGGATCCGGGAAACGCGCCTCGATGCGGCGGCCCTTCGGGTTGGCGGTGTAGGGGATGCGGATCGAGGCCGAACGGTTGCGCGCCGAGTAGGCCAGCTTGGTCGGGGCTTCGTAGTGCGGCACCAGGCGCTTGTAGGAGTTGGTGCCCGGGTTGGTGATCGCGTTGAGCGCGCGGGCGTGCTTGATGATGCCGCCGATGTAGTACAGCGCGGTCTCCGACAGGCCGGCATAGCCGTTGCCCGCGAACAGGTTCTGGCCGTCCTTCCAGATCGACTGGTGCACGTGCATGCCGGAACCGTTGTCGCCGACGATGGGCTTGGGCATGAAGGTGGCCGTCTTGCCGTACTGGTGGGCGACGTTGTGCACGATGTACTTGAGCACCTGGGTCCAGTCGGCGCGCTGGGTCAGCGTGCTGAACTTGGTGCCGATCTCGCACTGGCCGGCGTTGGCGACTTCGTGGTGATGCACCTCGACCGGCACGCCGCAGGCCTCCAGCGCCAGGCACATGGCGGCGCGCACGTCGTTGAGGCTGTCGACCGGCGGGACCGGGAAGTAGCCGCCCTTCACGCGCGGACGGTGGCCGGTGTTGCCGCCTTCGAACTTGTCGGCGGTGGACCAGGCGGCCTCTTCCGAGATGATCTTGCTATACACGCCGGACATATCGACCGACCACTCGACCGCGTCGAAGATGAAGAATTCGGGCTCGGGGCCGAAGAAGGCGGTGTCGCCGATGCCGGTGCTCTTCAGGTAGGCCTCGGCACGCTTGGCGATGGAGCGCGGGTCGCGATCGTAGCCCTTGCCGTCGGAAGGTTCGATGACGTCGCAGGTGATGACCAGGGTGGTCTCGTCGAAGAACGGGTCGATGTAGGCGGACGAGGGTTCCGGCATCAGCACCATGTCGGAGGCCTGGATGCCCTTCCAGCCGGCGATCGAAGAACCGTCGAAGGGATGGCCGTGCTCGAAGTGTTCCTCTTCGAAGGCGGACACGGGCAGACCGACGTGCTGCTCCTTGCCGCGGGTATCGGTGAAGCGCAGGTCCACGAAGCGGACTTCGTTTTCCTGGATCATCTTCATGACGTCTTGGGCGTTCATTTTCACTCCTGGTGAGATGAGGCGTTGTTGCGTTGAGCGGGTGGTGCAGCGGCCTGCGGTCGATGCGCCGGATTAGGGTGCAGGGCTCTAAGCACTAAGCGTGCCAGATGCTGTTGGCTACCGGTTTCATTGTGCCACAAGGGGGCATGCCCGAAAGCAGTGCCCGCGGCATGTTCGCAATGCACCGCAATGGTGCGCAAGGCATTTTGTGCGCACCATTACGGTGCGGTCTCCACAAAGATGCGGATGCTGCGGTAGTGCGGCTGATCCCGCAGCAGCGCACGATGGCGCGCGCGCAGCCCCTCCATGTGCGCCTGGTCGAGCGGTGCCGGGAGCACGATCTCGACCTCGATGCGCTGGCCCAGGTAGTGCAGCTGGATGCGCTTGGGCGCCGGCGCGCCAGGACCCAGGAGCGCGCGCATCTGATCGGTGATCTCCGGGCGGTCGGGCAGGGGGCCGGGCGGCATCACCTGCAGGTCGCCGTCGTCCTCGGGGTCGATGTGCACCAGCACGTCCTGGACCTCGGGGTGGGCGCTGCGTACGCGCAGGTATACCGAATCCGAGACACGGTGTCCCTCGGACACGGTGAGCCGCGGGTCCACCTGGACATGCGCGTCGCACAGCACACGGCCCGCCATGCGCCGGGTGCGCATCTCGTGCAGGCCGATCACGCCCGGCGTCTCCTGGATCGTCCGGCGCAGGCGTTGCCGCGCCTCTTCGGGCAAGCCGGTGTCGATCAGCTCGCCGACGGCGTTCCACGCCAGCTTCACGCCCATGCGCAGGATCAGGAAGCCGACGACCGCCGCTGCGAGCGGCTCGAGGAAGGGATAGCCCGCCAGGCTGCCGCCGATGCCCGCGGCCACCACCAGCGAAGATGCCGCGTCCGAGCGTGCATGCCAGGCGTTGGCCTCGAGCATCGGCGCGCGCAACCGGCGGGCGGCGGCAAGGGTGTAGCGGAACAGGCCTTCCTTGGCGAGCAGGGTGAACAGGGCCATCGCCAGCGCAGCCGGATGGAGAGCGGGCTGAGCGTCCATGTCCTGCAGGCGCACGCCCGAGTTCCACAGGAAACCGATGCCGACGCCACCGAGCACGGCACCCAGCAGCATCGTGGTCGCAGTCTCGATGCGCGCATGTCCATAGGGATGGTCTCCGTCGGCCGGGTCGGCGCTGCGCCGACCGGCGATCAGCACAAGAAGGTCGGTCACGAGATCCGACAGCGTATGGGCGGCGTCTGCGACCAGGCTGAAGGCGTTGGCGAACAGGCCGATGAAGACCTGCCCCAGTGCGAGCGTCGAGTTGGTCAGGATGGCGACCAGTGTGGCGCGCTGGATGCCCCGGCTGCGGGCAGCTTCGCCGTCCTGCGGGGGCTTGGGTGCGGTGCTGCGAAGGGATGCTCGAGCGGGGTGCATGGGGGGGCGCGATGGACGCGCTATACTTCGGCCGACCTTCATTTTAGACGGATGTTCGCATGGGAACCCTGTCGGACCTGTTGTCCCTCGCGCACGAGCGCGCCGAGACGCTCGCCCTGCCCTACCAGGGCGCGCTCACGCCCGCCGAAAGCTGGCAGGTGATGCAGCTTGCCCCTGGCGCCAAGCTCGTCGATGTGCGCACGCGAGCCGAACTCGACTGGGTCGGGCGGGTGCCGGGTGCGGTCGAGATCGAGTGGAAGTCCTACCCCTCGATGCAGGAGAATACGAACTTCCTCGCCCAGCTCAAGCATCAGGTCGATTCCGAAGCGCTCGTGCTGTTCCTGTGCCGCTCGGGTGCGCGCTCGGATTCCGCAGCGCGTCTCGCGAGTGCCAACGGCTATGCGAACTGCTACAACGTCCTCGAGGGCTTCGAGGGCGACCGCGACGCCAACAACCAGCGCAACCGCATCGGTGGCTGGCGTCACGCCGGCCTGCCCTGGTATCAGGGCTGAGCGGCAACAAACCCTTACCCGGCCCCTCGCGGCCCGACCGAACCCGGGGCCCCGTGCTGGGGTCCGATACCCGTAACCCCGGGGATTGCCCCCAACGGATCCGGATAGCGAACCATGCAAGTGTCCACCATCAGCTTCGACCGTTTCAACGTGCTCGCCGACAACGAGGCGCAGGAGCGCATCCGCGCCGCCCGCGCGCGTCTCGGCGAGCGGGCGGTGCTGCTGTGCCACCATTACCAGCGCGCCGATGTCTACCAGCACGCCGACCTCACCGGCGACTCCTTGAAGCTCGCCCGCCTGGCCTCGCAGACCGACGCGGAGTTCATCGTGTTCTGCGGCGTGCATTTCATGGCCGAGGTCGCCGACATCCTGTCCAAGCCCAGCCAGATCGCGATCCTGCCCGACCTCGCGGCGGGCTGCTCGATGGCCGACATGGCGAGCCTGGCCAAGGTCGAACGCTGCTGGCGCGAGCTCGCCGAGGTGCTCGACAAGCCGGACGAGCTGATCACCCCGGTCACCTACATCAACTCTGCGGCCGACCTCAAGGCCTTCTGCGGCGAGCACGGCGGCATCGTGTGCACCTCGACCAACGCCCCGACCATCCTTGACTGGGCGTTCTCGAAGCGCGAGAAGGTGCTGTTCTTCCCCGACCAGCACCTCGGGCGCTGGACCGGCTTCAAGAAGGGCATTCCGCTCGACGAGATGGTGGTCTGGGATCCCGACCTCGAGTACGGCGGCCTCACCCCCGAGCAGATCCGCAACGCGAAGATCCTGCTGTGGAAGGGCCACTGCTCGGTGCATCAGATGTTCCAGCCGGTGCACATCGACCGCTGGCGCGAGAAGCACCCGCAGGGCTTCGTGATCTCCCACCCCGAGAGCATGCTCGAGGTGTGCCAGAAGTCCGATTACGTCGGCTCGACCGAGTTCATCCTCAACACCGTCACCCAGGCGCCGCCCAACACCCACTGGCTGGTGGGCACCGAGCTCAACCTGGTGAGCCGGCTGGCCGAGGAGATGAAGCCGCAGGGCAAGGTGGTGCAGTTCATGGCGCCGACGGTGTGCATGTGCTCGACGATGCAGCGCATCGACCCGCAGCACCTGGCGTGGACGCTGGAGAACCTCGCCGAGGGCAAGGTGGTGAACCAGATCAAGGTGCCCGAGCACGAGGCCGAGCTCGCCCGCATCGCGCTCGACCGCATGCTCGCGGTGTCCTGAGGCGGCGCCGATCCTACCAACCCGCAGCGGGCGGCCATGACGCTCCGAATCTGCAGCTACAACATCCACAAGGGCTTCTCGCAGTTCAACCGCCGCATGGTGGTGCATGAGCTGCGCGAGCGGCTGCGCAGCCTGGATGCGGATCTCGTCTTCCTGCAGGAGGTGCAGGGCCTGCACCTCGGCCATCCGGTGCGCCACCCCGACTGGCCGCTGCAGCCGCAGCACGAGTTCCTCGCCGAGGACGCCTGGCAGCAGACCGCCTACGGCGGCAACGCGGTCTACGACCACGGCCACCACGGCAACGCCATCCTCAGCCGTCACCTGATTCTGAGCACCGCCAACCAGGACGTGTCCGACCACCGCTTCGAGCGTCGCGGTCTGCTGCACTGCGAGGTCGAGCTGCCCGCGTTCGAGCGCCCGGTGCACTGCGTCTGCGTGCACCTCGGGCTGATGGCGGGCAGCCGACGGCGGCAGATGATGGCGCTCGCCGAGCGCATGGAGCAGCTCGCGCCGGACGATGCGCCGCTGATCATCGCCGGCGACTTCAACGACTGGCGTAACCACGCCGACGACCTGCTCGGCCGCCGCCTCGGGCTCACCGAAGCCTTCGGCAGCGGGCGCGGGCGTCCGGCGCGCAGCTTCCCGAGCGCGCTGCCCTTCTTCCGCCTCGACCGCATCTACGTGCGCGGTTTCCGCGTCCGCCAGGCCCAGGTGCATTACGGCGCGCCGTGGGCGCGGATCTCCGATCACGCGGCGCTCACCGCCGACCTGGAGCCGGTTTCCTGATGCGCTTCGTCGCCGGCAACGCGGTCGGGCTGCTGGAAAATGGCGAGCAATACTTCCCGGCCCTGGAGGCGGCAATCGAGGGCGCGGCGGCGGAGATCTTCCTGCAGAGCTACATCTTCCGCGACGACCGCACCGGACGCCGCATCGCCGCGGCGCTCGAGCGTGCCGCGGCCCGGGGGGTGGTCGTGCGCGTGATGGTCGACGGCTTCGGCGGGCGCGATTTCGTCGCCCGGCTGCTGCCCCGCCTGCGCGCGGCCGGCGTGCAGGTGCTGGTCTATCGCCGTGAGTTGCGCATGCTGTCGCTGCGCCGCCATCGCCTGCGTCGGCTCCATCGCAAGCTGGTGGTCGTAGATGGGCGGCGCGCCTTCGTCGGTGGGATCAACATCGTCGATGACTACGATGCGGGCGTGCTGGCCCATCCGCGCCACGACTATGCAGTGGTCGTCGAGGGGCCGCTGCTCGCGCCCATTCTCGACTCGGCGCAGCGGCTGTGGCGGCTGGTGGCGTGGGCGAGCTTTCGCCGGCGCGACTCGCAGCCGGCGCTGGCGCCGCCCCTTACGGCGCCGGCGGGTGCGCTTCGCGCGGCCTTCATCGTGCGCGACAACCTGCGCCACCGGCACGCGATCGAGGACGCCTACCTGGACGCGATCGCGCGCGCGCGCGATGAGATCGTCATCGCCAATGCCTACTTCTTTCCCGGAAGTCGTTTCCGCCAGGCACTCGTCGATGCCGCCGGGCGCGGCGTGAAGGTCACGTTGCTGTTGCAGGGGCTGTCGGATCATCCGCTGCAGGCCTACGCCACGCGCGCGCTCTACCCGATGTTCCTCGCCCGTGGCATCCGCCTGTTCGAATATCACCGCAGCCACCTGCACGCGAAGGTGGCGGTGATCGACCGTCAGTGGTCCACGGTGGGTTCGAGCAACATCGACGCCTTCAGTCTGTTGCTCGCGCGCGAGGCCAACGTGGTCATCGACGACGCCGGCTTCGCCGACGGCCTGCGCGCAAGCCTCGAGCAGGCGATCTGCGCAGGGGCGCGGGAACTGCGCGTGACCGACTGGCAGCGCCTGCCGCTCGTGCGCCGCGGCCTGAGCTGGCTGGCCTATCAGCTCGTGCGCCTGGCGATCGGCGTCGCGGGCTACGGCGGCAGCCACTGAGGGCGGGCGCCCGCAGCGCGGGCGACCGGAGCGCCCCGGCTGCGGGCGCTCAGCTTCCGATCAGGCGCTGGTGCTCGATCTTCGTGCAGCGGTCGACGACGACCTTGAGCCCGGCCTCGGCCGCCTTTCGCGAGGCTTCGGGCGCGATCACGCCGAGCTGCAACCACACGCAGCCCGCGCCCACCGCGATCGCCTCATCCACCACCGCCATCACCTCGGCCGGCTTGCGGAACACGTCCACGATGTCGATCCGCTCCGGCACCTCGTGCAGGCTCGGGTAGCATTTCAGCCCCATGACCTCGGAGTAGGCCGGATTGACCGGGATGATCGTGTAACCCGCGCGCTGCAGGCGATGGGCGACCTCGTTGCTGGGGCGATCGGGCTTGGCGGAGAGGCCGACGATGGCGATCGTGCGGCTGTCCTCGAGCAGCTTGCGGATGGCTTCGGGCTGAGCGCTGATGTCGTTCGGGTGCATGCGAGTTCCTCAGTGAAAGCCGGGCGCCTCCGCCTGGCGGCGGCGGGGCACGGCGGCGATGGACCAGTGCGCCCGCGCCCACTGCCAGATCTCCGCCAGTGGCGCGGCGGCGAGCGCGGCGGGGGGATTCTGGCCGAGAAAGCGCAGGGCGGCCAGCAGCGCGGTGGCCGGCGGATGTTCGTCGATCGCGCGCGCGAGCGTCTGTTTCGAAAGCTTCTCGCCCGCGGCGTTGGTCGCCAGCGGCAGGTGCGCGTAGGCGGGCACGGTTTGGCCGAGCAGGCCGAGCAGGTGGATCTGGCGTGCGGTCGAATCGAGCAGATCGGCGCCACGCACGACGTGGGTCACGCCGGCCTCGGCGTCATCGACGACCACCGCGAGCTGGTAGGCGAAGAGGCCGTCGGCGCGCCGGATCACGTAGTCGCCGGCATCGGCGGCGAGGTCGATCTGCTGCGTGCCCTGCACCGCGTCGTCGAAGCGGATCACGCCCTCGGCGCGCACGCGCCAGGCGCGTCCCTCGCGTCCGGGCGGCAGGCCGTCGCGACAGGTTCCCGGGTAGCGGCGCGAGCCGTCGCGGGCGAGCGGCTGGTCGGCGAGCTCGCGCCGGGTGCAGGTGCAGGGGTAGGCGTGCCCCGCTGCCTTCAGGGTCTCCAGCGCGGCGGCGTAGGTGGCCGTGCGCGCGCTCTGCCAGACGATCTCGCCGTCCCATTCGAAGCCGAAGCGCTCAAGTGTGGCAATGATGCCCTCGGCGGCGCCGGGGACGGTGCGCGGCGCATCCACGTCCTCGATGCGCAGCAGCCAGCGGCCCTGATGGGCGCGCGCATCGAGGAAGCTGCCGACCGCGGCGACCAGCGAGCCAAAGTGCAGCGCGCCCGTGGGCGAGGGGGCGAAGCGGCCGACGTAAGGGGTGTTGGAGAAGGGGGGGGGGCTGTGCGGCATGGCGTGGATGCTAGCACCGCAGGCATGGTGCTCGAACGCGCGGCTGTGTGCCGGTGCGCCCGCATCGGCGCCGGGCGGTGAGTACGTGCCGGGACCCGCACCAGGATGGGGCCGACGCGGGCGGGATGGAGTATCGTCCACAGCTTCGCGTCCCGGCCATTTCGGTGAGCGTGCCGCCTTCATCGAGCCGCTTCATCGATTCGGCTCATCGAGCCTCCTCATCGCGCTCCCCGCTCCGCACTCCTTGATCGCACTGCCCTCCGTGTCGTTCGTTCCATCGTCCCCCTCGCCGCCCGCCTTCGAACACTGCCCACGCTGCTCCGCGGGTGATCCAGCGCGGATGCGCGCGGAGCGCCGATGAGCGCCGCGCCCACGTCCGCCACGCCGCCCGGCGCGCACAGGCTGCAGGCCGACCTCCTGCTCACGCTCACCACGATCATCGCCGCCGCCGGCTGGATCTTCTCCAAGGAGGCGCTCGCCGGCATGCCGCCGCTGATCTTCATCGGCCTGCGCTTCGCCCTCGCCGGGCTCGTGCTGGCGATGTTCTCGCTACCGCAGCTGCGTGCGCTCGATCGCCGCGGACTGCGCAACAGCCTGCTCGTCGGCGCCCTTTTCGCGGGTGGCATGGTGCTGTGGATCCTCGGGCTGTCGCACAGCAGCCACCTCGGCGAGGCCTCGTTCATCTCCAGCATGGGCATCGTCATGGTGCCGGTGTTCGCGCGCCTGTTCTTCGGCGACCGTCCTCCGGCGAGCACCTGGTTCGCGCTGCCGCTCGCGCTCGCCGGCTTTGCCTGCCTGTCGCTCGATGGCGGTTTCGAGGTCGAGCTCGGGCAGTGGTTCTTCCTCGGCGCGGCGCTGGTGTTCGCGCTGATGTTCAACGTCAATTCGCACGTCGTCCGCAATGTGCCGGTGCGTGCGCTGAGCGTGGTGCAGATGCTCGCGGTGGGTGTACTGGTGCTGCCGCCGGCGCTGCTCATCGAGTCCTGGCCGCAGACCTGGAGCGCACCGGTGCTCGGCTGGCTGCTCGCCAGCGCGCTGCTCGCCACGACCCTGCGCTTTCTGGTACAGCTCTATGGCCAGAGCCTCACCACGCCGAGCCACGCCGCGCTGATCATGATGCTCGAGCCGGTGTGGACCGCGCTCGCCGCCGCCTGGTGGTTCGCCGAGACCATGAGCGCGCTGCAGCTCGCCGGCTGCGGGCTGATCTTCATGGCGCTGGTGGTGAGCCGCTGGGCGTGGATCCGCGGCCTCTTCGGAGAGCGCGCGTGAAAACGACGAGGATGCAAAGCCGATGACTGTCCGTACCCTGCTCCGCATGGGTGACCCGCGCCTGCTGCAGCCCGCCGCGCCGGTCACCACGTTCGCCACGCCCGAACTCGCCGCGCTGATCGAGGACATGTTCGACACCATGGCCGCGCACGGCGGCGTAGGCCTGGCCGCGCCGCAGATCGGCGTCGGCCTGCAGGTGGTGATCTTCGGCTTCGAGCACAGCGAGCGCTATCCGGATGCGCCGCCGGTGCCGCGCACCATCCTGCTGAACCCGGTGATCATCCCGCTCTCCGTGGAAAGCGAGGAGGGCTGGGAGGGCTGCCTGTCGGTGCCCGGCCTGCGCGGCATGGTGCCGCGCGCCACCCGCATCCGCTACACCGGTTTCACGCCGGAGGGCGAGTCGATCGAGCGCTTCGCCGAGGGCTTCCATGCGCGCGTGGTGCAGCACGAGTGCGACCACCTGGCCGGCGTGCTCTATCCGATGCGGGTGCGGGATTTTCGCCGCTTCGGGTTCACAGACGTGCTGTTTCCGGAACTGCAGGGATAGGCCGAGCGGGTTCGGGCGTGCGCGAAAAGAAGCGACCCCGTCGCGGCGCCTTGCCGGGACGGGGTCTCGAGGGGCTGGCGGGATGCGTCCGCGCGGCTGGATTCAGACGTTGAACAGGAAGTTCAGCACGTCGCCATCCTTGACCACGTACTCCTTGCCTTCCGCGCGCATCTTGCCCGCCTCCTTGGCGCCGGCCTCGCCCTTGAACTGGATGAAGTCGTCGAAGGCGATGGTCTGGGCGCGGATGAAGCCGCGCTCGAAGTCGGTGTGGATGACGCCTGCGGCCTGCGGCGCGGTGTCGCCGACGTGGATGGTCCACGCGCGCACTTCCTTGACGCCGGCAGTGAAATAGGTCTGCAGGCCGAGCAGCGTGTAGCCGGCGCGGATCAGGCGGTCGAGGCCGGGCTCCTCGAGGCCCATGGTCTCGAGGAATTCCTTCTTGTCGGCGTCCTCGAGGTCGGCGATCTCGGCTTCGATCGCGGCGCACAGCGCGACCACCTCGGCACCCTCGGCGGCGGCGTGGGCACGCACGGCGTCGAGATGCGGGTTGTTCTCGAAGCCGTCCTCGGCGACGTTGGCGGCGTAAAGCACCGGCTTGGCGGTGATCAGGCAGAAGGGCTTGAGGCTGGCCCATTCTTCCTTGGACAGGTCGAGCGCGCGCACGGCCTTGCCCTGGTCGAGCTGAGCGAAGCACTTCTCGAGCACCGCGACCAGGATCTTCGCTTCCTTGTCACCCGAAGCGGCGGGACGCTTGTAGCGGTTGAGCGCCTTCTCGACGGTGGCCATGTCGGCCAGCGCGAGCTCGGTGTCGATGACCTCGATGTCGCGGATCGGATCGACGCTGCCGGAGACGTGGATCACGTTGTCGTCGGCGAAGCAGCGCACCACGTGCACGATGGCATCGGTCTCGCGGATGTTGGCGAGGAACTGGTTGCCCAGGCCTTCGCCCTTGGAGGCGCCGGCGACCAGGCCGGCGATGTCGACGAACTCGACGATCGCGGGCTGGATCTTCTGCGGCTTGACGATCTCGGCAAGCTGGGCGAGGCGCGGATCGGGCACCTCGACGATGCCGACGTTGGGCTCGATGGTGCAGAAGGGGTAGTTCTCGGCCTGGATGCCGGCCTTGGTGAGGGCGTTGAACAGGGTCGACTTGCCGACGTTGGGCAGGCCGACGATTCCGCATTTCAGGCTCATGGCTGGGATTCGTCCTTGGGTGTGTCTGAGGCCGCCGCGCCGGGCGTGGCTGCGGGTCCGGGCGCCTTGGGGGGCTTCGGAGGCTTTGGCGGCTTTGGCGGCGCAGGGCGGGCGTTGAGCTTGGTGGCGGCGGCGTTGAGCTCGCCGCGCACGATCTGCGGCCAGATCGCAAGCGCCTTGTCGAGGGCCTCGTCGATCAGTTGCTGCTCTTCGCGGCGCGCCGGCTTGAGCACGAAGTTCACGACTTCGTTGCGGTCGCCGGGGTGGCCGATACCAATGCGCAGCCGCCAGTAATCGTTGGTGTTGAGGTGGGCCGAGGTGTCCTTCAGCCCGTTGTGGCCGCCGAGGCCGCCGCCGAACTTCAGCCGCAGCTGCCCAGGCGGGATGTCGAGCTCGTCATGCACGACGAGGATCTCGGCCGGCTCGATGCGATAGAAACGCGCGAGCGCACCGATCGCCTGGCCGGAGCGGTTCATGAAGGTCTGTGGCATCAGCAGCCACATGCCGGCCTCGCGCGCGTTGGCGACCAGGCCGTGGAAACGGGATTCGTGCGAGAAGCGTGCGCCGAGCCGGTCGGCGAGCCGCTCACAAAACCAAAACCCGGCGTTGTGCCGGGTCTCGGAATATTCGGCGCCCGGATTGCCCAGGCCGACGATCAGACGAGGCGGGCGCGCGGGCGCGTTGCTCATCGTGCGTTGGCTTCCGGCATCCGGATCGCAGGCGGCGGAAGTGGCTTACGCCGCTTCGCCTTCGCCTTCGCCCTCGGCAGCCGCACCCTTCACGAGCAGCGCGGTGGCGACGACCGGGTCGCCTTCGCCGTGCGCCACCAGCTCGACGCCGGCCGGCAGCTTGATCTGCGAGACGTGCACCGACTGGCCGGCTTCCATCGCCGACAGGTCGACCTCGATGAACTCGGGCAGGTCCTTCGGCAGGCACTGAACGTCGAGTTCGTTGATGGTGTGCGAGATCATGCAGCCGCCGAGCTTGACCGCCGGGCTGACGTCGTCGCCGACGAAGTGCAGCGGCACCTTCAGGTGCATCTTCTGGGCGGCGTCGACGCGCTGGAAGTCGAGGTGCAGCACCTGCTGCTTGAACGGATGCCACTGGGTGTCGCGCAGCACGACGGACTGCTTGGCGCCATCGACGTCGATGCTCAGCACGGAAGCGTGGAAGGCTTCCTTGCGCAGCAGGTGGTAGAGCTCGTTGTGGTCCATGGCGACGGCCTGGGCTTCGCCGGCGCCGCCGTAGATGATGCCCGGGACCTGGCCGGCGCGACGCAGGCGGCGGCTCGCACCCGTACCCTGCGCGTCACGCTTGGTGGCCTTGAATTCGATTTGCATGGTGTTGCTCCTGAGTGAAGGGTGTCCCCGACCGCGACCAGACGGAGACGGTGAAAGCCCACGTGGCGCTGAGCCGCGCGGGCGAAAGGCTTATTCCATGAACAGCGAGGAAACGGATTCCTCGTTGCTGATGCGCAGGATGGTGTCGGCGAGCAACGAGGCCACCGAGATCTGGCGGATGCGGTTGCAGGCCTTGGCATCCTCGCGCAGCGGGATGGTGTCGGTGACGACCAGCTCGTCGAGCGCAGAGTCGTTGATGCGCGACACCGCAGCGCCCGACAGCACGGCGTGGGTGCAGTAGGACAGCACGCGCTTGGCGCCGTGCTCCTTGAGCGCCGCAGCGGCCTTGCACAGGGTACCCGCGGTGTCGACGATGTCGTCCATGATCACGCAGGTGCGGCCCTCGACTTCGCCGATGATGTTCATCACCTCGGACACGTTGGCCTTCGGGCGGCGCTTGTCGATGATCGCCAGGTCGCACTCCATGCGCTTGGCGAAAGCGCGCGCGCGCACCACGCCACCGACGTCGGGCGACACGACCAGCAGGTCGTCGTACTTCTGCTTGTCGAGGTCGGCGAGCAGCACCGGCGCGGCGTAGACGTTATCGACCGGGATGTCGAAGAAGCCCTGGATCTGGTCGGCGTGCAAATCCATGGTCAGCAGGCGCTGGACGCCGACCGCCTGCAGCATGTTGGCCACGACCTTGGCGGTGATCGGCACGCGCGCCGAGCGCGGGCGGCGGTCCTGGCGGGCGTAGCCGAAATACGGCAGCGCGGCGGTGATGCGGCCGGCCGAGGCGCGCTTCAATGCGTCGACCAGCACCAGCAGCTCCATCAGGTTGTCGTTGGTCGGCGAGCAGGTGGGCTGCAGGACGAAGACGTCCTTGCCGCGCACGTTCTCGAGCAGTTCGACGTTGACCTCGCCGTCCGAGAAGCGGCCGACGGTGGCCGAACCGAGGGAAATACCCAGACGTCGCGTCACGTCGGCGCCAAGCTTGGGATTGGCGTTGCCGGTGAAGACCATCAGGCTGCCGTGGGGCATGACCGCTACTCCGATGCCGTGTAAATTTTCTGCCGGTAGAAACGATTCGGGCAGGCACCGGGAAAAACCTGGGCCTGCCCGACGTTGTATGGCTGGGGAGGAAGGATTCGAACCCTCGAATGCCGGAATCAAAATCCGGTGCCTTAACCGACTTGGCGACTCCCCAAGAAACCTTTTTCACTGCGATGCCGATCGGACGATCAGGCGGGCGCTATTCTAACCACTCGTAAAGCGGATGGCGAGCCAGACTGCGCGCTACCCATGCCTTCCAGCGTGGCGGACAACTTTTCGCGATGCGGTCGGCCTCGGCTTCCGAGGGAACTTCCGCAAACACGCAGGCGCCCGAGCCTGTCATCATGGCTGGCGCTCGGGCGCTCAACCAGTCGATCGCATCCTGCACCGCGGGATACCGACTGCACGCAACGGGCTGCAGGTCGTTTCGCGTGGTGCTTGCTGCGAAGTCCGCCATTTTGATGAGGGGCGTGTTTCGCGTCAAGTCCTGCGCAGAAAAAATTTCGGCAGTCGGTACGGAGACGCCGGGCGAGATCACCACGTACCACGCCGGGGGCAGGTCAAGCGCCTGCAGCGCCTCGCCTACGCCCTCCGCGAAGGCGTCGCGGCCGAACACGAACACCGGCACGTCGGCGCCAAGCTGCAAGCCCAGCCCCTGCAACGCGTTGCGCGACAGACCGGTGTTCCACAGGCGGTTGAGCGCGATCAGCGTGGTTGCGGCGTCCGAACTGCCGCCGCCGATGCCGCCGCCCATCGGCAGCCGCTTGTGCACGGTGACGTCGGCACCGAGGGCGGTGCCGGTCCGGGCTTGCAGCAGGCGCGCAGCGCGGACGACGAGGTCCGCGTCTTCCTCCACGCCGGGTACGTCGTTCACCCGCCTGATCACGCCGTCGGTACGCAGGCCGAAGTCCAGGCTGTCGCCCCAGTCGAGCAGTCTGAACGCGGTCTGCAGCAGGTGGTAGCCGTCGGCACGGCGGCCGACGACGTGGAGGAACAGGTTGAGCTTGGCCGGGGCCGGACAGCCGAGCAGGCGGGTGGCGGTGTCGCGGGCGCCGGGCTGTGCCGCGGTCAGGGCTGGGTGGTCCATGCGTCGATGATCAGGCGGATGCGCGCGTCGCCGCGCGAGATGTCGAGCCGCGTGGGCGGGGAATCGGGGTGCTCGTCCGCGTAGGCGAGGTAGTCGATGCGCCAGCCCTCGTCGATGACATGGAGCGGGCGTCCGGCGCCGTCGCGCACGCGCACCTGGGTGGCGGCGTCGGTTGCGCCCTGGACCCACAGCGGCAGGCGCGCGGCCGGAACGTCGACGCCGAGCACCGACGGCAGCAGTGCGTCGGCGCTGGCGGCATCGATCCGCGAGCCGTCGGCGTGCGTGAGGCTGGCGCCCTGCGGACCGCGGTCGAGGCGGGCGACGACCTGTCCGAGCGGGCTCAGCAGCAGCAGGCGATCGCGCTCCGGGGCGTGCTCCCATTCCACTCTGCCGCTCGCCGCCTGGCGGCCGTCCGTGGCCGACAGCCGGCCTTCGAGCGTGAAGCCGGGCAGTGCAGCGCGGCGCGCCGCGACGGCCGGCTCACGCGGCGTCAGCGGCGCGCAGGCGGCGAGCAGGGCGCTGGCTGCGCCGGCAAGAAGAAACCTCCGGCGGGCGGACGGGCGCACCGGACTCGTCGTTGCGCTCATCGGAGGCCCAGGCGGCGCACCGTGTCGGCGAGGAGCTTGTTCTCGGGGTGGGCAGCGAGCGCCTGGTCGAAGATGCGGCGGGCGTCTTCGCGACGCTCGAGGCTCCACAGCACCTCGCCGAGGTGCGCGGCGATCTCGGCGTCCTGGCGCTTGGCGTAGGCGCGCTCGAGGTGAACGAGGGCGCCCGCACCGTCGCCGCGACGGAAGCGCACCCAGCCCAGGCTGTCGAGGATGAAGGGGTCATCCGGCGAGAGTTCGAGCGCACGCAGGATGAGCGCTTCGGCTTCGTCAAGCCGCAGCTTGCGGTCGGCGAGCGAGTAGCCGAGCGCATTGTGGGCATGAGCGTGATCGGGCTGCAGCGCGATGACCCTGCGCAGCCGCGTCTCCATCAGGTCGATGCGGTCGATGCGCTCGGCCAGCATGGCCGCCTCGTAGAGCAGGGCGGTGTCGTCGGGCGTCTCGCGCAGGGCGTCGTCGATGACCAGCAGCGCCTCGGCGGGACGGTCGGCGTCGCGCAGGATCTGCACCTCGGCGAGGACGTAGCGGCGCATGATCTCCGGCTCGTCGGCCTCGCCCTGAAGCAGGGCGCGGGCTTCATCGACGCGGCCCTCGCGCGCCAGGCTCTGGGCGCTGCGGATGTTGGCCTCGGGGCGGAGCTCGGGGTCGGAGATCTCGTCGAACCAGGTGCGCGCGGCCTCGCCCTGGCCGCGATCGGCGGCGAGCTGGCCCAGATGCAGGCGGATCAGGTCGGGCTGCGGGTGGCCGGCGGCGAGCGCGCGCGCGAAATGGGTCTCCGCCACCGCGGGTTCGTTCAGCTGCATGGACAGGAGCCCGACCGCATAGAGGAGTTCGCCATCGTCGGGGCGCGCCTCGAGCAGGCGGCGGAATTCCCTGCGCGCGTCGTCGAAACGCTGGGCCGACACCAGGCTGCGGGCCCAGGCAAGGCGCAGCGTGCTGCTCTCCGGCTTGAGCGCGAGCGCGGATTCGAGCTGGCGCAGGGCCTCGTCACCGGCGCCGCCCTGCTGCAGGATCTGCGCCTTGAGCAGCACCGCCGGTTCCCAGCCCTGGTTGAGCTCGAGCGCGCGATTCACCGCCGCCAGCGCGCCCATGGAATCCTCGGCGGCCATGGCCGCCTGCGCGCGCGCGATGTGGGCCTCGGGTACGTCGAGATAGGGTTCGGTGAGGCGATTGACGATCGAGCGGACCGCCTGCTTGTCGGCCACGCGCGCCAGCGTGCGGTTGAGTCCGAGCAGGTTCTGGGCGAGGCGGCCGTTGGACTGCGCGAGCACGCGGGCGAGCTGGATCTGGATGGCGTCGAGGTTGACCTCGCCGCCGTGTTCGGCGCTCGTCATGCTCGCCAATACTCGCCGTGCCTCTTCCGAGTCCGGCGCCACCTCTGCCCAGATGCGGGCGGCCTCGGAGGCCATGCGCAGGTTGCGCGAGTACATCGCGATCTCGGTCGCGCGCCGTGCAATGCGCGGGTCGCGGGTGGAGCGCGCGAGGTCGAGGTAGAGCTGCGCGGAGAGGCCGATCTGGCCGCGCGCGCCGGCGATCTCGGCGAGCAGGAAGCTGTACAGCGTGCGCGGGGTCAGCTCCTGGTCGGGCAGCGGACCGCCCACCGCGTCGCCATTGGCCGCCGTCGCGGCGCCGCCGGCGCCGATCGCGAGGGCGAGGCAGAGGGAGCGGGCGAGGCGGGTAAGCTGGGTCTTCATGGAAAGGGTCCGGCGCGACTGCGGTGGAGTTGCGAAAAAGCGCCCACCTTCCGGCGGTGCTGGATGACGCCGGTTGGAGAGGCTGAATTAGAATTCGGTTCGCGTCATGGTATGCAGATCGATGTCCCTGCCGCAACACGTCGTGCCGCCAGGGCCCGTCGTGTCGCCCGCCGCCGTTCGCCCACGAGCCCCCATTCCCCCATGCCCGAACTGCCCGAAGTCGAGACCACCTGCCGCGGGATCCGGCCTCACGTCGAGGGTCGCGCCCTGAGCGCCCTCGTCGTGCGCAACCCGCGCCTGCGCGTGCCGGTGCCGGACACGCTGCCGGCCCGGATCGGCGGGCGCATCCTGCGCACGGTCGGCAGGCGGGCCAAATACCTGTTGCTCGGCTTCGACGGCGGGAGCGTGATCGTGCACCTGGGCATGTCGGGCAGCCTGCGCGTGGTGCCCAGCAGCGAGCCGCCGGGCGCCCACGACCATGTCGATTTCGTGTTCGGGGCGCAGGCGCTGCGCCTGCGCGATCCGCGCCGCTTCGGCATGGTGGTGTGGCAGGAGGGGGATGTCGCGCGTCATCCCTTGCTGGCGAACCTCGGGCCCGAACCGCTCGATGCGGCCTTCGACACCGACTGGCTGTACGCCGTGACGCGCGGGCTGCGGGCGCCGCTCAAGCATGTGCTCATGGACAGCCATCGCGTCGTCGGCGTCGGCAACATCTACGCCTCGGAGAGCCTGTTCCGTGCCCGCATCCATCCGCTCGAGCCTGCCGGGCACCTCGGTCCCCGGCGCTGCGCGCGGCTGGTGGCATCGGTGCGCGCGACGCTGGCGGCGGCGATCGCCGCGGGTGGCAGCACGCTGCGCGACTTCGTCGGCGGCGACGGCCAGCCGGGCTACTTCCAGCAGCAGTATTTCGTCTATGGACGCAGCGGCGAGCCCTGCCGCGTGTGCGGCAGCGCTGTGCGCCGCATCGTCAGCGCACAGCGGGCGACCTACTTCTGTCCGCGCTGTCAGCGGCGCAGCTGAGCGCGCGCACCGCCCGCGCAGCTTGCGTTCGGCGTCCGCCGTGCACTTTGGCACGGATCCGCGGCGTGAAGCTGGCTATGCTCAGCGTGCGGGGGTGCGGGAGATCCGGCCGTGCCTTTTGCGCGCGCCTGCCGCGCGCCCTGTCCGACGAGCGAATCCATGACCGACCTGACCGAACAATTCTCTGCCTACAGCCGCTGGCGCGGCCAGACCGGCGATGCGGTGACGCGGTTGCGCGCCTGGCTGGCGCGCAACGACGTCGGTGACGTGCAGTCCGACCTGCGCCTGCAGTACCTGCTCGAGCGCCTGCACGACGACAAGCTGACGGTGGCCTTCGTCGCCGAGTTCTCGCGCGGCAAGTCGGAGCTCATCAACGCCATCTTCTTCGGCGATCACGGCGACCGCATCCTGCCCTCCAGCGCCGGTCGCACCACCATGTGTCCGACCGAGCTGCAGTGGAGCAAGGGCGCCACGCCCGAGCTGCGCCTGCTGCCGATCCGCTCGCGCGCTCGACAGGCGCCGGTGAGCGAACTCAAGCGCTATCGCGAAGCGTGGACCATCGTCGCGCTCGAGGCGGTCGATGCCTCCAGCCTGCAGGCGGCGCTGGCGCGCGTGGGCGAGACCGAGCGGGTGGAGGCGGACGAGGCCGAGTCCCTCGGGTTCGCGGTTGACGCCTCGGGCGACGAGGGCATCAAGCCGGGCGCCGATGGCATGGTCGAGATTCCGCGCTGGCGCCATGCGGTGATCCAGTTCCCGCATCCGCTGCTCGAGCAGGGGCTGGTGGTGCTCGATACGCCGGGCCTGAACGCGATCGGCGCGGAGCCCGAGCTCACCCTGTCGATGCTGCCCAACGCCCACGCCGTGCTGTTCATCCTCGCGGCCGACACCGGCGTCACTCAGAGCGATCTCGCGGTGTGGCGCAATTACGTGCAAGGCAGCGCCACGCGCCAGCGCGGCCGCCTGGTGGTGCTCAACAAGATCGATGGCTTGTGGGACGGCCTGCGCGACGAGGCGCGCATCGAGGCCGAGCTCGGGCGCCAGGTCGAATCCGTGGCGGACACGCTCGGCATCGAGCGCGGCGCGGTGTTCCCGGTCTCCGCCCAGAAGGGGCTGGTGGCGCGGATCCAGGGGGATGCCGAGCTGCTCGAGCGCAGTCGCATTCCCGCGCTCGAGCGTGCGCTCAGCGACGACCTGCTGCCCACCAAGCAGGACATCGTGCGCGAGGACACGCTGGCCGAAACGCGCGAGGTGGCGGCACGCACCCGCGCGCTGCTCGAGGGCCGGCTGTCCGGGCTGTGCGAGCAGTTGCAGGAGCTCACCGACCTCCGTGGCAAGAACCAGAGCGTCCTCGAATACATGATGCGCAAGATCCGCACGGAGAAGGAGGAGTTCGAGCAGGGCCTGCAGAAGTACTACGCGGTGCGCTCGGTGTTTTCGAACCTGACCAACAGCCTGCTCGCGCACATGGGGCTCGACGCGTTGCGCGACGAGACGCGGCGCACGCGCGAGGCGATGCTGGAGTCGACCTTCACGCGCGGGCTGCGCGAGGCCATGGAGGGATACTTCCACAACCTGCGCACCAACCTGCAGCGGTCCAGCGCCGAGATCAGCGAGATCTCCCGCATGCTGGAGACGATGTACAAGCGTTTCAGCGTCGAGCACGGACTCAAGCTGTCGCCGCCGGAGAGCTTCTCGACGATGCGGTACGAGGCCGAACTCGACCGCCTCGAGGCGATCTTCAATCGCCAGATCAACACTGCGCTCACGCTGGTCACCACCGAGAAGCATGCGCTCACGCAGAAGTTCTTCGAAACCGTGGCGATGCAGGCGCGGCGCACCTTCGAGATCGCCAACCAGGACGTCGAACAGTGGCTGCGGGCGGTGATGTCGCCGCTCGACACGCAGGTGCGCGAGTATCAGATCCAGCTCAAGCGCCGGCTGGAGAGCGTCAAGCGCATCCACGAGGCCACCGACACGCTGGAGAATCGGGTCGAGGAGCTCAAGCAGGGCGAGGAGGCGGTTCGCACGCTGATCGCCGAGCTCGACGGGCTGGAGGCGGGCATTGCCGCCGCCCTCGGCGTGCCGGCTCAGGTGGCGGAGCAGCGCGGGGGCTTGCGCGCCGCGGCCTGAGGTCGAGCGGTCCGGTCGGCAGCAGGCGCAACGAAAAAGGGCAGGCCGACGGCCTGCCCTTGCCGCGTGGACGCGGGGTGTTCGCTGTCTTGCTCAGGCCTTTCCGGTCAGCTTGAGGAACTTCTCCATCAGCTGGTCCTTGGTCTCCGAGTGGCCCGGGTCGAGCGGAATACAGTCGACCGGGCACACCTGCTGGCACTGCGGTTCGTCGAAGTGACCGACGCACTCGGTGCACTTGTCGGGGTCGATCTCATAGATCTCTTCGCCCTGGTAAATCGCGCCGTTGGGGCACTCCGGTTCGCAGACGTCGCAGTTGATGCATTCGTCGGTAATCATCAGAGCCATGGTCTTCGCTTCCTTGCGTTTACTTTGATTTCAGTCTTTCCTGCAGCCGTGCGAGCACCCTGGGCTGCACGAACTTGCTCACATCGCCGCCGAGGCGGGCGATCTCCCGCACCATCGTGGCCGAGATGAACATGAACTCCTCTCCCGGCGTGAGGAATACCGTTTCGACGTCCGGGTAGAGCTTGCGGTTCATCCCCGCCATCTGGAATTCGTACTCGAAGTCCGATACCGCGCGCAGCCCGCGAAGGATCACGCGCGCATCCTGCTGCTTCAGGAACTCCATCAGCAGGCAGTCGAAACCGACCACTTCCACGTTGGGGAAGGCGGATACCGCGTCGCGCGCGATGTCGACCCGATCCTCGAGCGAGAAGATCGGATTCTTGCTGTTGCTGCGCGCGACCGCGACCACCACGCGGTCGAACAGGATCGCGGCCCGCCGCACGAGATCCTCATGGCCGCGGGTGAACGGGTCGAAGGTACCCGGGTACACCGCGATCGTTTCCTTCATGCCTGGCTCCTGCGCATCAGATGGAAGTGAACCTGTCCGGCGCGGCCCTGTTTGATGGCATGCCACGCGCCCAGCTGTTCCACTGCGGCCTCGGACTCGACGTATAGCCAGCCGTCCGGCACCACGAGCCGGTCGAGCCAGGGCAGCACCCGCTCGATCCAGCCCTGCTTGTAAGGCGGGTCGAGAAACACGCCGTCGAACGTGCGCGGCGTCGTCTGCGCGAATCTTACCGCATCGCCGCGCACGATCTCTACTTGCGAAGCCTGTAGGGTCTTTGCCGCCTTGTGCAATGCATCGAAGGCGCGCGGATCACGCTCGACGAGGACGACCTCGGCGGCACCGCGCGAGGCCGCCTCGAAGCCGAGGATGCCGGAGCCGGCGAAGAGGTCGAGGCAGCGCTGGCGGTCGAGATCCTGGCCCAGCCAGTTGAAGAGGGTCTCGCGCACGCGGTCGGGCGTCGGACGCAGGCCGGGCACGGCGGCAACCTCGAGCAGGCGCGAGCGCCATGCGCCGCCGACGATGCGCACCCGGCTCACTGCGCACCGCCCGGGGCGGCCGCGGGCGCGGCAGCCTGGTCGCCGTCGCCGCCGGCGATCACGGTGACGAGCTGCTCGGGGCGGATGCGGCGCTGCCAGGCATCCCGCACCGCCTCGGCGGTCACGGCTTCCACCGCGCGGGGATAGGTGTCGAGCCAGTCGAGCGGGAGGCGATAGAAGCCGATCATGGCGACGTGGTCGAGCAGCTTCGCGTTCGAGTCCAGGCGCAGACCGAAGCCGTTGACGATGTTGTCCTTGGCCGCCCGCAGTTCCTCCGCGCTCGGACCCTCGGCAAGGAAGCGGTCGAGCGTCTCGCGCACCACCGCGAGCGCCTCGTCGGCCTGCGCGCCGCGCGTCTGCAGGCCGATCTGGAACGGGCCTGCGACCTGTTGCGGCGACAGGAAGCTGTACACGCTGTAGGCGAAGCCGCGCTTTTCGCGCACTTCACGGGTGAGGCGCGACACGAAGCCGCCGCCGCCGAGGACGTAGTTGCCCACCAGCAGCGGGAAATAGTCCGGATCCTCGCGCGCCATGCCGGGCTGGCCGACGAGGATATGGGCCTGCGCCGACGGATGCGGGATGCGGATCACCTGCGCGCGTGTCGCCGCCGGCGGTGGCGGCGGCGAGGCCGCCTCGGTGGCGGGCAGCGCCGCGGTGAGGCGGACGGCGATGCGCTCGGCGGTGGCGCGGTCCACGTCGCCGACGATGGCCACCGCGGCGCGTCCGGCGCCGTAGTGGCGGCGGTGGAAATCGACCAGGTCGTCGCGGCCGAGGGCGGCGAGCGACTCGGGCGTGCTGTCGTTGCCGTATGGATGGCCCGCGTACAGCACGGCGTTGAACTGGCGGGCGGCGAGCGTCGCGGGCTTGGTCAGCGCCTCGCGCAGGCCGGCGATGGCGCGGCTGCGCTCGCGCTCGAGGATGTCGGCGGGGAAGCTCGGGCGCGCGAGCAGGGTGGCGACGAGTTCGACCGCGGCGTCGAGCTCGGTCGCGGACGACAGGCTGCGCAGCGAGAGGCTGGCGCGATCGTTGTCGGCGCCGCCACGGACCTCGATGCCGAGGTCGGCCTTGCGGTCGGCGATGGTCTGCTCGTCGAGCTCGCCGGCGCCGGCGTCGAGCAGAGCCTGGGTCATGCTCGCGAGTCCGGCCTTGCCTGCGGGGTCGAGCGCAGTGCCGGCGGCGAAGTCGACCTGGATATCCACCAGCGGCAGGGCGCGGCTTTCGACGAAATGCACGCGCGCCCCGGTCGTGGCGGTCCAGTGCTGGATCTCGGGGGTGGCGAGCACCGGGCTGGCGAAGGCGGCGAGGCCGAGGCAGAGCGCGGCGCGGCCGGCGGCGCGGCGGCGGGCGGTGATGGCGGAGCTGAAGGCGGACATGGCGGTTCTCAGTGACGCGGGGCGGCGAAGGGCGAGCGCGGGCGCGCTGTCTTCAGGGCTTGCGGTTCGAGGCGGGCGCTGCTGAGGGTGTCGTCGTCGAAGTAACGCCGCGCCACCGCCTGCACGTCTTCCGCGGTCACCGCGCGCAGGCCTTCGAGCAGCGCATCCTCGTCGCGCCAGGACAGGCCGGCCGACTCGAGGTAGCCGATCTCCATCGCCTGCCCCATCAGCGAGTCGCGCTTGTACACCCGGCTGGCGATCGCCTGCGTCTTGACGCGGGCGAGCTCCTCCGCGCTGATGCCCTCGTCGCGGATGCGCTGGATCTCGCCGCGCAGGGCAGCCTGCAGGGCCTCGGTGCCGGTGCCGGCGGCGGGCACCCCGAACAGGTAGAACAGGGCCGGGCCGCGGTTGGCCGTGTCGTAGCTCGCGCCCACGCTGACCGCGAGCGGGTTGTCCCGCACGAGGTGGCGGGTGAGGCGTGCCCCGTCGTAGCCGTCGAGCACGGCCGCCAGCACCTGCAGCGCGTAGGCCTCGCGATCCCCTGCGGGATCACGCAAGGCGGGGACCTGCCAGGCCATGGCCAGGTAGGGCAGCTCGGCCGGCGCCTTCACCACCGCGCTGCGCGGTCCGCGCTGCGCGGGTTCGGTGGAAATGCGGCGCGCCGGCAGTGGGCGAGCCTCGAGCTTGCCGTAGTGCTGCTCGGCATCGCGGAACACCTCGCGGTGATCCACGTCGCCGACGACGACCAGCCAGGCGTTGTTCGGCGCGTACCAGCGCTCGTACCACGCGCGCGCGTCCGCGGGCTGCATCGCCTGGAGGTCGGTCATCCAGCCGATCACCGGGCGGCGGTAGGGATGGGCCTGGAAGGCGGTCGCCATCAGCTGCTCGAACACCAGCGCGCGCGGCTGATCGTCGGTGCGCAGGCGGCGCTCCTCCTTGACGACCTCGAGTTCGCGGCGGAACTCGTCGTCGGTGAGCACCAGGTTGTTCATGCGGTCGGCCTCGAGCGCCATCATCTCCGTCAGATGGGCCGGCGGCACCTGCTGGAAGTAGGCGGTGTAGTCCTTGCCGGTGAAGGCGTTGTCGCGCCCGCCCACCGCGGCCACGCGCTTGTTGAACTCGCCCGGACCGACCTCGCGCGTGCCCTTGAACATCATGTGCTCGAGCACGTGGGCCACACCCGAGACGCCATCGGGCTCGTCCATGCCGCCGGCGCGGTACCACACCATGTGCACCACCGAGGGCGCGCGGCGATCCTCCTTGACGATCAGCTTCATGCCGTTGGCGAGCGTGGTCTCGAACGGGTTGGCGAGTGCGGGCTGGAGCAGCGCGGTGGCGAGGGCGGCGCCCACGAGCGCGCTGCGGGCAAGGCTTCGACGAAACATGGAGTTGTCCTGCATCTGTTAGAATCCGCGGCACTCCGCGTGTGCCCGCTGCGCGCTGCGCAGCCCGGCCGGGGAGCCGCATCTTAGCGTGATCGGCGATGCGCGCCCATGCTTGCCGGGTGCCGCCCGCCGATGCAAAACGACCCCTCTGACCCGAGCGTTTCATGTTTGGTTTCCTGAAGAAGAAGTTCGGCAAGCCTGGCGACGAGCCCAGGCCGGCCGAGCAGCCCGACGGGGCGCAAGACGTCCCCGTGGCGGACGTCGCTGACGCCGCAGCCGGCCCTGGGGCGGAGCAGCGCACCGCAGCCGCGAGTCCAGTCGATGAGGCGCCGGGCGCAGCGGGGCCCGGTCCTGTCGAGGCGCCGGTGGCTCCGGCCGCTGCCGAGCCGGCGGTGCCCGTGGTCGAATCCGAGCCTGCGCCCCAACTCGGACCCGAGGCCGCGCCGCAAGCCGAACCGGAAGTCGAGCCGGAAGTCGAGCCGGAAGCCGAACCGCCTGCGGCGCCGACGCTCGCCGAGCCCGAGGTCGCTCCCGCGCCGGCGGCGAAGAAGTCCTGGACCGAGCGCCTCAAGGCCGGCCTCGCCCGTACCCGCCAGCAGCTCGGTGGCGGGCTGGCCAGCCTGTTCGGCCTGCGCAAGATCGACGAGGACCTGCTCGAGGAACTCGAGTCCACGCTGCTGATGGCCGACTGCGGCGTCGATGCCACCCAGCACCTGATCGACGATCTGCGCCGGCGCTGGAAGCGCGACCACCTCGAGACCGCCGACCAGCTGCAGAAGGCGCTCGCCGACGGCCTCAACGAGATCATCGCCCCGCTCGAGGCGCCGCTGCAGGTCGAGGGCCACCAGCCCTTCATCATCATGATTGCGGGCGTCAACGGCTCGGGTAAGACGACCTCGATCGGCAAGCTCGCCAAATACTTCCAGGCCCAGGGCAAGAGCGTGCTGCTGGCTGCAGGCGACACCTTCCGCGCCGCGGCGCGCGAGCAGCTCATGACCTGGGGCGAGCGCAACAACGTCACCGTGGTCGCGCAGGACAGCGGCGACGCCGCGGCGGTGATCTTCGACGCGATCAACGCCGCGCGTGCGCGCAAGATCGACGTCGTGCTCGCCGACACCGCCGGCCGCCTGCCGACCCAGCTCCACCTGATGGAGGAGATCGCCAAGGTGCGTCGGGTGATCGCCAAGGCCGACCCGAGCGGGCCGCACGAGGTTCTGCTCGTGCTCGATGCCAACATCGGCCAGAACGCGCTCGCCCAGGTCAAGGCCTTCGACAAGGCGATCGGCGTCACCGGCCTGGTGGTCACCAAGCTCGACGGCACCGCCAAGGGCGGCGTGCTGGCGGCGATCGCGCGCCAGTCTCCGAAGCCGCTGCGCTTCATCGGCGTCGGCGAGGGCATCGACGACCTGCAGCCGTTCAAGGCGCGCGAGTTCGTCGATGCGCTGTTCGAGCCCGGCGCCGGCGCGGTCAAGCACGGAGCGGGCGGACGCGCATGATCGTCTTCGAGGACGTGGCCAAACGCTATGCGGGTGGCTACACGGCGCTGGCGGGCGTCAGCTTCGAGATCCGCCATGGCGAGCTCGTCGTGCTCTCCGGTCACTCCGGAGCCGGCAAGAGCACGCTGTTCAAGCTCATTCCGGTGATCGAGCGCCCCAGCGCCGGGCGCGTGCTGATCAACGGCCAGGACGTCTCGCACCTGCCCAAGACGGCGATTCCCTACCTGCGCCGCAACCTCGGACTGGTGCTGCAGGAGAGCCGGCTGCTGTTCGATCGCAACGTCCACGACAACGTGATGCTGCCGCTGGTGATCACCGGCCATCCGGTGGGCGACGCCGCCAAGCGGGTGGCGGCAGCGCTCGAGCGCGTGGGGCTTGCGGGGCGCGGCAAGGAGAGGCCGGCCGGGCTCTCCGGCGGCGAGCAGCAGCGCGTGGCGATCGCGCGTGCGATCGTGAATCGGCCGTCGATCCTGATCGCCGACGAGCCCACCGCCCACCTCGACCCCGCCTACGCCGCCGACATCGCGGCGCTGTTCCGCTCCTTCAATGACGCGGGCGTCACCGTGCTGGTGTCCACGCACGATGCCAGCCTGTTCGCCGCCAGCCGGCCGCGTCGGCTGGTACTGGCGAAGGGCCAGCTGGTCGAGGACTCGCGCCCGGGCGGACGCCCGGCGATGGAGGCGGCGGCGTGATCAACTGGCTCTATCTGCATGTGCGCGCCATTGGCCAGGCCTTGCACAGGCTCGTCGCGCAGCCCCTCGGTACGCTGCTGTCGGCGCTGGTGGTCGGGATCGCGCTGTCGCTGCCCGGTGGCGGTTACCTGCTGCTCGACAACGTCGCCTCGCTCGCGCGCGGTGTGTCGGGCACGCCCGAGATCAGCATCTTCCTCGACATGGATGCCGGCGCAGCCGAGTTGGCGGCGATCGAGCAGCGCATCAAGGCGATGCCCGAGCTTGCCAGCTACCGCTTCGTGCCGCGCGACGAGGGCCTGCGCCAGCTGGAGGCCGCGGGCCTGGGCGACGTGCTCGGCGGACTCAAGGCCAACCCCTTGCCGGACGCCTTCGTTCTTGCCCCGCGCGACGAGGATCCGGCGCTGTTCGAGCGGCTCTCCGCCGAGATGCGCGGCTGGCCCAAGGTGGCGCACGTGCAGCTCGATTCGGCCTGGGTCAAGCGCCTGCACGCGCTGCTCGGCCTCGGGCGCTCGGCGGTGCTGATGCTCGCGGGCCTGCTCGGCTTCGCGCTCGTCATCGTCACCTTCAACACCATCCGCCTGCAGATTCTCACCCAGCGTCAGGAGATCGCGGTGAGCCGGCTGCTGGGTGCCACCGATCCCTTCATCCGCCGGCCGTTCTACTGGTTCGGCGGCCTGCAGGGCGCGCTCGGCGGCCTGGTGGCGCTCGGTACGATCGCGCTCGGCGTGCGCGCGCTCGCCGGGCCGGTCGCTGCGCTTGCCGAAACCTACGGCGCGGTGTTCGCGCTCAGCGGCCCCGACCTGCGAGCGAGCCTCGTGATCGTCGCCTTCGCCGCCTTCCTCGGCTGGCTGGGCGCGGCGATCTCGGTGCGCCGCCATCTCGCCGGGACTTGAATTCGGCGCGTTCGTCCTCATTAATGTAAGTCGTCGCGTGCTCGCGAGCGGGGCCGCTCGCCCGGCGGCTCGTTCGCCTCCGGCGCGCGCGACGGGCGCTTGTTCCCGAAGCTTCATTAATAGGGAAAAACAATCGAGAGAATCTCGATTATCAATTAGAGCAATTCAGGACCAGGGTCTAGAATTTGACCCATCGAGTTCCAACGCACCGCTCACCAAACCCTACTGGAGGACTACAGATGTCGCTGATCAACACCCAGGTTCAACCGTTCAAAGCCCAGGCCTTCAAGAACGGCAAGTTCATCGAAGTGACCGACGCCGACCTGAAGGGCAAGTGGTCCGTGCTGATCTTCATGCCGGCCGCCTTCACCTTCAACTGCCCGACCGAGATCGAGGACGCGGCCGAGCACTACGCCGAGTTCCAGAAGGCCGGCGCCGAGGTGTACATCGTCACCACCGACACCCACTTCTCGCACAAGGTCTGGCACGAGACCTCGCCGGCCGTCGGCAAGGCCCAGTTCGCGCTCGTCGGTGACCCGACCCACGCCCTGTCCAACGCCTTCGACGTGCATATCGCCGAAGAAGGCCTGGCCCTGCGTGGCACCTTCATCATCAACCCGGAAGGCGTCATCAAGACGATGGAAGTGCACGACAACGCCATCGCCCGTGACGTGACCGAGACCGTTCGCAAGCTCAAGGCCGCGCAGTACGTCGCCTCGCACCCGAACGAAGTGTGCCCGGCGAAGTGGAAGGAAGGCGAAGCCACGCTGGCACCGTCGATCGACCTGGTCGGCAAGATCTAAGTCGTCGCTGCATCCGCCCGGGCCTACCCGGCCCGGGCTGCACGCCACGCAGCCGGCCCCGTGCCGGCTGTGTCGTATCAGGACCGCCGAAAACCGCGGCGGTCGCCTATCGCAAGGGAGTAACCGTCATGCTGGACGCCAACATCAAGACCCAACTGAAAGCCTATCTGGAGCGGGTGACGCAGCCGATCGAGATCGTGGCGTCGCTGGACGATGGTCCCAAGTCGCAGGAAATGCGCGCGCTGCTTCACGATGTCGCCGAGCAGTCCGCACTGATCACCCTGAGCGAGGACGGCAGCGATGCGCGCAAACCCTCGTTCTCAGTCGGCCCGAAGGGCGGCGAGGCCCGCGTCCGCTTCGCCGGCCTGCCGATGGGTCATGAATTCACCTCGCTGATCCTCGCCCTGCTGCAGGCGGGCGGCTATCCGCCCAAGGTCGAGGCCGAGGTCATCGAGCAGATCAAGGGCCTCGACGTCGAGCTCAACTTCGAGACCTACATCTCGTTGTCCTGCCACAACTGCCCGGACGTGGTGCAGGCGCTCAACCTGATGGCGGTGCTCAACCCGAAGATCCGCCACGCCATGATCGACGGCGCGCTGTTCCAGAAAGAGGTCGAGGCGCGCCAGATCATGGCGGTGCCCACGGTGTACCTGAACGGCGAAGAGTTCGACCAGGGCCGCCTCGAGCTCGGCCAGATCCTCGCCAAGGTCGACTCCGGCGCGGCTGCGCGCGACGCCAGGAAGCTGTCGGAGAAGTCGGCCTTCGACGTGCTCGTCGTCGGCGGCGGCCCCGCCGGCGCCGCGGCGGCGATCTACGCCGCACGCAAGGGTATCCGCACCGGCGTGGTGGCCGAGCGCTTCGGCGGCCAGGTCATGGACACGCTGGCGATCGAGAACTTCATCTCGGTGAAATACACCGAGGGTCCCAAGCTCGTCGCCGCGCTCGAGGAGCACGTCAAGGAGTACGAGGTCGACGTCATGAACCTGCAGCGCGTGGCCGCGCTGGTCCCGGGCGAGAACCTGCACGAAGTGAAGATGGAGAACGGTGCCAGCCTCAAGGCGAGGACCGTGATCGTCGCCACCGGCGCGCGCTGGCGCGAGATGAACGTGCCCGGCGAGAAGGAGTTCCGCGGCAAGGGCGTGGCCTACTGCCCGCACTGCGACGGCCCGCTGTTCAAGGGCAAGCGCGTGGCGGTGATCGGTGGTGGCAACTCCGGCGTCGAGGCCGCGATCGATCTTGCGGGCGTGGTCGCCCATGTCACGCTCCTCGAGTTCGCCGACGACCTGCGTGCCGACGCGGTGCTGCAGAAGAAGCTCTACAGCCTGCCCAACGTCAAGGTCATCAAGAGCGCGCAGACCACCGAGGTCACCGGCACCGACAAGGTGAATGGCCTGGTGTACAAGGACCGAGCGTCGGGTACGGAGCACCGACTCGAGCTCGAGGGCATCTTCGTGCAGATCGGCCTGCTGCCCAACACCGACTTCCTCAAGGGTACGGTCGAGCTGTCGCGCTTCGGCGAGATCATTGTCGATGCCAAGGGCCACACCTCGGTGCCGGGCGTGTTCGCTGCCGGCGACTGCACCACGGTGCCGTACAAGCAGATCATCATCGCCATGGGCGAAGGCTCCAAGGCCGCCCTGTCGGCCTTCGACCACCTGATCCGCAGCAGCGCGCCAGCGATGTAAGCCTGCGCCAGGCCGCAAGACGGCCCCGCCCGTGCGGGGCGCGCGCAAGCATTCTGGAGGTTTTTCGTGCCGTTCAGCTGGTTCGAGCGCCGTATCGATCCATACCCCGAAGCCGCCCCCGGCACCGCGCCGCGCGGCTTCTTCGCCTTCCTGTGGGCGGGCACCGAGGGTATGCGGCCCTTCATCCTCGGCATGATGCTGCTCACCGCGAGCATCGGCGCCTTCGAGGCCCTGCTGTTCGCGATGCTCGGCAAGGTGGTGGATTGGCTCGCCGCGGTGGAGCCTTCGCGCCTGTGGTCGGACGAGGGCGGCACCTTGCTGCTGCTCGCGGCCATCATCGTCGGCAGCATCGCGCTGGTGGCGGTGCAGACCATGCTCAAGCACCAGAGCCTGGCGGGCAACTTCCCGATGCGGCTGCGCTGGAACTTCCACCGCCTGATGCTCGGGCAGAGCATGAGCTTCTACCAGGACGAGTTCGCCGGCCGGGTGTCGGCCAAGGTCATGCAGACCGCGCTCGCGGTGCGCGACACCTGCCTGATCATGACCGACATCCTGGTCTTCGTGACGATCTACTTCGTCACCCTGACCGTGGTGGTGGCGAGCTTCGACGCCTGGTTCCTCGCCCCCTTCCTCGGCTGGCTGGCGCTCTATGTGGTCGTGCTGCGCTGGTTCGTGCCGCGCCTGTCCAAGGTCTCGCGCGCGCAGGCCGACGCGCGTGCGCTGATGACCGGGCGCATCACCGACGCCTACACCAACATCGCCACCGTCAAGCTGTTCTCCCACGCCGGCCGCGAGGCCGCCTACGCGCGCGGCGCGATGCAGGAGTTCATGGGCACCGTGCATGCGCAGATGCGGCTGGTGAGCGGGATCGAGATCGTCGTGCACAGCCTGTCGATGGGCCTGATCCTCGCCACCAGCGGGGTGGCACTGTGGCTGTGGAGCCAGGGCGAGGTCGGCGTCGGCGCGGTGGCGGCGGCGACCGCGATGGCGCTGCGCCTCAATGGCATGTCGCACTGGGTGATGTGGGAGATGGCCTCGCTGTTCGAGAACGTCGGCACCGTGCAGGACGGCATCAACACCTTGTCGCGCCCGCACGCGGTGGTCGACCGTGCGGACGCCAAGCCGCTGGTCGTGAGCCGCGGCGAGGTCCGCTTCGAGCACCTCGGCTTCGCCTACGGCGCCACCGGCCCGCAGGCGCGGCGGGTGATCGACGACTTCACGCTGACCATCCGCGCGGGCGAGAAGATCGGCGTGGTCGGGCGCTCGGGCGCGGGCAAATCGACCCTGGTGAACCTGCTGCTGCGTTTCTACGACCTCGAGCAGGGCCGCATCCTGATCGACGGCCAGGACATTGCCGGCGTCACCCAGAACAGCCTGCGCGCGCAGATCGGCATGGTCACCCAGGACACCTCGCTGCTGCACCGCTCGGTGCGCGACAACATCCTTTACGGCCGCCCCGACGCCACCGACGCCGACATGATCGCCGCCGCGAAAAGGGCAGAAGCGCACGAGTTCATCCTCGGCCTCACCGACCCCAAGGGGCGGCGCGGCTACGACGCCCACGTCGGCGAGCGCGGCGTCAAGCTCTCCGGCGGGCAGCGCCAGCGCATCGCGATCGCGCGCGTGATGTTGAAGGACGCGCCCATCCTGCTGCTCGACGAGGCCACCAGCGCGCTCGACTCCGAGGTCGAGGCCGCCATCCAGCAGAGCCTCTACCGCCTCATGGAGGGCAAGACCGTGGTGGCGATCGCGCACCGCCTGTCGACGATCGCGGCGATGGACCGCCTGGTGGTGATGGACCGCGGCCGCATCGTCGAGGAGGGTGACCACCATGGCCTGCTCGCCCGCGGCGGCTTGTACGCCCGCCTGTGGGCGCACCAGAGCGGTGGCTTCCTGGGTGCCGAGGCCGACGACGAGCCGCTCCGCGACGCCGACGAGGAGGCCGTGGTCCAGCCGGGCTGATGCACGCCCCGCCGCCCAGGTCGATGCAGGGGGATTAGAATACGCTGATGAACCGGGAGCCCAGTACCCGCGGCGCATCGCGCCTCGCAGACGACGTTGCCCACGCGCGCAGCGTGGTGCTCGTCTATCTGTGCAGCGCGCTGCTCTTCGGCGCGCTGCTCATGCTCGAGTTGCGGTGGGTCGACCAGAGCATCGCCGCGGTGGCGCGTGAGCGCGGCGCGGCCTTGTTCTCGCTGATCGAGACCACGCGCGAGTGGAACGCCCGTCACGGCGGCGTCTATGTCGCGCAGACCGACCAGGTGCCGCCCAATCCCTACCTGAGCCACCCGGCGCGCGACCTCGAGACCGCCGACGGTCGCCGCCTGACCATGATCAATCCGGCCTACATGACGCGGCAGATCGCCGAGCTGGCCGCAGCCGTGGAGGGCATCCGGCTGCACATCACCAGCCTCGATCCGATCCGCCCCGACAACCGTCCGGACCCCTGGGAGGCCGAGGCGCTGCAGCGCTTCGAGCAAGGCGAGGCGGAGGTGCTCGCGCTGACGTCCGAAGAGGGTGAGCCGGTTCATCGCTACATGGCGCCGCTCTTCGTGGTGCAGGCCTGCCTGCAGTGCCATGGCGCGCAGGGCTATGCGGTCGGTGACATCCGCGGCGGCATCTCGGTGACGATGCCCGCGCGCGCGCTGACGGCGCTGCGCGACAGCCAGCGCGAGCGCGCTGCGCTCCTGCATCTGGGCGCCTTCGTGCTCGCCGCCGGCCTCATCCATGGCCTGCTGGCGGTGAATCGGCGGCGCGTGCGCGAGGTGAAAGGCATCAACGCCGAGCAGGAGCGCGTGATCCAGCGCCGCACCGGCGAACTCGCCGCGCTCAACCGCGATCTTGCCGCCGAGGCCGCCAAGCAGCGCGAGAGCACGCGCCAGCTTGCGGCGAGCGAGGCGCGCTACCGCGCCATCTTCGAGCACACCGCCGAGGGCATCATGGTGCTCGATGCCGAGGTGCGCATTGCCCAGGTCAATCCCGCGTTCTGTGCGATCACCGGTTATGCCGTGGACGAGGTCGTCGGCCGCAGCCCGTCGATAATGGCGTCCGGGCGTCACGACGAGGCCTTCTTCGCCGACATGCGCGCCCAGCTGGCGCGCGAAGGCAGCTGGCAGGGCGAGATCTGGAACCGGCGCAAGAGCGGCGACCTGTACGTGCAGTGGATGTCGGTCACCCGCATCGGCGAGCCGGATCATCCCGAGGGCTACGTGAGCACGCTCACCGACATCACCCTGCGCAAGCAGGCGGAGGAGCGCATCCGCTTTCGCGCCGACCACGACGCCCTCACCGGACTGCCGAACCGCGACCTGTTCGCCGACCGTCTGAACTCGACGCTCGCCGGCGCCATCCGCCACGGACACCGCTTCGCGCTGCTCGCGGTCGACCTCGACCACTTCAAGGCGGTCAACGATCGCATGGGGCACCTCGCCGGCGATGCGCTGCTGGTGGAGGCGGCCGTCCGGCTGCAGGCCTGTGTACGCGAATCCGACACCGTGGCCCGGCTCGGGGGGGACGAGTTCGCCGTCCTCCTCACCGAGCTCGCCGGGGCGGCCGACGCCGAGGAGGTTGCGGCGCGGATCTGCGACCTGCTCGCCCGCCCCTTTGCGCTGGCGGAGGGCGAGGCCCGCGTCAGCGCCTCGATCGGCATCGCCTTCGGCCCCGCGCCGGGCGCCGACCTGGAGACGCTGCGGCGCTGGGCCGACCGCGCCCTCTACGCCGCCAAGGCCGAGGGGCGCGGACGCTTCCGGGTCTACGACGCCGGCCTGGGGGGCGAGGCGGCGAGGGTCTGAGCCGGCGTCAGCTTTGCGCGGCGGGCGTCGAGGCTGCTGCAGGGGCCTGGCCAGACCCGGGCGGCGCCTTCAGATCGCGCCCTCGGCGCGCAGGGCGGCAATGCGGGCGTCGTCGTAGCCGAGGCTGCGCAGCACGGCGTCGGTGTGCTCACCCAGGGCCGGACCGATCCACTCGCTGCCGCCCGGGGTGGCCGACAGCCTGGGCACCACGCCCGGCATGCGGCAGTCGCGCCCGTCGGGCAGCTTCACGCTGTGCAGCATCTCGCGGGCGAGGAATTGCGGGTCGGCGAACATGTCGGCGACCGAGTAGATGCGCGAGGCCGGCACCTCGGCGGCGGCCAGCGTGGCCAGCACCGCGGCCTCGTCGTGCTGCGCCACCCAGGCGTCGATCAGCGCGTAGAGCTCGTCGCGGCGCGCATCGCGGCCGGCGTTGTCGGCGAGCGTCGGGTCCTCGGCGAGATCGTCGCGGCCCATCGCCTTCGCCAGCCTGCGGAAGATCGCGTCGCCGTTGGCGCCGATGGTGATGTGGCGGCCGTCGCGGGTGGTATGGGTGTTGGACGGCGTGATGCCGGGCATGATGTTGCCGGTGCGCTCGCGCACGAAGCCGAAGACGTCGAACTCGGGCACCAGCGACTCCATCATCGCGAACACCGCCTCGTACAGCGCCACGTCCACCACCTGGCCCGCGCCGCCGTTCACCTCCTTGTGGCGCAGCGCCATCAGCGCGCCGAGCGCGCCCCACAGCGCCGCGATCGAGTCGCCGATCGAGATCCCGGTCTTTACCGGCGGCCGGTCGGGGAAGCCGGTCACGTAACGCAGTCCGCCCATCGACTCGCCGATCGCCCCGAAGCCCGGCTGCTGCGCCATCGGCCCGCTCTGGCCGAAGCCCGACAGGCGCACCATGACCAGGCCGGGGTTGATCGCCGACAGCGCCTCCCAGCCCAGGCCGAGCTTGTCGAGCACGCCGGGGCGGAAGTTCTCCACCACGATGTCGGCCTCGGCCACCAGCCGGCGCACCAGCTCGACGCCCACCGGGTGCTTGAGGTTCGCCGTCACCGACTTCTTGTTGCGCGCCTGCAGGTACCACCACAGCGAGGTGCCCTCGTAGAGCTTGCGCCACTTGCGCAGCGGATCGCCGCCGTCGGGCGACTCGATCTTGATCACCTCGGCGCCGAACTCGGCGAGGATGCGGGCGGCGAAGGGGCCGGCGATGAGGGTGCCGAGCTCGATCACCTTGAGGCCGGCGAGGGGTTTGGTGGGTGTGGTCATGGCGGGGGCGGGGCGGTGAACAGGGTGCGTCATTATCTCAGCCTTGGCGCCTGTGTCCGTGCATCTGTCAGCTGAGGCCAGGCAGGCGATAATCGGGGCCTGCCTTTCTTGCTCCCTGCACCTGATGCCGACCCTCGACCGCCGCCAGTTCTCGCCCTCCGCCGCGCGCAACCGCGACCCCATCCTCGCCGTGCTGCAGCGCGTGCTGCCCGACGCGGGCCTGGTGCTGGAACTCGGCAGCGGCACCGGCGAGCATGCGGTGCATTTCGCCCGTCACCTCCCGGCGCTGCGCTGGCAGCCGAGCGATGCCGACCCCGCGGCGATGCCTTCGATCACCGACTGGGTGGCCTACGGCGCGCTGACCAACGTGCTGTCCCCGCTGTGCTTCGATCTTGCGGCCAGCCCCTGGCCGGTCGCTGCGGCCGACGCGATCGTGGCGATCAACGTGCTGCACTACTCGCCCTGGGAGAGCACGCCCGCGCTGTTTGCCGGTGCGGCGGCGGTCCTGCCCGCAGGCGGCGTGGTCTATTGCTATGGCCCTTACCGTCGCGCGGGCGTCCACACCGCGCCGAGCAACGCCGACTTCGACGCCTGGCTGCGCAGCGTCGATCCGCGCTTCGCCGTGCGCGACCTGGAGGCGGTCGAGGTCGAGGCGCAGCGCTGCGGCTTGCGCCTCGATGAGGTGATCGACATGCCGGCGAACAACTTCAGCCTGGTCTTCCGCCGCGGCTGAGAACGCCGCGCAGGCGGCGCCCGTCCGGGGGCCGCCTGCGCGACAATACGGCCGGGCGCGCGTCCGCGCCCTTACCAGGACATCGAGATCGACATGCCCATTTTCTGGCGACCACAGTTCCGCATCGGCCACGACGACATCGACGCCGACCACCGCTACCTGATCCTGCTGATCAATACCGTCGAGCTGGTGCTGCGCTTCCCGGACGACCCGCGCAACGTCGAGCTGGCGCTGACCGAGCTGCGGCGCTACGCCGAATACCATTTCGAGCGCGAGGAGCGCATCCAGATCGCCTGCGGCTACATCCACCTCGACCAGCACAAGCGCGAACATCGCCAGCTGCTTGCCGAGATCGACGTCCTCGCGCAGCGCATCCACGCCACGCTCGCGGATCCTGACGGCGGGTTGGAAGGCATCAAGGCGCAGAGCGGCGAGATCACCGCCTTCCTGCGCAAGTGGCTGGTGGATCACGTGATGAAGGCGGACATGCAGCTCGTGCCGCTGTTCCGCAAGCCGGTCGCACGCTAGGAAAGGCACGTGAACGACACGCCTGGAATGGACGCCGACGGCCGCGCTGCAGGCGGCTGCTGCGGCCAGTGCGGCGGTGCGGCAGCGAGCGCAGGGCCTGCCGCGCATACCGGCCCCGCCGTGGCGCGCGTGCGCAGCGTGTTCCGCATTCCGGGCATGGACTGCCCGTCCGAGGAGCAGATGATCCGCATGCGCCTGGCCGATGCGCCGGTGGCGGCGCTCGCTTTCGATCTCGCCGGTCGGCGGCTGACGGTGGATCACGACGACGACCCGCAGGCGATCCTCGCCCGCCTCGTCCCGCTGGGCTACGGCGCCGAGCTGGCCGAGTCGCGTGCGCTCGCTGCCGGCGAGGCGCAGGCCGGCGCGCCGGCCGACGAAGCGGCCGAGGCACGGGTGCTGTGGACGCTGCTGGCGATCAACGCGTTGATGTTCGTCGTCGAGCTCGGCGCCGGTATGTGGGCGCGCTCGGCGGGGCTGATCGCCGACGCCATGGACATGTTCGCCGACGCCGCGGTGTATGGCGTCGCGCTCTATGCGGTGGGGCGGGCGGCGCGCCACAAGCTCGCCGCGGCGCGGCTGGCGGGCGTGCTGCAGCTGGTGCTGGCGCTCGGCGCGCTCGCCGAGGTGGTGCGCCGCATCGTCACCGGCGCGATGCCCGAGCCTGTCGGCATGATGGGCATCGCGCTGCTCGCGCTCGCCGCCAACGTCGCCTGCCTGGTGCTGATCGCCCGCCATCGCGAAGGCGGTGTGCACATGAAGGCGAGCTACATCTTCTCGGCCAACGACGTCATCGCCAACCTCGGGGTAATCGGCGCCGGCGCGCTGGTGGCCTGGCTCGGGACGCCGTGGCCGGACCGGGTCATCGGGCTGCTGATCGGGGCGGTGGTGCTGGCGGGCGCGGTGCGCATCCTGCGGTTGAAGTGAAGGTCGTTGCTGGCAAAGGCCAGTGAGTCTTCAGACATGACAGGTGCTTTGATTGGTTGCAGCCTCTCAAAATCATTCATGCGAGGGTACTATCTGATCTTCATCTTTCCCGGGGCCTTCGAGGCCGCAACGATAAATGGCGTTCTACGCTCATTCCACTCAACGTTCGGACAGATCCGACTGGCAGGCGCTCGCTGAGCATTTGAAGAACGTCGGGGACATAGCCAGCGACAAAGCGGCGATCTTCGGTGCGCGCGGAATGGCCGAGGTCGCGGGACTGCTCCATGATCTCGGCAAATATTCCGACGATTTCCAGCGTCGAATAGCAGGTGACGCCATTCGGGTGGACCACGCGACGCGTGGTGCAATGCTGGCCGTTGAACGCTACAAACACATCGGCATGCTGCTCGCCTATGGCATCGCCGGTCATCATGCTGGCTTGGCAAACGGCAGCGAGGGGAGCGAGCGAATTGCACTTTGCGACCGGCTGAGGGGTGTCGGACTGCCACCGTTGAAGGATGATTGGCAACGCGAGATCGCTCTGCCTGAGCACATAACTCCACCCAAGCTCGTTCCGCAGAACGGGCGCGGCATGTTCCAGTTCGCATTCTTCGCACGTATGTTGTTCTCGTGCCTGGTGGATGCGGATTATCTCGACACCGAGTCGTTTTACGATCGTGTTGCGCCTCCGGGCCAGCCCAACGACCGCAGCGCATCGCGTGGGCTGGCGTCGCCGTCCCTGGAGTCGCTGCGCGAGCGCCTCGATACCTATCTTTCCGGCTTCGACGCCGATTCGCATGTCAATCGCGTCCGGGCGGAAGTCCTTGCTCATACGCGCAAGGCCGCGGCACATGCGCCCGGCCTGTTTTCGCTCACGGTGCCTACCGGCGGCGGAAAGACGCTGGCCTCACTTGCCTTCGCACTCGATCATGCGATTGGGCACGGGCTTCGGCGGGTGATCTTCGTGATCCCCTTCACCAGCATCGTCGAGCAGAACGCCGCGGTGTTCCGCACTGCGCTCGGCGATCTTGGGGAGGCTGCGGTGCTGGAGCACCACAGCGCTTTCGTTGCCGCCCAACTCCCCCGGTCGGACGTTGAGCGTTACCAGGCCAAGGAAAAGCTGCGGCTCGCGATGGAGAACTGGGATGCGCCCATCATCGTCACCACCGCCGTGCAGTTCTTCGAGAGCCTGTTCGCTGCACGGCCGTCACAGTGCCGCAAGCTGCATAACATCGCGGGTAGCGTGGTCATCCTCGACGAAGCGCAGACCTTGCCGCTGAAGTTGCTGCGGCCCGCCGTCGCAGCCATCGATGAGCTGGCCCGTAACTACCGCAGCAGCATTGTCCTGTGCACCGCCACCCAGCCAGCCTTGAACGCACCGGAGTTTCGCGGTGGGTTCGCTAAGGATCAAGTGCGCGAACTCGCTCCGAACCCGCCCGAACTCTTCCGCAGGTTGGACCGGGTGCGGGTGCGACATGTCGGTACGCTCGATGACGATGAGCTCGCGGTCCAACTCCGCGCACTCGACCAGGTGCTGTGCATCGTCAATAACCGCCGCCACGCCCGTGCGGTGTATCAAGCGCTCGCCGACCTGCCTGGCGCGCGCCACCTGACCACGCTGATGTGCGCCAAACACCGCAGTCTGGTGTTGGCCGAGGTTCGGGTGCGCCTCAAGGCCGGCGAGCCTTGCCGGCTGGTTTCGACGTCGCTGATCGAAGCCGGTGTCGATATCTCCCTGCCCGCTGTCTATCGCGCAGAGGCGGGCCTGGACTCCGTCGCCCAAGCCGCGGGGCGCTGCAACCGCAACGGCGAACGGCCTGCCGACCAGAGCGAGGTGCGTGTGTTCGCAACCGCCCACGGCGACTGGGCGCCTCCGCCGGAACTTCGCCAGTTCGCCCAGGCTGCACAGGAGGTCATGCGCCAGCCGCAGTTCCGTGACGATCCGCTGTCTCCGGCGGCGATCGAGGCTTACTTCCGCCTGCTCTACTGGCAGAAGGGCGACAAGGAGCTGGATGCGGCGGATCTGCTCGGCTTGTGCGCGGAGAGCCGAATCGATTCCCTGCCGCTGGAAACGCTGGCAGCCAAGTTCCGCATGATCGACACGGTGCAGATGCCGGTGATCGTGCCCTTCGACGACCACGCGCGCCGCGACATCGAAAGCCTGCGCTTTGCGGAAAAGAGCGGTGGTCTCGCGCGCAAGCTGCAGCCCTACCTCGTGCAATTGCCGCGCAATGGCTTCGATGCGCTGCGCAAGTCGGGTGCTATCCAGCCGGTCGCGCCGGCCAGGTGGGGGGAGCAGTTCATGGAACTGGTGAACATGGACATCTACAGCCGCGAGTTCGGCATCTGGTGGGAGGACCCCACGTTCATGGAGTCGGCAAATACGATCATCTAGCAACAGGGGATGGTTCAAGCAGAAATGCGCTCTACTAGAAAAACTCTTTGGAACTAGAATTATTGGTGACGGGAAACTACGATGCAACGGCACAACATCGGAGTTGTCGCCATGGAACGAGAGTCCGAGATTGCCGCAGACGTTGAGATCGACCTCACGCTCAAGGTCAGGGCTCAATGGCGTCCTGCCCTGTTGTTGTGGTGTGTCGTCAGCGTGCTTGGCTCCGTCTTGCTTGCTTGGCTGGGCCGATGACGTGGGTTGAAACCAAAGTGTCTTGCTAGTAGCTGTTAAGGGGAATGGCGTCCTGGGTAATCCCGGGACGCCAACTTCGGAGGGTTATTGGATGACTTACGGAATCCGCCTGCACGTATGGGGCGAGCGGGCCTGCTTCACGCGGCCGGAAATGAAGGTGGAGCGGGTGAGCTACGACGTCATAACGCCGTCGGCCGCGCGCGGCATCCTGGAAGCAGTTCACTGGAAACCAGCGATCCGCTGGGTCGTGGATCGCATCCACGTGCTCAAGCCGATCCGCTTCGAGTCCATCCGCCGCAACGAGGTCGGCGGCAAACTGTCGCCGGCCAGTGTCAGCAAGGCGATGAAGGCCGGCTCCACCGCCGGGTTGGTGGCGTATGTCGATGAGGATCGCCAGCAGCGTGCCGCGACGGTGCTGCGCGATGTGGCCTATGTGATCGAGGCCCACTTCGAGCTCACCGACAAAGCCGGGCCGGACGATTCGGTGGGCAAGCATCTGGACATCTTCAACCGCCGCGCCCGCAAGGGGCAGCACTTCCACGCACCCTGCCTGGGCGTGCGCGAGTTTCCCGCCCACTTTGCCCTGATCGAGGACGGGCAACCGCTACCCGACGGGCATCCCGCACGCGATGCGGACAAGGACCTGGGCTGGATGCTGCACGATATCGATTTCGCCCGGGATATGACGCCGCGCTTCTTTCGCGCACAGTTGAAAGCAGGCGTCATCGAGGTACCGCCGTGGCAGGGCGCGGAGGTCAAGTCATGATCCTGCAGGCGTTGAACCGCTATTACGAGCGGCTGATCGAGCAACGGGCCGAGGATGTCGCCCCGGCAGGTTGCAGTCCAGAGAAGATCAGCTTCGAGATCCTGCTGACGCCGGATGGCGAAGTGGCGCAGGTCAACGACATTCGAGACAGCACCGGTAAGAAGCCCCTGCCGCGCATGCTAAACGTGCCGCAGGCCGAAAAGCGCACGGTCGGCATCAAGTCCAACTTTCTGTGGGACAAGACGAGTTACGTGCTTGGTGTGAGCAACACCAGCAAGCGCGCCGACAAGGAGCACGAGGCCTTCGTCGAGCTGCACGAGACCGCGCTCGCCAGTGCGGACGACCCCGGACTCAACGCCTTGCTCCGCTTCCTGCGCGGTTGGTCACCGGCGCAGTTCGAGGCGCGCGGTTTCCCGCCCGACATGGTCGACGCCAATCTCGTGTTTCGCCTGGACGGCGAGCACTGCTATCTGCACGACCGGCCGGCCGCGCGAGCAGTGCGTGCCAAGCTCCTCGCGGGCGACGAGGGGCAGGACGCGGCGGCAGGCGGGGCGGTCTGCCTGGTCAGCGGGGAGGTCGCACCGGTGGCCCGGCTGCATCCTGCGATCAAGGGTGTGAACGGGGCGCAGAGTTCGGGCGCGTCCATCGTCTCCTTCAACCTCGACGCCTTCACGTCTTATGCCAAGAGCCAGGGCGACAACGCGCCGGTATCCGAGCCGGCGGCCTTCGCCTATACCACGGCGCTGAACTATCTGCTGCGCCGGGGCGAACACAACCGCCAGCGCCTGCAGGTGGGCGACGCGTCGGTGGTGTTCTGGGCCGAAGCGCCCGATGCGAAGCAGGCGAGCGCGGCCGAGGATCTCTTTGCCGCCCTGCTCAGCCCGCCTGCCGATGATGCATCGGAGGCGGCGCGGGTGCGCGCGGTGCTGGAGCGCATTGCGAAGGGCCGCCCGGTGGCGGACCTCGCCCCCAATCTCGAACCCGGCACCCGCATGTATGTGTTGGGTCTCGCACCCAATGCCTCGCGCCTGTCGGTGCGCTTCTGGCAGGTCGATACGCTGGGGGTGCTCGCCCGCCGTATCGCCCAGCATGCGGAAGACCTGTCGCTGGCGCCGCTGCCGTGGCGCACCGAGCCATCCGTGTATCGGCTGGTGCTGGCGACGGTGCCGCACCGCGAGGGCGCCAAACCCAAGGCCGACGACGCGATCAACATCGTCATCGGCGAGACGATGCGCGCGATTCTCAGCGGCGGGCCGTATCCACGCAGTCTGCTGGCCAACACCATCATGCGGTTTCGGGCGGACGGAGACATCTCCGGCCTGCGCGTGGCCTTGTGCAAAGGCGTTCTGGCGCGCGAACGGCGCCGGGACATTCGTACATCCGAGGAGGAGATCCCCGTGAGTCTCGACAAGCAATCCACCCAGTCCGGCTACCTGCTCGGGCGGCTGTTCGCAGTGCTCGAACACGTGCAGCGCGCTGCCCTGGGCAGCCAGATCAACGCCACGATTCGCGACCGCTACTACGGTGCGGCATCGGCCACGCCGGCCTCGATCTTTCCGATGCTGTTGCGCAACACCCAGAACCACCTCGGAAAGCTGCGCAAGGAGCGTAAGGGCCAGGCTGTGAATCTGGAGAGGGACATCAGCGAGATCTTCGGCGGCTTGCCAGACCAGTTCCCGCGCAGCCTCAAGATCGAAGACCAGGGCCGCTTCGCCATCGGCTACTACCACCAATCGCAGTCCTACTTCACGCGCCGCGACGCGGCTGATGGCGCGTACGCCGACGAATCCGCCGAATCTACCGACATCGAAACCGAAGGAGCCGACCAATGACCGCCATCGCCCACCGCTACGAGTTCGTTTATCTGTTCGACGTCACCAACGGCAACCCCAACGGCGACCCGGACGCCGGCAACTTGCCGCGGCTGGATCCGGAAACGAACTGCGGCTTGGTGACCGACGTTGCACTCAAGCGCAAGATCCGCAATTTCGTGATGCTGGACAAGGAAGGTGCGCCGGGCTTCGCGATCTACATGCAGGAGAAGGCGATACTCAACAACCAGCACAAGAAGGCCTACGACGCGCTGGATATCAAGCCCGAGGACAAGAAGCTGCCGAAGGACGAGGCCAAGGCCCGCGAGATCACGGTGTGGATGTGCACCAACTTCTTCGACGTGCGCACCTTTGGTGCGGTGATGACTACCGGTGTCAACGCTGGCCAGGTTCGCGGGCCGGTGCAACTCGCCTTCGCCACCTCGGTGGAGCCGGTCCTGCCGCTGGAAATCTCGATCACCCGCATGGCGGTCACCACCGAGAAGGAAGCCGAAGCACAGAGCGGTGACAACCGCACCATGGGCCGCAAGCACATCCTGCCTTACGGGCTGTATCGCGCCCACGGCTTCGTTTCCGCCAAGCTGGCCGAGCGCACTGGCTTTTCCGATGACGACCTGCAACTGCTTTGGAACGCGCTCATCAACATGTTCGAGCATGATCGCTCAGCGGCGCGCGGTGAGATGGCGGCGCGCAAGCTGATCGTCTTCGAGCACGAGACCGCCATGGGTAATGCCCCTGCGCATGTACTGTTCGACTCGGTCAAGGTGAAGCGTGCCGAGGGCACCGAAGACCGGCCGGCACGCAGCTTTGCGGACTATCGCGTCAGTGTCGACGCGGAGGCCATGCCTAAGGGCGTGAGCGTCCGCGAACTGCTGTAAGCAGGCGCGGTGGCCGAGCGAGGAATGGGGCCCATGGACGAGTCCGACGACCTCATTCCTCTTTCCGCTCTCCAGCACTATCTCTACTGTCCGCGCCAGTGCGCGCTGATCCATGTCGAGCGCCTGTGGGCCGAAAACCGGCAGACGGCGGAGGGGCGTTTACTGCACGACCGTGCCGACACCCCTCAGATCGAGCGTCGCCATGGCGTGCGCACGATCACCGCGATGCCATTGTCTAGCGCAGAGCTTGGTATTGCCGGAGTTGCGGACGTCGTGGAGTTCAGGGCAGATGAGGCGGGTGAGCATCCGTTCCCGGTCGAGTACAAGCGCGGCCGCCCGAAAGGTCATCGCGCCGACGAGGTACAGCTATGCGCACAGGCGCTTTGCCTGGAGGCGATGTTCGGATGCAATGTGGAAGAGGGTGCTTTGTTTTACGGCCAGACTCGCCGCCGGCAGGCGGTGGCGTTCGACAACGACCTGCGTCGGCTGACCCTGGAAACGATACAGGCCGTACGCGGGATGATCCGCGCAGGTCAAACGCCGACCGCGAGCTACCAGGCCAAACGCTGCGATGCCTGCTCGCTCATTGATCTCTGCCAGCCGAAGTTGCTTGGCAAGGGGCGGGACGTCGAAACGTGGTTGCGGGGACAGATTGCCGAGGAACCCTGACGCATGCGCCGACAGCTCAACACCGTATATGTGACTACCGAGGGCTCATGGCTGCGCAAGGATGGCGAGAATATCGTCATGGAGGTCGAGGGAGAGACGCGTGCGCGCCTGCCGGCTCACATGCTCGACAGCCTGGTTTGCTTCGGCCGCGTGTTGGTGTCGCCACCGCTTCTGGGTTACTGCGCGGAACAGGGCATCAGCGTCTGCTACCTGAGCCCCAACGGCAGATTCCTCGCTCGCGTGGAGGGGCCGGTTTCGGGCAACGTACTCCTGCGCCGTGAGCAGTACCGCCGAACCGACGATCCGCCGCGGTGCGCTGGCATCGTGCGTAATCTGCTGATCGGTAAGGTCCACAACCAGCGTGCGGTGGTATCGCGTGGGCTCCGTGACTACGGCGACGATTTGCCGACGCCGGATCGCGATGCGTTGTTACACACCTACAAGCGGCTCAAGCGCATCGGTGTGCGTTTACTTGCCGAGGTGCCGATCGACATCTTGCGGGGGCTTGAGGGTGAAGCGGCACAGGCCTATTTCGGAGTATTCGACCATCTGATCCGCGTGCCGGACGCAACAATGCGTTTTTCCGGGCGTAGCAGGCGTCCCCCAACCGATGCCGCCAATGCGCTCTTGTCGTTTCTCTACACCCTGCTAACGCACGATTGCCGCTCGGCGCTCGAAACCGTTGGGCTGGATCCGGCCGTGGGGTTTCTCCATCGTGACCGTCCCGGCCGCCCAAGCCTGGCGCTGGACCTCGTTGAGGAGTTCCGCCCCGCGTTTGCCGATCGGCTAGCCCTTTCGCTGATCAATCGCAAGCAGGTCTCTGCACGCGACTTCACGCACATGGACAACGGCGCTGTACTGCTCAAGGAAGATGCGCGCAAGACCGTGCTCACGGCCTACCAGGAACGCAAGCGGGAACAGCTACGCCACGCCTTTCTCGATGAGAAGGTCGAGATCGGGTTGTTTCCGGTGATCCAGGCCCAGTTACTTGCCCGGCACCTTCGTGGCGATCTCGACGCCTATCCGCCATTTCTCTGGAAATAGGGTGACGTCATGATGGTTCTCGTGAGTTACGACGTGAGCACGAGCAGCGCGAGCGGCGAGAGGCGCCTGCGTCGCCTGGCCAAGGCGTGTCGTGACTACGGGCAGAGGGTGCAGTACTCGGTGTTCGAGATCGAGGTCGACTACGCGCAGTGGACCTTCCTGAAAAATCGGCTGTGCGAATTGATCGACCCCGAGCAGGACAGCCTGCGGTTCTACTATCTCGGCAAGAGCTGGCAGAGCAAGGTCGAACACGTGGGCGCGAAGCCTGCGCTCGATTTGAACGGCCCACTGATCCTTTGATCCGCGCTCTCTGCGAACCACAAGCTCCCTGCTTGGCGCTGGGAGGTTCGCAGCGGTGCTAAGCCCCCGTTACCTAAGGTGATCGCTAGGTAAGTTGCTGTTTGTTGGTTGCATTTTATGACGCATGCTACTCGGTTCGCAGGTCTAGAGTATTTTGCGTCGTGTCTTCAATAGGTTGCGGAGACAGGGTCGCGCCCCCCGTGGGCGCGTGGATTGAAACAGCTTTACAAGTTCGACGCCACGGCAGCGGTCCAGGTCGCGCCCCCCGTGGGCGCGTGGATTGAAACCGTGGTCGATCTGGTGTCAAAGACCCTGGTGGCGGGGTCGCGCCCCCCGTGGGCGCGTGGATTGAAACAAGTGCAGGACATCGGCTAATGGCAATCGTCGCGCAACGTCGCGCCCCCCGTGGGCGCGTGGATTGAAACGACAGCGAGGAAGACGCTAAAGCTGTTGCAGCAGGAAGTCGCGCCCCCCGTGGGCGCGTGGATTGAAACGAGCGCTTAGCTGAAATCGACAGCGCATCGGTGCGCGTCGCGCCCCCCGTGGGCGCGTGGATTGAAACGTGCTCAAGGCCGGAGACGCCTCGCACGCCGATCTGTCGCGCCCCCCGTGGGCGCGTGGATTGAAACGTGTCCTGTGGTGGGATGCGACGGCACCGGACGGCGTCGCGCCCCCCGTGGGCGCGTGGATTGAAACTCTACCACGACGCATTCAAGCGGCTCCTTGCCAGACGTCGCGCCCCCCGTGGGCGCGTGGATTGAAACAAGGGCGAACTGATCGCCGAGGCCAGCAGCAGCGCCAACGTCGCGCCCCCCGTGGGCGCGTGGATTGAAACGTGGTGTGGCACGAGGAGCACAAGGCCTACCACTGGTCGCGCCCCCCGTGGGCGCGTGGATTGAAACGCTGCTCGGGACGATGCTGCGCGCGCGTGCTCGGTGTCGCGCCCCCCGTGGGCGCGTGGATTGAAACACGAAAGGCGCGCTCAAGCTCGAGGCGGGCATCCGTCGCGCCCCCCGTGGGCGCGTGGATTGAAACGCGGCTGCGCGATCTGCGGGGCGTGGCCGGCGGGTCGCGCCCCCCGTGGGCGCGTGGATTGAAACTGTTGCTCGCGAATCACTTCGTCCGGCATGGCGGTGTCGCGCCCCCCGTGGGCGCGTGGATTGAAACTACGCCGACGCCGGCATGACCACCGAGCTCGCCACCGTCGCGCCCCCCGTGGGCGCGTGGATTGAAACACCGACTCACGCTATCCCACCGCGGACGGTTGGGCGGTCGCGCCCCCCGTGGGCGCGTGGATTGAAACGCGGCAGGCGATGTTTGCCGGCGTCGTCGATGTACCGTCGCGCCCCCCGTGGGCGCGTGGATTGAAACTGCGCGACCACGACGTGCGCGTCGGTCATCGACAGGTCGCGCCCCCCGTGGGCGCGTGGATTGAAACGCCTGGGCGAGCAGCATCGACAGTCCGCCCATGGTTCGTCGCGCCCCCCGTGGGCGCGTGGATTGAAACTGGAGCCGCCAGCCATTCAACTTGGAGCTGCCGACGTCGCGCCCCCCGTGGGCGCGTGGATTGAAACGTCGGCTACGGGATGATGAAGAAATGAGCCTTGTTGTCGCGCCCCCCGTGGGCGCGTGGATTGAAACCATGATCGGGCCGTGGGTGACGCGGAAATAGCGGTTGGTCGCGCCCCCCGTGGGCGCGTGGATTGAAACTTCATGCCCCGGGCGCGGCTGGCGCGGCCGTTGTAGGTCGCGCCCCCCGTGGGCGCGTGGATTGAAACCAGCGATAGCCCGCGTACTGATTCAACAGGTTGCCGGTCGCGCCCCCCGTGGGCGCGTGGATTGAAACTGCTCGAGCGGCGTCCAGCGGGCCTTGTCCAGCAGCGTCGCGCCCCCCGTGGGCGCGTGGATTGAAACAACCTGCTGGCCGGCGCGCTCATCGCCGGCTATGGTCGCGCCCCCCGTGGGCGCGTGGATTGAAACGCCCATCCGTTGATCGCCGCGACATTGACGGCCGTGTCGCGCCCCCCGTGGGCGCGTGGATTGAAACAGCGCCACGCGGCTCCGCTTGATCTCGGCCACCGGTCGCGCCCCCCGTGGGCGCGTGGATTGAAACAAAAGCGGCGTTGACGACGCATTTGAGAATTTGAGTCGCGCCCCCCGTGGGCGCGTGGATTGAAACGCGACCAACCTCAACAGCGTCACCGAGGCCGGGCGGGGTCGCGCCCCCCGTGGGCGCGTGGATTGAAACAACCGTTGCACGCCGACGCAAGGATTCGAGTCGATCGTCGCGCCCCCCCGTGGGCGCGTGGATTGAAACGGCGCGGTGCCGTCACCGACGGCAAGCTGCGTTTGTCGCGCCCCCCGTGGGCGCGTGGATTGAAACCGGGGCCTGGTTGAAGTGGTCTTCAGCGAGACCGCGCGTCGCGCCCCCCGTGGGCGCGTGGATTGAAACCGTCACAGAGAACACCGACTCGAACGGCACGATGGCGTCGCGCCCCCCGTGGGCGCGTGGATTGAAACATCGCCGTGATGGAGGGCATCGGCAAGACCACCGCGTCGCGCCCCCCGTGGGCGCGTGGATTGAAACGGCCCGACGATGGCGCCATCGGCTTTGCTGCCGCGTCGCGCCCCCCGTGGGCGCGTGGATTGAAACATGCCGGCTTGCCAGCGGGCGGACAGCGCCATGGCGCGTCGCGCCCCCCGTGGGCGCGTGGATTGAAACCAGCCCGGCTCACGCTTGAGCAGCTTGTCGACGGGTCGCGCCCCCCGTGGGCGCGTGGATTGAAACAGACACTGCCGCCGTGCTATTTCCAATCAACGTGGTCGCGCCCCCCGTGGGCGCGTGGATTGAAACGAAGCAGAACTGGAGAAGGTCGACAACATCACCGTCGTCGCGCCCCCCGTGGGCGCGTGGATTGAAACTGTCCGCGGCGGCGACGGCTTTCTTCGGGCGATTGGTCGCGCCCCCCGTGGGCGCGTGGATTGAAACGATGCCATGCACCCCTCTCTCTCGCCGCGTTGCGTCCGTCGCGCCCCCCGTGGGCGCGTGGATTGAAACGGGCGTGATGGTGCAGGAGGCGGTACGGTTGCCGGTCGCGCCCCCCGTGGGCGCGTGGATTGAAACCTGCGCCGAGTGGACCATTCCGGTGGCGCCACCAAGTCGCGCCCCCCGTGGGCGCGTGGATTGAAACACGCTGACCTTTGCGGTCGACCCGCACGAGGCCAGCGTCGCGCCCCCCGTGGGCGCGTGGATTGAAACATGTTCGCCTCTTCGCCGCTCTCGTACTGGCCCTGTCGCGCCCCCCGTGGGCGCGTGGATTGAAACGATCGCGTGGATCAAGCCTCCGCCGAATCCCTACGGGTCGCGCCCCCCGTGGGCGCGTGGATTGAAACCAGAACGAACCGATCGAGACCACCGAGGCGTGGTGTCGCGCCCCCCGTGGGCGCGTGGATTGAAACGCCTTCGCCGAGCGCCTCGATGATCGTCGCCTTGCCCGTCGCGCCCCCCGTGGGCGCGTGGATTGAAACGGCGATGCCATCCAGGACGATGACGTCGCCGCCAAGTCGCGCCCCCCGTGGGCGCGTGGATTGAAACGTCGGAGAGCGTGAGCGTGCCGGTGCTCGACCAGGGTCGCACCCCCCGTGGGCGCGTGGATTGAAACGCCGCCGCGATCAGTTCCGCCGCCAGTTCGCGTCGCGCCCCCCGTGGGCGCGTGGATTGAAACATGCTGTTCGGCCTGAACGTCGAGCAAGCGGCGGCAGGTCGCGCCCCCCGTGGGCGCGTGGATTGAAACGCCGGTCGTGGTGTCGGGCAGGCAGCGCAGCGCCAGTCGCGCCCCCCGTGGGCGCGTGGATTGAAACATGCGTCATGCGCATGGCGCAGCGTGGCGCGCGATCGTCGCGCCCCCCGTGGGCGCGTGGATTGAAACGCCACCAGCACCGCCCACCGCAGCTCCAGCGCGCTCGTCGCGCCCCCCGTGGGCGCGTGGATTGAAACACGACCCGCGCCGGGCGCCAGGAAGACGTGACCGTCGCGCCCCCCGTGGGCGCGTGGATTGAAACTTGAGCTTGATCGTCTTGGTCACTGCAGAGTCTCCGGTCGCGCCCCCCGTGGGCGCGTGGATTGAAACGACAGGCCGCGCACGATGCCGCACTCAGGGATGATCGTCGCGCCCCCCGTGGGCGCGTGGATTGAAACTCCACGACGCTGGTCAGACGCGCGGACTCGTGCGCGATGTCGCGCCCCCCGTGGGCGCGTGGATTGAAACGGCCGGCAGGGGCTGGAGCGCCCGGACGCGGCCCGTCGCGCGCCCCGTGGGCGCGTGGATTGAAACTCTGTGCGGTATGTGCGGTATGGATAAGGGGATGGTCGCGCCCCCCGTGGGCGCGTGGATTGAAACCGTCAAGGGATCGAACGGAAGCCGAAGCGGAGCGCAGGCTTACTCGACCCGTTTGGCGAGAGGGCTTCAGTCCGATCCCGCCTCGTCCAGCATCCGCTTCAGGTACTCCGGCACGCCGGACAGCACCAGCGTGTCGGTGGCGCGGTCGTAGTGCACCGCGCCGGAATGCAGGCCGCTGCGCTCGAATTCCAGCTTCCAGTTCTCGCCGCTGGCGCTGAAGCGGACCAGCGGGCGGATGGCGCGGCGGTTGGGGACGAAGCCGGGGGCGATCTTGGTCTCCTCGGCGCGCAGCAGGGCGTCGAGGCGCTCCGGGCGCTCGGGGAAGACCTCGCGCGCGAGCGCCTCGAAGACCACCGGGGCACCGGCCTCGCCGAGGGTGTCGAGGTAGTCGTGGGCGCGCTCGAGCACGGCGTCACGGGTGGCCGGGGCGAGCTGTTCGACATCGACGAAGCGGTCGAGGGTGGCGACCAGCTTCTTGGTCTCCTGCAGCGCCACCATCACGTCGCTGCAGCCGAGCACGCGCTTGAACCAGGCGCCGCCCTTGCCGCGGCCGCGCAGGAAGCCGAGGTAGCGCTCGGCGCCGCGCCGCCAGCCGGCGAGGTCGACGCGTCCGGCGGCGTGCAGCGCGGAAAAGTCCACATGGGTGCAATCGAGCGGCTCCAGCCCACCGCCGATCGCCACGCCCGCAGCGCTGCCGAGCAGGGCCACCCACAGGCTGTCGCCGTCGCCCTCGCGGATGCGCGCGAGCACCAGGTGGCCGCCGTCCTCGAGTTCCTCCTCGTCGGCGATCGCCTGCACGCGCTCCGCGAGCTGGCGCGACAGGGTGGTGAAGTCGAGCGTCTCGTCGATCAGGTGCGCGCGCAGCCAGCGCGCGAGCGGGAAGCTCTCCTCGTCGTCCTCGAAACGGCCGAAACCCTTGGCGCTGCGGCTGTCGTACTGGCCGCACAGCTGCTCGACCAAGCGCAGTGCCGCAGGGTCGAGCGCGCAGGGGGTGTCGCGCAGAACCAGGCGCGAGGGCGCGCCGGGCTCGCGGACGAGGGCGTGGACGATGAGGTGGGTGACGACGTGTTCGATGGTGCGCATGGTGGCGTCCCCGGGGCGGGGATGTAGGAAACGGGGGGCGCGATTCTCGCATGCGCGCCCCCGCGGGGGTCAGCGCTCGAGCACGTATGTCCCGGGGGCCGCGCCCAGGCTGGGGTGGCGATCGTCGCTGGCCGGGCGCGCTTCGACGACTGCGCCGGCGCGCGGCTTGAGCCAGGCCATCCAGTCTTCCCACCAGCTGCCCTCGCACACTTCGGCACGTTCGCGCCAGTGCGCGGACTTGTCGCTGCGATGCGCGGGCGCAACCCAGTAGCGTCGCTTGGGCGGCTTCACCGGAGGATTCACGATGCCGAGGATGTGGCCCGAGCTCGAAAGCACGAAGCGCTTGTCGGCGGCGACGTGGTGCAGGGTGTGGAAGGTCTGCGCCCAGGGCGCGATGTGGTCGTCCTCGGCGGCGACCGCGTACAGCGGCTGGCGGATGCGGCGCAGGTCGATCGGTTCGCCGGCGACGGTGAGCGCGTCGGGCTGGATGAGGCGGTTGTTCAGGTAGAGCTCGCGCAGGTACCAGGCGTGCATCGCATAGGGCATGCGGGTGGTGTCCATGTTCCAGAACAGCACGTCGAAGGCGGGCGGCGATTCGCCGTACAGCCAGCCGTGCACGACGTAGTGCCAGATCAGGCTGTTCGAGCGTAGCAGGCGGAAGGAGGCCGCCATGTCCTGGCCGTCGAGATAGCCCTTCTTCTCCATCTGCGCGCTCAGATGGTCGACCGTGTGCGCGTCGATGAAGACCTCGATGTCGCCTGGCTTGTGGAAGTCCACCAGGGTGGTGAATAGCGTCCAGTCGCGCACCGGCACCGCGTCCTCGCCGTAATGGCGCGCCGCCCACGCCATGTAGATCGCCAGCGCGGTGCCGCCGATGCAGTAGCCCACGGCGTGCACCCGGTCGGCGCCGCTGCAGTCGCGCGCCACGCGCACGATCGTGTCGATGCCTTCGGTGAGGTAGTCGTCGAAGCGCACGTCGCGCATCGAGGCGTCGGGGTTCTTCCAGCTCGTGATGTAGACGTCCAGGCCCTGGTCGAGCAGGTAGCGCACCATGCTCTTCTTCGGGTTGAGGTCGAGGATGTAGAACTTGTTGATCCACGGCGTGACGATGACCACCGGCTCGGCATGGACCTGTGGCTGGGTGGGGGCGTAGTGGATGACCTCGAGCAGGCGGTTGCGGAAGATCACCGCCCCGGGCGTGGTGGCGAGGTTGTCGCCGACCTTGAAGCCGTCGGGGTCGGTCATGCGCACGTTGCCGGCGCGCAGGTCCTCGAGCATGTTGTGCCAGCCCTGCATCAGGCTCTCGCCGCGGCTGTCGATGAACTTGCGCAGCGCGATCGGGTTGGTGAACAGGTAGTTGGTCGGCGCCACCGCGTTGAGCCACTTGCGCCACCAGAAGGCGGCGCGGCGGCGCTCCTGGCTGGACAGCCCCGGGGTTTCGTAGAGCATGTCCTGCATGTGGTGGGTGAAGGCGAGGTACCACTCCTTGATCAGGTCCCAGGTCGGCGACTCGGTCCACGCCGGATCGGCGAAGCGCGGGTCGTCGGCATGCGGCCTGACCGGGTCGGGGCTGGGCAGCCCGAGCGCGCGCCGCCAGGTATGCCACTGCAGGCGGCCGAGTTCGGTGCTCAGCGCGGTCATGCGCTCGCCCAGCTCCTGAGGGTGCATGAGCCAGGCGAGCTGGGCATGCAGGATCGGTTCGGCGATGCCGAATGGATCGACGCTGGAGGCGAGCCCGTGGTTGAACTCCCTGAGCTGGCGCATCAGCGTCTGGCCGTCGGGGAGGCCAGGCGGCTTGCGGGCGGGAAGCGTGGGGCGAGCCTTGGCGGACCGGCGGCGGCCGTTCGGTGGGGTGGGTGCTTGCATGATCGTCCTCTCGAACCGTCTGGCGATGATTCTGGACGCATTCGCGCCCGACGTCCCGAAAGGATCTCACGCCTGCCCCGGAAAAGTCCTCGCTGCGGGCGGCGATGTGACGACCGGCCGCAGTGTCGTTCCTCGGTGGGAGAAAGTCGGGCGGCGGGCGACAATACTGTTCTCGAACCATGAACAAAGGCCGCCCGGATGGACCGCTTCGAGGCCATGCGCCTCTTCACCCGCATCGTCGAACTCGGCAGCTTCAGCCGCGCCGCGGAGCAGCTCGGGCTCGCCCGCGCCTCTGCGACGCAGGTCATCAAGCAACTCGAGCAGCATCTCGGCACCCGCCTGCTGTCACGTACCACCCGGCGCGTGACACCCACCGTGGATGGCGAGACCTACTACCGGCGCTGCGTGGCGATTCTCGGCGACGTGGACGAGGCGGAGGCCGCGCTCGCCCATGCCGGGCAGAGCCCGCGCGGCAGCATCCGCGTCGATCTGTCGAGCTCGCTGTGCCGGCTGGTGCTGCTGCCGGCGCTGCCGGCGTTCTGCGCGCGCCACCCGCTCATCCGGCTGGAGATCAGCGTCAGCGACCGCCACATCGACCTCGAGCGCGAGGGCGTGGATTGCGCGCTGCGCATCGGCGCGCTGCGCGACACGCCCTACGTGGCGCGCCGCCTGGGCACGCTGGCGCAGCTCACCTGCGCCAGCACCGACTACCTCGAGCGCCACGGCCGGCCGCGCACGATCGCCGACCTGCACGCGCATCGCGCGGTCGACTACCTGTCGGCGACCAGCGGCAAGCCGGTACCGATGAGCTTCGTGGTCGATGGCCGCAGCGAGGACGTCAGCCTGCCGGGCAGCGTGAGCGTGAACAACGGCGACGCCTACGTCGCGGCGTGCGAGGCCGGCTTCGGTCTCATCCAGGTGCCGCATTACCACGTCGCGCGTCAGCTTGCGGAAGGCACGATCGAGGAGGTGCTGGCCGAGTTCCGCCCGCCGGCGCTGCCGCTACACGTCGTGTCGCGCCCGACGCGGCAGCAATCCGCGCGCGTGCGCGTGTTCGTGGACTGGCTGGGTGAGCTGTTCGCCGGCAGCCCGGACTGAGTGCCGGCGCCGGCCGACGCGCAGCCGGACCGGCGCTCAGGACGCCCTGGGCTGACGGCAGCGCATTGCCTGCGAGGGCAGCACGCCGTAGGTGGACTTGTAGAGCTCGGAGAAGCGGCCGAGGTGGGTGAAGCCGTATTCGAGGGCGACCGCGGTGATGTTCGGACAGGGCTGGGTCGGATCGTTGAGGATCGCGTGCACCCGCTCCAGCTTCTTCTGGCGGACGAAGTTCTTCGGCGTCATGCGCGCGTTCTTCTCGAACAGCATGTACAGCGAGCGCAGGCTGAGGCCGGCGTGCTGGGCAAGCTGCTCGACCCCGAGCTCGAGCTTGATGTTGCGCTCGATGTAGTTGATCAGGCGCTCGAAGCTCGGTGCGTGCTGGGTGGGCGACACCATGCCGACGTTGTGCTTGAGCATGACCATCAGCTTGGTGGTGACGACGCGGTTGTAGTGCTGGAGCATCTGCGGGGTGGCCATGTCGGACTCGGCCTCTTCGCAGAGCAGGCGCAGCAGCAGCAGCAGGCTGTCGATGTCTTCGAAGCGGTGCGGCTCGGGGCTGAACTTGATGCGCTCGTTGGGCTTGAACCAGCGGTGCTCGGCACAGGCGTCGTCGAGCATCGGGGCCGGGATGCGCAGGATGAACTTCTCGCAGTCGTCGGAGTAGGTCAGGTCGAGCGGATCGTCCGGATTGAGCACGAGCACGTGGCCCGCCGACAGGTCGAGCGTGGTGTGGGCGAGGGTGTAGCGGCAGTGGCCCCGCAGGATGAACTGGGCGTGGTAGATGTCGCCGAGGCCCTCGGAGACGATGCGCGCCTGTGCGCCGTAGCTCAGGCGGCAGAGGTCGAGCATGCCGGCACGGCGATGGCTGAGCGAGGCGCTGGCTCCGGTGTTGCCGGACAGGCGCAGGCTGTGCGAGCCGACGTTGGCGCGCACGTATTCGGAGACTTCGAAGGGGTTGGCGGCGGCGAAGACGCTGCTGGAGCGGTTCAGGAACTGGAGAGGCATCACGCAGCCCTCCAGGTAGTCGCATGCTGTTGAAGCAGACGTGACGTGCTCACGGACTTCTCCTCTCCGCCAGGGGTGCAGGCTGGCGCTCGATTGTGCGACCTTCGGCTTCTTGGATGGCCTGTGTCGAGAAATTTAAGAATCTCGATTTTATAGGTTCTTAAAAACCAAGTCTATATTGGCATCCAAAAAATCTTCTTATAGTTCTGCGTCGAGCGCGCAGAAAAAAGCCGCGCTGCATCGCTGCAGCGCGGCCCAAGCGTCCGAGGGGAGGGAGAGGACGCTTGAAAGGGGGGGGGCGATCAGCCCAGGTCGCCGCCGCCCACCGGCAGCACGGAGCCGGTGATGTAGCCGGAGTCGTCCGACGCCAGGAACAGGATGGGGTCGGCCTGTTCGTCGAGCGTGCCGTAGCGCTTCATCAGGCTGCTGTCGATCGACTGCGAGTAGATCTGCTTGTACCAGACCTTCTCCTGTTCGCTCTGCTCCTTGGTGTTGCGCGGGATCAGGCGCGGCGGTGCTTCGGTGGCGCCCGGCGCGGTGGCATTGACGCGGATGCCGCGCTCGCCGTTCTCCAGCGCCAGGCAGGCGGTCAGCGCATTGACGCCGCCCTTGGCCGCGCCGTAGGGCACGCGGTTGACGCCGCGCGTGGCGATCGAGGACACGTTGACGATCGAGCCCTTGCCGTTCTGCTGCATGTAGGGCAGGGCGGCGCGGCAGCACCACAGGGTCGGGAACAGCGAGCGCCGCACTTCGGCCTCGATCTCGTCTTCCTCGTAGTGCTCGTAGGGCTTGGTCCAGATCGTGCCGCCGACGTTGTTGATCAGGATGTCGATGCGGCCGAACTTCTCCACCGCGGCATCCATGACGCGCTGGCACTCGGCGAACTTCTCGAGGTCGGCGGTGAGGCTCAGCACCTCGACCTTGGCCGACAGCGCCTTGGCCACCTCGTGCACGAGCTCCGAGCGGTCGACCAGCACCAGGGTGCCCTTTTCCTTGGCCATCTTCTCGGCGACGCGCTTGCCGATGCCTTGCGCGGCGCCGGTGATCACGGCCACTTTCTTGTTGAATCGATTTGCCATTGTCGCTCCTGACGGGATGGGCAGCGCTCAGACGCTGGCGGCGAACTTCTCGTAGTGGAAGCTGTTCGGTTCGACCTTGCGCTCGCGCAGGTCATGGGCCACGGCTTCGACCATAGGCGGGGGGCCGCACAGGTAGATGTCCACCTTGCCTTCGTTGAGGTGCGTGGGCTCGATGTGGGCGGTGACGTAGCCCTTCTTCGGCCAGCTGCTGTCGTCGGCGACCACGCACACGTCGTAGGTGAAGTTGGGCAGCGCGGCCTTGAAGGCGTCCAGACGCTCGAGCTCGACCACGTCGGCGTCGGTGTTGACGCCGTAGATGAGGTGGATCGGGTGCGCGCTGCCGCCGGCGGCGACGAGCTTGTCGAGCATGGCGAGGAAGGGCGCGAGGCCGGTGCCGCCGGCGAGCATCAGCACCGGGCGGGCGACGTCGCGCAGGTAGAAGCTGCCGATCGGGCCGGCGAGCTTGAGGGTGTCGCCGGCCTTGGCGGCGCCGGTGAGGTAGCCGCTCATCAGGCCGTTGGGCACGTTGCGGATGAGGAAGCTGACCTTGCCCTCGGCGGGCATCGAGCTGAACGAGTAGGCGCGGGTTTGCTCGGTGCCGGGCACGGTGAGGTTGGCGTACTGGCCGGGCAGGAAGGCGAGCTTGGCGATGCCTTCGCCCTGCAGCACCAGGCTGAGCGTGCTCGGCGACAGCTGGCGCACCTCGGCCACGGTGGCGGTGAGGGTGGCGTGCTTGATCTTGCACACCTCGGACGAGGCGGGGATGTTCACCACGCAGTCGCTCTTGGGGTGCATCTGGCAGGTGAGGACGTAGCCGAGCTTGGCCTCTTCCTCGCTCATCGCGTCGTCGATGTAGAAGCCGAGCTCGTACTGGCCGGATTCGGCCTTGCACTTGCAGGCACCGCAGGCGCCGTCACGGCAGTCGATGGGGACGTTTACGCCCTGGCGGTAGGCCGCATCGGCCACGGTCTCGGTGGCGTTGCAGTCGATGAAGCGGGTGACGCCGTCCTCGAAGTTCAGCGCGATCTTGAATGTCATGGTTGTCTCTCCGGGTGGGGCGGAGTCGCCCGCGCCGTCGCCGGCGCCGGGCGCTCCGCCCTCGTTGTCAGACGTGGTAAACGTCGATGACGTGGCGGATGTAGTCGGTCTTCAGGACGACCTTCTTTTCCTTGATGAGCGGGCTCGCACCGGACACGTCCAGGGTGTAGAAGCTGGTGCCGCAGAAGTGGTCGGTGTGGTTGTAGCGCACGCTCATGGTGTGCCAGTTGAAGCGCAGCTTGACCGTCGTGCCGCTCTGCTCGACCACCTCGACGTTGCTGATGTGGTGGTTGGTGCGGGTGTCGGGGATGGTCGCGCTCGAGCGCTCGGTGCGGATGCGGAACACGCGGTCTTCCAGGCCGGCACGGCGGCCGTACCAGATCAGCGAGATCTCGGTCTGCGGGTCCTCGGTGAGCTCGCCGTCGTCGTCCCAGGCGGGCATCCAGAAGGTGCAGTTCTCGTCGTACATCGCCAGCCATTCGTCCCACTCGCGGTCGTCGAGGTGACGCGCCTCGCGGTACAGGAAAGCGCACAGGTTCTCGTAGGAAATGCTCATCTCATGGGTCTCCGGTTATGCGTTCTTGGCCGCGACAGCCTTGCGGATCTCTTCAAGCCAGTAGGTGTGCTGGGCGACGTACAGGCCCTCGTCCTCGGTCTTCACGCCGGACAGGATGGGCTTGAGACCGATCTTGTCGGCCTCGTCGTCCGGGCCTTCGACCCAGTGCGTGGCGCCGCGCGACATGTCGTTCCACTCCAGCGAACGGCCCATGAAGCCTTCCTGGCAGGCGCGGAATTCCTCGAGGTCGTCCGGCGTGGCCATGCCCGAGGCGTTGAAGAAGTCCTCGTACTGGCGGATGCGGCGGGCACGGGCCTCGGCCGACTCGCCCTTGGGCGCGATGCAGTAGATGGTGACTTCGGTGCGATTGACGTCGAGCGGGCGGAACACGCGGATCTGCGAGCTGAACTGGTCCATCAGATAAACGTTCGGGTACAGGCACAGGTTGCGCGAGTTGCCGATCATCCAGTCGGCCTTGGCTTCGCCGAATTCCTTGACCAGGCGGTCGCGTTCTTCCATCAGCGGACGGTCTTCGGGGTTGTCCCAGCGCGTCCACAGCAGCAGGTGGCCGTTCTCGAACGAGTACGAGCCGCCGCCCTTCTTGGCCCAGCCCCCGGCGCTCATCGCATTGATGTCGTCCCCGGCGTCGCGGCTCTTGCGCTGCGCCTGGGTGGCGGCGTAGTTCCAGTGCGTGGCGGTGACGTGGTAGCCGTCGGCGCCGTTCTCGGCCTGCAGCTTCCAGTTGCCCTCATAGACGTAGGTCGAGGAGCCGCGCAGCACCTCAAGGCCCTCGGGGGACTGGTCCACGACCATGTCGATGATCTTCTTCGACTCGCCGAGGAAGTCCTCGAGCGGCTGCACGTCGGCCTTCAGGCTGCCGAACAGGAAGCCGCGGTAGGACTCGAAGCGCGCGATCTTCTTGAGGTCGTGCGAGCCTTCACAGTTGAAGCTCTCCGGGTAGCCGGTCTCGGCGGGGTCCTTGATCTTCAGCAGCTTGCCCGAGTTGTTGAAGGTCCAGCCGTGGAACGGGCAGGTGTAGGTCGCCTTGTTGCCGTGCTTGAAGCGCGCCAGCGTGGCGCCGCGGTGGGCGCAGGCGTTGATGAAGCAGTTGAGCTGGTTGTCCTTGTTGCGGGTGATGAACACCGGCTGACGACCGATCTTGGTCGTGTAGTAGTCGTTGATCTTCGGCAGCTGGCTCTCGTGGGCGAGGTAGATCCAGTTACCTTCGAAGATGTGTTCCATCTCGAGATCGAACAGTTCCTTGCTGGTGAACATCTCACGCTTGCAGCGGAACAGGCCCTTTTCCTTGTCCTTCTCAATCAGTGAGTCCAGATATTCCGTGGTGATCATCGCCAGAGTCTCCTGTGTTGTCTGATGCGCGGAGCACTCATCGTAGGGATGACAAAACACCCGAAATATCCACTTCTTGCAGCATCACTATCCGCTTTGTGCACGGGAAGGCGCAGTGCACAAAGCGGATAGTGGTTGTGCAGGAAGTGGATATTGCCGCCCTCCCGCTGCCCCTAATCTGCAATCCAGATCGTTCCGGTACGCCGCCCGGCGGGCCCGGAGTCGAAGCCAGCAAACACCCGGGATTCGGGGCAGAGAGAGAAGGGGACGGACAGACATGTCATCCGGCAAGAACACGGTCACTCCATTCACCCAGGAAGAGGGTGACATCCACCTCGGCGGCATCGACGCGATCGTCCGCCTGACGCTCGACCAGGTGCGCACCGACGCCCGTCGCGGCCTCAAGACCGGCATGTTCGTCTCGGGTTATCGCGGCTCGCCCGTGGGCATGCTCGACGCCGCGCTGATCAAGCAGCAGAAGCTGCTGGTGCAGAACCACATCCACTTCGTCGATGGCATCAACGAAGACCTCGCCGCCACCGCGGTGTGGGGCACGCAGATGCTGCACACCGTCGGCAAGCAGAAGTTCGACGGCGTCACCGGCATGTGGTACGGCAAGGCGCCGGGCGTGGACCGCTCGGGCGACGCGCTCAAGCACGCCAACTACACCGGCATCGCCAGGAACGGCGGCGTGCTCGCGATCGCCGGCGACGACCCGAGCTGCAAGAGCTCCTCGCTGTGCTCGCAGTCCGAACCGATGCTTTACCACGTCGGCATCCCGTCGCTGTACCCGGGCAACGTGCAGGAGATCCTCGACTACGGCCTGCACGGCTACCAGATGTCGCGTCTGGCGGGCGTGTGGATGGGCATGAAGATCGTCACCAACGTCGCCGACGGCACCGGCACGGCCAACGTCTCGCCCGAGCGCCTGAACTTCGTCACCCCCGACCTCGAGTTCGACGGCAAGCCGTTCACGCCCAACATGAACCTGGGCATGAACGTGCGCGTCGAGGCGCTGGAGATGGAGCAGTCGCTATACACCCGCCGCCTCGAGGTGGCCAAGCGCTACGCCCGCGCCAACAATCTGAACAACGTCGTCTTCCCCAACCCCGACGCCTGGATCGGCATCATCACCGCGGGCAAGACCTACAACGACCTCAACCAGGCCTTCCTCGAGATGGGTCTGGACGACGCGGCGCTGCGCCGCTACGGCATCCGCATCCTCAAGATGGGCATGCTGTTCCCGATGGAGCCGACCATCGTGCGCGAGTTCGCGCAGGGTCTGGAGGAGATCTTCGTCATCGAGGAGAAGCGTCCCTTCCTCGAGATGTTCGCCAAGCAGGTGCTCTACGGCATGGCCAACGCGCCGCGCATCGTCGGCAAGTTCGACGAGGAGGAGAAGGAGCTGCTGCCGCACTACGGCGAGTTCGAGTCCGACACCATCGTGCGCGCGCTGTTGAAGCGCCTGTCGCGCAAGACCCGCATCGAATCGGCCGAGAACTGGCTCAAGCGCCTGGACGAGATCCACTCGCGCAACAAGCTGCCGACCGCGGTGCGCACCGCCTGGTTCTGCTCGGGCTGTCCGCACAACTCCTCGACCCAGGCGCCCGACGGCAGCATCGTGTCGGCGGGCATCGGCTGCCACACCATGGCGATGTGGATGGGCCGCAACGTGGTCATGGGCACCCACATGGGCGCCGAGGGCACGCAGTGGATCGGCATGGCGCCCTTCACCGAGGCGCAGCACATCTTCCAGAACATGGGTGACGGCACCTACGCCCACTCGGGCAGCCTGGCGATCCGCTATGCGGCCTCGACCGGGGTGAACATCACCTTCAAGCTGCTGCGCAACGCGCACACCTCGATGACCGGCGGCCAGGCCATCCAGGGCGAGGTGCCGGTGGTGAACATGGTCTCCGACCTGCTGGCCAACGGCGTCAGGAAGATCATCGTCACCACCGACGATCTGTCCCGATTCAACGGCGTGCAGCTTCCCGGGGACACCGAGGTCTGGCACCGCGACCGCATCGAGGAGGCGCAGCGCGCGCTCGCCGCCACCCCCGGCTGTACCGTGCTGCTGCACGACCAGGAGTGCGCCGCCGAGCTGCGCCGTGCGCGCAGCCGCGGCAAGGCCGACGAGCCGGTCGAGGTCACCGTCATCAACGAGCGCGTGTGCGAAGGCTGCGGCGACTGCGGCGAGAAGTCGAACTGCATGTCGGTCGAGCCGGTGCAGACCGAGTTCGGCCGCAAGACCCGCATCCACCAGTCGTCGTGCAACAAGGACTTCAGCTGCGTGAAGGGCTTCTGCCCCTCCTTCCTCACCGTGACCCCGCACCCGGCCCCGGCCAGCGAGGGTGCGCCGAAGAAGAAAAAGGGCCGCATCCCGGCGCTCGAGCGCGCGCTGCCGGCGCCGGTCAACAAGGTCGATGACAGCCTGGGCTTTGGCATCCACGTGATGGGCATCGGCGGCACCGGCTCGGTCACCGTGGTGGCGACGCTGGCGCGTGCCGCCCGCCTCGAGGGCAAGCACGTGATCGGCCTCGACCAGACCGGTCTGGCGCAGAAGGGCGGCGCGGTGATCTCCGACATCAAGATCACCCACGCCCCGTTCAAGGGGTCGAACAAGATCTCGGACGGCCGCGCCGACCTCTATCTGGGTTTCGACATCCTCAACGCCACCGACCCGAAGAACCTCGACAAGTGCAACCCGGAGCGCACGATCGCGGTCGTGTCCACCACCCAGACCCCGACCGGCCAGATGGTGACCAACCGCAAGGCGCTGTTCCCGGCGACCAACGGCCTCACCTCGGGTATCGACCGCGTCACCCGCAAGGAGCACAACGTGTTCCTCGACGGCGAGGCGTTGGCCGCGGGCCTGTTCGGCGACGCGATGGCGACCAACAACTTCATGGTCGGCGTGGCCTTCCAGGCCGGCACCATCCCGCTCAAGGCCGAGTCGATCGAGGAAGCCATCCGCCTGTCCGGCGTGGCGGTGGACATGAGCCTGGCGGCCTTCCGCTGGGGCCGCATGGCGGTGCTCGATCGTGCCTTCGTCGAGGCCGAGGCCGGTCGCCAGAAGTCGGGCGGCAGCGTGGTCACGCTGCACAAGAAGCCGCAGCTCTCGCCGGCCGCGAAGGCGATCGTCGACTCGATCGGCGCCGACGGCGAGGTCCGGCGCCTGGTCGAGATCCGCGTGCCCGAGCTCATCGCCTTCCAGGACGAGGCCTACGCCAGGCGCTACGCCGAGGTCGTCAAGCGCGTGGTCGTGGGCGAGCAGAAGGCGGTGTCGTCGTCCAGGCTCGCCGAGGCGGCCGCCCGCTACCTGTACAAGCTGATGGCCTACAAGGACGAGTTCGAGGTCGCCCGCCTGCACACCGACCCGGCCTTCCTCGCCGAGCTCGACGCGCAGTTCCCGCATGGCTACTCGGTCAAGTACAACCTCGCGCCCCCGCTGCTCTCGAAGACCGACCCGATCACCGGCCACCCGCAGAAGAAGCAGTACGGCGCGTGGATGTTCAAGGCCTTCAAGCGCCTGGCGGGTCTCAAGGGCCTGCGCGGTAGCGCGCTCGACGTGTTCAGCAAGACCGAGGAGCGTCAGATGGAGCGCAGGCTGATCGAGGAGTACATCCAGCTGCTCGACCAGATCCTCGCCAAGCTCAACCCGGTGAACCACGCCGCGGCGGTGGCCCTGGCAAGCGTGCCCGACGAGATCCGCGGCTTCGGCCACGTCAAGGAGAAGAACCTCGCCGCTGCCCGGGAATTGCAGGCTGCGCGCCTGAAGGCCTTCAACGAGGCGCAGCAGGAACGGCAGGTGGCCTGACATGGACAGCCGCGCGCCTAAGGTCTTCCACGAGGTGACCCTCGTCGAGACCGGTGAGGTGTACCGCTGCCGCGAGGACGAGACCCTGCTCGGCGGCATGGAGCGGCTCGGCAAGCGCGGCATCCCGGTGGGCTGCCGCGGCGGCGGCTGCGGCGTGTGCAAGGTGCAGGTCGAGGCGGGCGAGTACGCCAAGCGCGTGATGAGCCGGGCCTACGTCAGCGCCGAGGAGGAAGCGGTCGGCATCGTGCTGGCCTGTCGGGTGAAGCCGCTGTCCGACATCCGCCTCGCGGTGCTCGGCAAGATGAAGAAGAACGTCTGCGCCTGAGGCCGGACGTGCAGTGCAAGGCAGTCGTAGAAACAGGCGGGCAGCGTCCCGCCACATAAGCAACCCCGGGAATCGCCGGGCGTGACCGCGCCCGGGATCCCGTTCATGACCCGAAGAGGAGATACAAAATGGCAACCACCGGAGTGATGCGTCCCGGCCACATCCAGCTGCGCGTGCTCGATCTCGACGAGAGCGTGGCGTTCTACAAGAACGTGCTCGGCCTCGTCGAGACCGGCCGCGACGCCGCCGGCCGCGTGTATTTCAAGGCCTGGGACGAGCGTGATCACAACAGCGTGATCCTGCGCGAGGCCGATCGCGCCGGCGTCGATCTGATCGGTTTCAAGGTCAAGGACAAGGCGACCCTCGAGCAGCTCGACAAGGACCTGCAGGCCTACGGCGTCGCCACCGAGCGCATCCCCGCCGGCGAGCTCCTGGAGACCGGCGAGCGCGTGCGCTTCACCATCCCGACCGGCCACGTCATGGAACTCTACGCCGACAAGACCGACGTCGGCAACGGCCAGCCCTACACCAACCCGGATCCGTGGATTCCGGCGTCCGAGCACGGCATCGCCCCGCACCGCTTCGACCACTGCCTGCTCTACGGCCCGAACCTCGAGGAGAACCTCAAGCTGTTCACCGAGGTGCTCGGCTTCCATCTCGTCGAGCGTGTGCTCATGGAAGACGGCAAGTCGCTGCTGGCGACCTTCATCTCGTGCTCGCACAAGGCGCACGACCTCGCCTTCGTCGCCCACCCCGAGCCGGGCAAGCTGCACCACCTGTCCTTCCTGCTCGACAGCTGGGAAAAGGTGCTGCGCGCCGCCGACATCATGTCGATGAACCGCGTGTCGATCGACATCGGCCCGACCCGCCACGGCATCACCCGCGGTTCGACGATCTACGCCTTCGACCCCTCGGGCAACCGCTTCGAGACCTTCTGCGGCGGCTACGAGACCTACCCGGATCACGCGCCGATCACCTGGACCTTCGATGAGGTCGGGGCCGGCATCTTCTATCACGACCGCAAGCTCAACGAGCGCTTCCTGACCGTCGTGACCTGATCCGCGCCCTGCCCGGCGCCGCGTGCGCCGGGCGCCCGCCTGCGCCCGCATCCCGCAAGGGAGGGCCGGCTTCGCGCCAAGAAAGTGATTCACCCCACCAAAAAGGAAGAGACATCATGACAATCCGTTTCCAGTTCGCCCGTAACGTCGCCCTCACCCTCGCGCTCGCCGCCGCCGGCATCGGCGCCGTGCAGGCCGAGGACAAGGTCAAGGTCGGCCTCATGCTCCCCTACACCGGCACCTATGCCGCGCTGGGCAACGCCATCACCAACGGCTTCAAGCAGTACGTCGCCGAGAACGGCGGCAAGCTGGGCGGTCGCGAGGTCGAGTACGCCGTCGTCGACGACGAGTCGAACCCGGCCAAGGCCACCGAAAACGCCAAGAAGCTGGTGTCGCGCGAGAAGGTCGATGTGCTCGTCGGCACGGTGCACTCGGGCGTGGCACTCGCCATGGCGAAGGTCGCCCGCGACACCAAGACGCTGATGATCATCCCCAACGCCGGCGCCAACGACCTCACCGGCCCGCTGTGCTCGCCCTACGTCTTCCGCTCGTCCTTCTCGGCCTGGCAGCCGTCCTACGCCATGGGCGAGGCCCTGGCGAAGAAGGGCGTGAAGAGCGTCGCCACCGTGACCTGGAAGTACTCCTTCGGCGAGGAGTCGGTCGCCGGCTTCAAGGAGGCCTTCGAGAAGGGCGGCGGCAAGGTCGTCAAGGAGATGACGCTGCCGTTCCCGAACGTGGAGTTCCAGCCCTTCCTCACCGAGATCGCCTCGACCAAACCCGACGCCGTGTTCGTGTTCTTTGCCGGTGCCGGCGCCGCGAAGTTCGTCAGCGACTATGCCGCTGCCGGCCTCAAGAACAGCATCCCGCTCTACGGCCCGGGCTTCCTCACCGACGGCAACCTCGCGGCGATGGGCGGCGCGGGTGAGGGCCTGATGACGACGCTGCACTACGCCGACGGCCTCACCACCGAGAAGGACAAGGCCTTCCGCACCAAGTACGCCGAGCTGTACAAGATCCAGCCCGACGTCTATGCGGTGCAGGGTTACGACGCGGCGCAGATGTACGAGGCCGGCCTCAAGGCCGCTGCCGGCGACCCTTCCAAGCAGGACGCCGTCATCAAGGGCATGGAGTCCGCCAAGATCGACAGCCCGCGCGGCGCCTTCACCCTGTCCAAGGCCCACAACCCGGTGCAGGACATCTACATGCGCGAGGTCAAGGGCGACCAGAACGTGGTGATCGAGGTCGTCTCCAAGGGGCTCGAGGACCCGGCGCGCGGCTGCAAGCTGTAACCGGCCCGCGGGGCGATCCGACCGGTCGCCCCGGCTCCCGTCTCATTCTTGAACCCATATCGATCCTGGCAGGCGGACGCCTGCCGGGAGGGGGAGTGTCATGGATTTCGCAAGCTTCCTGATCCAGACGCTGAACTCGCTGCAGTACGGTTTGCTCCTGTTCCTGGTGGCAAGCGGGCTGACGCTGGTGTTCGGCATCATGGGGATCATCAACCTGGCGCACGGCAGTTTCTACATGATCGGCGCCTACCTGGCCTTCGTGCTCACCAGCGCCACCGGCAGCCTGGTGATGGCGATCGCGCTCGGCATCCCGCTCGCGCTGGCCTTCGGTGCCTTCCTGGAGTGGGCACTGTTCTCCCATCTCTACAAGCGTGACCACCTCGAGCAGGTGCTGCTGACCTACGGCCTGATCCTGATCTTCGAGCAGCTGCGCAGCCTCCTGGTCGGCGACGACGTGCACGGCGTCGCCATCCCGGGCTTCCTCGACGCCTCGATCCAGCTCACCGAGGTGATGAGCTATCCGGTGTACCGGCTGGCCATCTCGGCGGTCTGCATCGTGCTCGCGGTGGCGCTCTACTACGTCATCCAGCGCACCCGTCTCGGCATGATGATCCGCGCCGGCAACGACGACCGCGGCATGGTCGAGTCGCTCGGCATCAACATCAACATGATCTACCGCGTCGTGTTCGCGCTCGGTGTCGCGCTCGCCGCCCTCGCCGGCATGCTGGCCGCGCCGATCTCGTCCGTGTTCCCGAACATGGGCAGCCACGTGCTGATCATCTCCTTCGTGATCGTCGTCATCGGCGGCATCGGTTCGGTGTGGGGCGCGCTCGTCGCGGCGCTGATCGTCGGCTTCGCCGACACCTTCGGCAAGGTCCTGGTCCCCGAGCTCTCCGGCATCGTCGTGTATGTGGTGATGGCGGTGGTCCTGCTGTGGCGCCCCGAAGGCATCCTGAAGAAAGGCTGAGACCATGAACGCACACGCCTCCCTGATTCCCAAGCTCGTCGCGCTCGCGATCGTCGCCTGCGTGCCGCTGTCGGGCGAATCCTTCTACATCGAGATCGTCGGCAAGATCCTGGTGATGGCGATCTTCGCCATGAGCCTGGACCTGCTGGTGGGCTTCACCGGTCTGGTCAGCTTCGGCCATGCGGCCTACTTCGGCATCGCCGCCTATGCGGTCGCGATCCTGAGCCCGGAGTACGAGGCCGCCAGCCTGTGGTACGTGCTGCCGGCCGCGGTCGGGCTGTCGGCGCTGGCCGCCTTCGTCATCGGCCTGTTCGTGCTTCGCACCAAGGGCATCTACTTCATCATGGTGACGCTGGCCTTCGCGCAGATGGCCTACTTCATCTTCCACGACACGCCGCTGGGCGGCGGCTCGGACGGCACCTACCTCAACAACAAGCCTTCGGCCTCGATCTTCGGCTGGGAGCCGTTCGACCTCACCAACGAAGTGCACATGTTCTACTTCATCCTCGTGGTGATGGTGCTGGTGTATCTGTTCCTCGCCCGCGTGCTGCAGTCGCCCTTCGGCCGCGTGCTGGTGGGCATCAAGAGCAACGAGCACCGCATGCAGTCGCTCGGCTACTTCACCTTCCGCTACAAGCTCGGCGCCTTCACGCTGGCCGGCGCGCTCGGCGGTCTGGCGGGCTTCCTGTACGCGGTGCTGTTCGGCTTCGTGACCCCGGAGCTGCTGTCCTGGCACGAGTCGGGCAACGTGCTGCTGATGGTCATCCTGGGCGGCATGGGCAATCTCGTCGGCGCGATCGCCGGCGCCTTCGCCTTCGAGGCGATGCGCGAGGTGTTCGCCGACATCACCAAGTACTGGCAGCTGCTGATGGGCGGCGTGATCGTCGCCGTCGTGCTGTTCCTGCCGGGCGGTCTGGCCGGCGTGCCGGGTCGCATCAAGCGCGCCCTGCAGGGAGGGGAGGCCAAATGAGCACAACGACGAAGAACGAGGTCCTGCTGCAGGCCGACAAGCTCACCCGCCGCTTCGGCGGCCTGGTGGCGAACCAGGACATCAGCGTGACGCTCGAGCGCCAGATGATCCACGTGCTGCTCGGCCCCAACGGCGCGGGCAAGTCCACCTGCATCAACATGCTGTCGGGTGATCTGCCGCCGTCCGAGGGCAGGATCCACTTCATGGGCAAGGACATCACCGGTCTGACCGCGGCGCAGCGCTCGCAGGTGGGCATCGGGCGCAGCTACCAGCGCACCAACATCTTCCCGCAGTTCACCGTGCTCGAGAACGTACGCCTGGCCGCGCAGTCGCGCCGCCAGCAGCCGTGGCGCATCTTCAGCAAGGCCATGGAGCAGAAGTGGGCGCTGGAGAAGGCACGCGCCTGCATCGAGGAGGCCGGCCTGGGCAAGCGGGTGGACTGGGTGTCGGGCGTGCTCAGCCACGGCGAACAGCGTCAGCTCGAGATCGCCATGGTGCTCGCCACCGACGCGCAGGTGCTGCTGCTCGACGAGCCGCTCGCCGGCATGGGTTCGGAGGAATCCGCGAGCATGGTCGAGGTGCTCAAGCGCCTGCGCCAGACGCGCGGCATCCTGCTGGTGGAGCACGACATGGACGCCGTGTTCGCGGTCGCCGACATGATCACGGTGATGGTCAACGGCCAGTTGCTGGAGTGCGGCCCGCCCGCGCAGATCAAGGCCAGCGTGGCCGTCCAGCAGGCCTATCTGGGTACGGAGGACAGCTTCCATGTCTAACATGCTGCTCGAAGCCAAGGAAGTTCATACCTACTACGGTGCCAGCCACATCCTGCATGGCATCGACTTCAACATCCGCGAAGGCGAGGGCATCGCCCTCATGGGCCGCAACGGCATGGGCAAGTCGACGCTGATCAAGAGCATGCTCGGCATCGTGCGCCCGAAGCACGGCCGCGTGCTGGTGCGCGGCGACGACTACACCAAGGCGCGCACCTACCAGACGGCACAGCAGGGCATCGCCTACGTGCCCGAAGGCCGCGGCATCTTCAAGAGCCTGACCGTGCGCGAGAACCTGCTGATGTCGGCGCGTGCCGGCATCGACGGCCGCCGCGAGTGGACCTTCGATCGCGTGATGGCGACCTTCCCGCGCCTGGGCGAGCGTATCAACAACGGTGGCTGGCAGCTCTCGGGCGGCGAGCAGCAGATGCTGACCATCGGCCGCGCGCTGATGACCAACCCCGACCTGCTCATCCTCGACGAGGCCACCGAAGGGCTGGCGCCGCTGATCGCGATGGAGATCTGGCGCATCGTCAAGGAGATCCGCAGGACCGGTATCGCCACCGTGATCGTGGACAAGAACCACGGCGCGGTCACCAGCATCTGCGACCGCGCGATGATCCTGGTGAAGGGGCAGGTCGTGTTCGACGGCACCAGCGACCAGATCCGCGCCCAGCCGGAACTGATCCAGAAGCACCTCGGCGTCTGAGTCCAAGGAGGAATTCGCCATGAGCAACAAATCGCTGGACATCATCCATGACGAGCACCGCGCCCTGGCCGCGATGCTGAGCGGCCTGCGCGGCCTGGTTGCGTCGATCGAAGCCGGGCGGCTCAAGCCCGACTTCGACCTGATGGCGTCCATGATCGAGTACGTCGAGATGGTCCCCGAGAAGGTGCACCACCCGAAGGAGGACACCTATCTCTTCGCCAAGCTGCGCCTGCGCAGCGACGAGGCCTTGCCGATCATCGAGCGCCTCGAAGGCGAGCACCGCGAGGGCGACGCCCGCATCGCGGCATTGCGCGCGGCGCTCGACACCTATCGCCGCGAGGGGGAGGCCGGCTTTGGGGGCTTCCAGGCTGCGCTCAAGACCTACATCGAGCACGAGTGGCAGCACATGAATACCGAGGAGCATCTCATCTTCCCTCTTGCCAGGAAGCACCTGACTGCGGAAGACTGGGCCGAGATCGACGCCGCCTTCCTCGCCAACGACAACCCGTGGCAAGGTCCGGCGGGTCAGTACGCGGCGCTGTTCACCCGCATCGTGAACATCGCCCCGGCCCCGGTGGGCCTGGGCGGCTGAGCGCGGGGGCGCAAGCAACCACTGGAGAGACGGAATGACCGAAGTGCAGGCGGGATTCGACTGGGACGATCGCTATCTGCTGGGCCATGGTGCGATGGACGACACCCATCGCGAGTTCGTGAGCCTGGTCGATGCGCTGCTGAAGGCGCCCGATGCCGAGCTCGGGCAGGCGCTGGCGGCTTTTGCCGCCCACGCCGTGGCGCACTTCGAACAGGAAGATGGCTGGATGAAGGGCACCGATTTCCCCGCCGCCGACTGTCACATCGACGAGCACGCCAAGGTGCTCGCCTCGGTGCGCGAGGTGCAGCAGGAACTCGCCGCCGGCAACCACGACATCGTGCGCGAGCTCGCGCACGCGCTGATGGACTGGTTCCCCGGTCATGCCGACTACATGGATTCCGCGCTCGCACTGTGGATGGTCAAGCGCTCGCACGGCGGCGCACCGCTGGTGTTCCGGCGCGACAGCGCAAAGGGCTGACGCACACAGACTCCCTCCCCGAAATCAGGATGCACGTCGTGGTTGCCTTCTGCGCCTTGGCGCAGGGGTGGTTTCGGGTTCGGCTCGCTTCGGCGAGCCTTTTTTTGGCTGGCGCTTGCGCCTCGTCCGGTGGCGGGCGGATGCAGCAACGCGCGCCCGACGCCGGTCCGGGCCAATGAAAAAGGGGCTTGCATCGCTGCAAACCCCTGAATTTGTTGGTGGTGATGGGCAGAATCGGCCGATCGACACCAAAAAAACGCAAGGCGATGATTCTTAAGAATCTTTCTTGCTGACAGGGTGGTGATTTTTCATGTTAGTGCATCACCTGGGTGATGCACTTCCTGCCGGGTAATTTGCGCCGTTCGCTGGGCGACGTCAACAGCAGCATGGTCATCACCTCGTTATTTCGATTGAATATACGGAAGACCTGCTCGTGACATGAACAACCCAGTGGCCGGCTCGACCCCGTTGCTGTCTCCCAGCGTCCTCCGAAGTGGCCGTTGGTGACCTACCCCCGCCGGCCTTCAGGAGTCGTTCGTCGGCAAACCTCTCGGGTCGGTTAAGGCTGGGCTCGGCTCTTCAGGTGCAGAGGTCGAACGACAGCGGTTGTTGAAGGCTGTAAAGCGGGGCGACGACCGAACCTGAAGCTTCGCGCCGATGAGATTCGGGGCTCCCTCGCGTGGGTCAGGTGGTAAACTTGGCCAAACTTTGGAAGACTTCGCCGCGTGACACCAAGCGAACCGCCTGACATGAACCAACCCGATAGCGAAATTCTTACGCTGGATGAAGTGGCGGTCTTCCTCAAGGCAGGGAAGAAAACCGTGTACCGGCTGGCCCAGCAGGGCGAGATACCGGGATTCAAGCTGGGTGGCACTTGGCGGTTTCGTCGCAGCGAGTTGGATCGCTGGATTGCCGCGCAGATAGCCAAGAAAGCGCACGACAAGACATGAACTCCCCGCAGAACGAGAGCAGCCAGTCGGCTTTGCCCAGAGGAGGGGCTGCACGCCCATGAATGCCGTAGAAATCGAACAAGCCATCACGGACCTTGCTGAGCAGCCCTTTGACCCCGCAGAGTTCCCCTATGCATTCCTTGAAGCCTTCGGCAACAAGGAGACGACCATCAAGCGCCTGCGCGCGGGGGCGTCGAACAAGTCCGACCTCGGCGGTGTTCTCCAGACCAGCAACATTCACATCCTGACCTGCGACGTAGGGCGGGTGTCCCAGACGCTGGCCGCCCTCAAGGCCAGCCTGGCAACAGCCAAGGCCAAGGCGAAGTTTATCCTCGCCACTGACGGCATGGACTTCGAGGCCGAGGACCTGACCAGCGGCGAGACCGTTGCCTGCGCCTTTAAGGATTTTCCGGACCACTTCGGCTTCTTTCTGCCGCTGGCGGGCATCAGCACCGTCCGCCAGATCAGCGAGAACGCGTTCGACATCCGGGCCACCAGCCGCCTGAACCGACTCTACGTCGAACTGCTGAAAGACAACCCCGATTGGGGTACGGCCGAGCGCCGCCACGACATGAACCACTTCATGGCGCGGCTCATCTTCTGCTTCTTCGCCGAGGACACCGACATCTTCGTCGGCAAGGGCCGCTTCACCGAAACCGTGGCAACGATGAGCGCCAAGGACTCGATGAACACGCACGAGGTCATTGCTACGCTGTTCCGCGCCATGAACACTAAACGCGAGGACCGGGCCGCCGCCAACATCCCACGATGGGCGGAGGATTTTCCCTACGTAAACGGCCAGTTGTTCGCCGGCAGCGAAGCAGTGCCTCGGTTCAGCAGGATCGCCCGGTCCTACCTGCTCCACGTCGGCGGCCTGGACTGGACCAAGATCAACCCCGATATCTTCGGCTCGATGATTCAGGCCGTCGCCGACGACGAGGAGCGCGGCGAGCTGGGCATGCACTACACCAGCGTTCCCAACATCCTCAAGGTGCTGAACCCGCTGTTCCTCGATGACCTGCGTGCGCGGTTGGCAGAGGCGGGCGACAATCACCGCACCCTGCTGAACCTGCGCAAACGCATGGGGAAGATCAGGGTCTTTGACCCCGCCTGCGGTTCCGGCAACTTCCTTGTTATCGCCTACAAGGAGATGCGCGCCATCGAGGCCGAGATTAATAATCGGCGCGGCGAGCCTGACCGTGCATCCGAAATCCCGCTCACGAACTTTCGAGGGATCGAGCTGCGCGACTTCCCGGCGGAGATCGCACGCCTCGCGCTGGTCATCGCCGAGTACCAGTGCGATGTGTTGTACCGAGGCCAGAAGCTAGCGCTCTTGGAGTTTCTGCCACTGCGCAATGAGAACTGGATCACCTGTGGCAATGCGCTTCGCCTTGATTGGCTGAGCATCTGTCCATCAACCGGGACGGGCGTAAAGTTGCAAGCGGACGACCTCTTTGAAACGCCGCTCGACCAAGCTGAAATCGACTTTCAGAACGAAGGCGGCGAGACGTACCTCTGCGGAAATCCGCCCTATCTGGGAAACAAGCTCCAATCAGAAGAACAAAAGTCCGATTTGGCGGGTATCTTTGATGGTCGATTAGAAGGTTGGAAGTCTCTCGACTACGTTGCCGGGTGGTTGATGAAGGCGGCGGACTACGGTCTAAAGAGCAGCGCCGCCTCGGCCTTCGTGGTAACAAACTCTGTTTGTCAAGGTCAACAGGTCCCCATCTTGTGGCCCACAATCTTCGCCACGGGGCACTCAATCGACTTCGCGCATACCTCGTTTAAGTGGTCGAACTTAGCCAGCCACAATGCTGGAGTTATTGTCATCATTGTGGGGATCTCGAACGCAGCCGGAAGGAAAAAGCGGCTCTACACGCACGACGACGATGGCTCTGTGTTGAAGCGTCTGTGCGACAACATCAACCCTTACCTTGTCGATGGCCCGAACCTGGTTGTAGAAGCTCGGCGCGATCCTCCTAAAGACCGGGCTCCAATGCTCTTCGGAAATATGCCGCGCGATGGCGGGCATCTTATTGCTTCATACGAGGAGAAGATCACCGAGTCTCGCGGGGACAGAATTTTTGAGAAATACTTGAGGCGCTTTGTCGGGTCTGAGGACTTCATTCAGGGCAAGCTCCGGTACTGCTTATGGATCGAGGAGAGCCAGTGGCGTGACGCAACTCTCTCTCCTGCAATTAGACGACGCCTTGATGCCGTCAAGACCATGCGGTTGGCCAGTAAAGCAGGCTCGACGAGAGATTATGCGAAAGCGCCCTACAGGTTCGTGCAAATTCAAGGAAGAGCTAAACAATCTGCCTTGATCGTTCCGCGTCATAGTTCGGAGCGCCGACCTTACCTTCCCGTCGGTCTGTTGGAGGCCACGACAGTGGTCGCCGATAGTGCCTTTGCACTTTACGATGCGCCGCTTTGGAGCTTGGCATTGATAGCGTCACGTCTGCATCTTGTGTGGGTTGCTGCCGTCTGCGGGAAGCTAAAAACGGATTATCGGTACTCGAACACTTTGGGATGGAACACCTTTCCCATTCCGGTGCTTACTGACAAGAACAAGGCAGACTTGACCCATTGCGCCGAAGATATCCTCTTGGCGCGCGAAGCACATTTTCCGGCAACGAGCGCTGATCTCTATGACCCTGAATCAATGCCCGCGAACTTGCGCCAAGCGCACGAGCGAAACGACGAGGTTCTTGAGCGTATCTATATTGGTCGCAGATTCCGCAATGATACGGAGCGACTCGAAAAGCTGTTCGTGCTATACGCCAGCGGGCAGAAGGAAGCTCCTATTCGCGCAGCGGCCCATTCAAAACCCCGGAGGCGAACGTGAGTCAAGCTGATTTCATTGCTCAACCTGACACTCGGACAACTCTTGATGCATTGCAAGCTATCTTGCAGAACGGCGCGGTGGAGCGACTTGATGTCGCGGTCGCATACGTCACCAACAGTGGTGTCCATGACCTTCTTCGGAGGGTATCCAGCACACTAGGTGGCGATTGGGCGGCGATTCCGAAAAGGTGGATTACGTCCTTTGACTACTGCCGAACAGAGCCGGTGGCTCTTGACTGTCTCTTATCGTTGCCCAACTCGTCCATACGTATCCACGACGCTGCGTTCTGTTTGGAGCACGGGGGTGCTCCCAAAGTGCCCTTCCATCCAAAGGCGTTTTTGATACGAACCAATCAGCGTGATTTTGCCCTTGCGGGGTCTGGGAATATGTCCAGATCTGGCCTATCACGAGGCATTGAAGCGGGGCTTGTTGTGAGCGTGAGTCGACTTCATCCTGCCGAGCCAACGGCGACTGCAGCTATCCACGCTATGAGCACGTGGTTCACAAGAACATGGCAGGTTTCGACACCGTTGACCGCACCTATTCTTGCGAGCTACAGGCAGGTCTTTGAGCACAAGGACAATTTGAAGGCGCCGACTCCGACGGAAGACGACGTTGCGAGTACCGACACTGGTCGCAGTGCCTTATCAACCAAGGATCTGCAACGACTCCGCGTGTGCAGGCATTTTTGGATTGACGCAGGGAACGTCACCAGGAACCGGGGGCCGCATTTACCCGGTAATCAACTCATGATGAAGCGCCTGTCAAGGGTGTTCTTTGGATTCGGTTCGACCGCTGTCCCAGAGAACACATACATCGGCGACGTGGAGATCAGCTTCAACGGCGGTCAAAGCGCGCCGTTCTCGCTGACCTACAGCGACAATAAGATGGATAAATTAGTCCTCCCAATACCAGGTGCTGGCGGACCTCCTGCTTACGACAACGAATATTTGTTATTTGAGCGAACCATGCCGGGTGTCTTCAAGTTGTCCATCGGGGACAGAGTTTCAAAGGCTCACTGGCTCAAGAAGAGCACAGCTATCGACGGAGCCTTTCGTATGTCGAGCGGGCGTGAGTGGGGCGTGTTCTGATGAAAGGCTTAAACAGCAATATAGTGTGTTCACAGAGCATTCCGTCCGTTTCCGTTACCTACGCCCGCAACGGTGCGTCGACCACGGCCAATGCGCTTGGGATGCGGCCCATGCAGGAGCGGGCCTACGAGAAGCGGGGCGAGCAATACCTGCTCATCAAGTCGCCGCCCGCATCGGGCAAGAGCCGTGCGCTGATGTTCGTTGCGCTCGACAAGTTGCATAACCAGGGCCTGAAGCAGGCCATCATCGTCGTGCCTGAGAAGTCCATCGGTGCCAGCTTCAACGACGAGCCGCTGTCGAAGTACGGTTTCTGGGCTGATTGGCACGTTGAACCCAAGTGGAACCTGTGCAACGCGCCGGGCAACGACAATGGCGGCAAGGTCAAGTCGCTGGGCGCATTCCTCGAAGGCGACGACAAGGTGCTGGTCTGCACCCACGCCACATTCCGCTTCGCGGTTGATGCGTACGGCGTAGAGGCGTTCGACGACCGCCTGATCGCGGTGGATGAGTTCCACCATGTTTCAGCGAACCCGGACAACAAGCTCGGCTTGCACCTCGGGCAGTTCTTCGCGCGGGGCAAGACACACATCGTTGCCATGACCGGCTCCTACTTCCGTGGTGACGCCGAGGCCGTGCTGGCCCCGCAGGACGAGTCGAAGTTCGATACCGTCACCTACACCTACTACGAGCAGCTCAACGGCTACGAGTACCTCAAGCAGCTCGACATCGGCTACTTCTTCTATAGCGGGCCTTACGTCGATGACATCCTCAATGTTCTCGATCCCGCCGAGAAGACCATCATTCACATCCCAAACGTCAATTCGCGCGAGAGCACGAAGGACAAGATGCGCGAGGTGGAGCACATCATCGAGGCGCTGGGTGAATGGCAAGGCATTGACCCCGCGACCGGCTTCCAGCGTGTCAAGCGCCCGGATGGTCGCGTGCTGCGGATCGCCGATCTGGTCGATGACGATGCCGCCAAGCGCGACCGCGTGTCCGCCTCGCTCAAAGACCCTGCGCAGAAGAACAACCGCGACCATGTGGACATCATCATCGCGCTGGGCATGGCGAAGGAAGGCTTCGACTGGATTTGGTGCGAACATGCGCTGACCGTGGGCTACCGCGCCAGCCTGACCGAGATCGTGCAGATCATCGGCCGAGCTACCCGCGACGCGCCCGGCAAGACCCGCGCGAGGTTCACCAACCTGATCGCCGAGCCGGATGCAGCCGAGGAAGCCGTCACCGAGGCCGTCAACGATACGTTGAAGGCCATCGCGGCGAGTCTGTTGATGGAGCAGGTACTGGCTCCGCGCTTTGAGTTCAAGCCCAAGAATCCCGACAACGGCCCGACGCCGGGCTTTAACTATGGCGAGGGGGGCTACGACCCGGGCCGCTGCAACATCGGTGTCAATGAGCAGACAGGGGCGTACCAGATCGAGATCAAGGGTCTCGCCGAACCCAAGAGCAAAGAGGCAGCGCGCATCTGCCAGGAAGACTTGAACGAAGTGATCGCAGCCTTCGTGCAGGACAAGGCCACCATCGAGCGTGGCTTGTTCGATGAGGAACTGGTGCCCGAGGAGCTGACGCAGGTTCGCATGGGCAAGATCATTAAGGACAAGTATCCCGAGCTTGACGCCGAGGATCAGGAGGCCGTGCGCCAGCACGCCATCGCCGCCCTCAACCTCACGCAGCAGGCCAAGCGGCTTGTCACCGAAGGCGAGAGTGAAGGTTCGCCCAACACCGCCCTGATCGACGGCGTGCGTCGCTTCGCGATGGACGTGCGCGAGCTGGACATCGACCTCATCGACCGCATCAACCCCTTCGGGGAAGCCTACGCCATCCTTGCCAAGACCATGAGCGAGGACAGCTTGAAGCAGGTCGCGGCGGCTATCTCGGCGAAGCGCACGAGCCTGACGCCGGATGAGGCGAAGGAGATGGCCGTTCGCGCCGTCCAGTTCAAGAAGGAGCGCGGACGCATTCCGGTGCTCGATTCTCAGGATGCGTGGGAGCGACGCATGGCCGAAGGCGCGGTCGCCTTCATGCGCTTCAAGGCGGAGGGACGCTATGAGTAACGCTGATCTCGACGAACTCGCTGCGGAGCTTGCCGAGTTCGCACCGCCCGAGAAGAAGGACGGGCGTCCGGCCAGTGAGGAGCGCGTCATCGCGGGCTTCGAGGAAATCCAGCGCTTCACCCAGCAGCACGGTCGTGCGCCACAGCATGGCGAAGACCGCGACATATTCGAGCGCCTATACGCCGTTCGGCTCGATCGTCTGCGCGCGCTTCCGGATTGCCGCACCTTGCTCGAGCCGCTGGATCATCAGGGCTTGCTTGCTGGGGCACCGATCCTTGCCCCTTCGGCGGACGACGCCATCGACATCGATGACTTGGCTGCCGAACTGGCGGATGTTGCCGGCGCGGACGACATTACGGTCTTGCGCCATGTCCGTACCAGCGCCGAGAAGCGCGCCGCCGAGGAGATCGCGGATCGCAAACCCTGCGAGGACTTCGAGATCTTTCGGCCCTTGTTCGAGCGCGTGCAAGCGGAAGTCAAGACCGGCATGCGCCAGTCCCAGCCCATCGAAGCGGGCCGCCGCGCGATTGAGGCCGGGGACTTTTTTGTTCTCGATGGAATCACGCTGTACGTCGCCGAGATCGGCGAACCATTGAAAACCACCGCCGGGGAAGTGGACCGCCGCCTGCGCCTCATCTTCTCCAACGGCACCGAAAGCAATCTGCTGTTGCGCTCGCTCCAGCGTGCGTTCTACAACGATCCCGCCGCGCGGCGGCTGGCCTCGTCCGAGAGCGGACAACTCTCCTTCGGTGGCGAGCTTGAAGCCGATGATGTCGAAAGCGGCACGATCTACGTCCTGCGCTCCCAATCAGATCACCCGTATATCGCGCAGCACCGCGACGTCATCCACAAGGTGGGCGTGACCGGTGGCAGGGTGGAGACACGCATTGCCAACGCGGAGAACGAGGCAACCTACCTGCTGGCAAAAGTCGAGGTCGTTGCGACCTACAAGCTCGCGGGGATCAATCGCACCAGGATGGAGAACCTGTTCCACAGGCTGTTCGCACCCGCGCGGTTGAACATCACCATCAACGACCGCTTCGGTCACCCCGTGCAGCCAGAGGAATGGTTTCTCGTTCCGCTGTTTGTGATCGACGAGGCCGTCGCGCGCATCAAGGATGGCAGCATCACCGGCCACATCTACGATCCCAGCGCAGCGAAGTTGGTGAAGGCATAGGGCAGCTCAGATGCATGAATAGCCTTGGCTGTCGGCCAGAATGACAACGCTGGGTTACAGCGGAGGATAGCGTCCGGTGGCCAGATCATCGGTGAGCTTCGCCACTTCCTTTTCGTCTACGCCAAATCTTACAATCGAGGGCTTCTGAGCGATCGAGGCGCGAATTCTTTGGAGCGTGGCCTCGCGATCCGATCGAGATTTCAGGCGCCTAAGCTTGCTTTCCATGACCATAAAGGAATCTGAGCTTGACCTTTGATGGCAGTTCATGCAGCCAAACGCTTCGAGGGTGACGCGCTTAGGCTTCGTGAACGGATATACATTATTGACAAGCTCCGTCTGCATGAACTTGCCCAGATAGTTCTCCTTTTTAACATACCCGATGATGTCGTCAGCGTTCGCGTACAGCACGAGGATGAAAACGATGGCGAAGAAAATCCTCTTCCCGCGTCTCTCGTTTTCTTCCTGTTCTGCCACCTGTTGAGGCGTAGGCATTGCCGCCAGGCGCGCTGCTTCCCGCCGGCGCCGTTCGCGTTGTTCTTCCTGCTGGCGCAGGATGTGAGGCGAAACGTCCGCCGCCTCGCGCTCGATTGGCGGAGCCCCAACAGTCCTCAATTGAGCGAGGGCCCGTTGAAGATCGCGTTCAAGCCTTTCTGTGTAGGCGATCTGTGCTTTAAGGCGCGAATCCCATTTTTCGATCGCTGCATCGTATCGCGCTACGACGTCCCTCAATTGTTCTTGGTAGTGACGTTCGCGCTGAAGAGCGATTTGTTCGCCGATATTCCTTTCGACGGATGCGCCTGCGATGTAGTCAAAGGTGCTCAAGTTGCGTCCTCAATGTGATGGATACGATAGGCTTTATGGTCGGCGCTTTGGTCACAGCAGCGCCGTTCTCTACACGCATCCAATGTCGTTGTGCAGCCCTGATACAGTCCTCATTATGTGGAATCAGGATTCTTGTTCGATTGAAGGACCTGAAATTTGGCGCCTTTAATCGAAGAAGGCCGGCATGAAGCTATGTGGCGCCTTGTGCGCCTTGGGTGGCACGTAGCCGCATGATGGTCTGCCTACTTGTCTTCAGGGTGCGTGCAATCTCAGCAACCGAAACGCCTGCTTTTAGATTCTCAATCGCCTCGAAACGCTGGGTTTCCGACAAGGCTGCAGGTCGGCCAAGCGCCTTCCCTTGCTTGCGTGCTCTGGCCAGGCCTTGTTGGGTTCGCTCCACCAGCAGATCGCGTTCGAATTCTGCGACCGCTGCGATGACCGACATGGTCATCCGACCAGCGGAACTTGTCAGATCGACCCCCCCAAGCGCCAAGCAGTGAACCCGCACACCGACACGTGCCAACGTTTCAACTGTTGCACGGACATCCATTGCGTTACGCCCAAGCCGATCGAGCTTTGTCACTACAAGTACATCGCCGCTCTCCAACCTGTCCACGAGCCGTTTGAAGGCTGGCCGACGTAGCGCCTGGGTTGAGCCACTGATGTGCTCGGTAACAATCCGGTGCTCTTCAATGCTGAAGCCGGCTGATTCGATTTCGAGCACCTGGTTGTCGGTGGTTTGGCCGGCTGTAGAGACTCGGCAGTATGCAAAAACCCGTGCCATGATTTTAAAGATGTACGAAAAGGATGTCCGAATTATACATGTGTTCGAAAATATGGAAAGCTATATTTCGGACATCTTGCGGCGGGATGTCCGAAAACGGTCGTTTTTGGACATCGAGACATGTGTTTGGACTTCGTGGACAGAGCTGTCCTGGCCATGTAACGGGTGCCGAAAGGCAAAAACATGGGATGCGCGCCCGTTACAAGTACACGTTGGATCGCGTGTAACGCTTTCTCGATCTTGTGACCTGCGGGGCAAGGGCGGTGGATTGGAGGTGCTTTGAATCCTCTTCGGGCCAACGCTGATCTTGCAGGTGGGTATTTGTCTTTGAAAATGGGGCTTGCGCAACGAGCAGTTTTCCGATTAAATTTGCGTTGCCGGCAAAGGCTGTGTCGGTGTAGTTTTATCAGTAGATCAACTGGGGCACACTTAAGCGACGGCGTTCAGTCAAGCACCAGGATCTCCTCGATACCCAAGACCATATTGGCTATCAGGAGATCGTATGCCCAAGAAATCAATTCCCCAAAATCACCGAGATCTCGGTGATTTCTTTCGATCCGTTGATCTCGCAGAGAACCGGGTCGACATTCCCTCAGCAGAAGTTTTCACGGACGACGGCGTTGCTGATCTTGAGCGTTCAGCAGATGCGAAGGACTCGGATGTCCGGGTCCGTATCCTGGGCACCGTGAAAAAGCTGAGGCACGTTGGCGGGATTAAACCTCTTGCCACGGTACAGCCGGACTGGGAGCATTTCCTCGACGGTCTTGAAGCATCGCACCCGAATTTCTTGTCGTTTATTGAACTGTTGCGCGATCAGTTTGCGCTCACAACGTGTTTGGGGGATGGTCGGGTCTGCTTGCCGCCCGTACTTCTGGACGGACCTCCCGGCATCGGGAAGACTGACTTTGCGCTCACGCTTGCCGTGTGGTTGCGGGCGCCGCTGCTTTGCCTCGACATGGCGTCCGCGCAGAGCGGTGCAGCGCTCGCGGGTAGCGACGCATTTTGGTCGAATTCACAGCCGGGACGACTTTTCGATACCCTCGCGCTTGGCCCTGTGGCGAACCCCATTGTGATGCTCGATGAGCTTGATAAGGCTGCGGTTGGAGGTAGGTACAGCCCGGAGGCCGCGCTGTATCAGCTGCTTGAGCCGAAATCAGCGGCGCAATTTCGAGACTTGTCGGTTCCCCAAGTGTCCCTTGATGCGAGTCACGTGTGCTGGATCGCAACGACGAATGACGTGAGCGTCTTGCCGAAACCTATTCGCTCAAGGTTCGTTGAGTTGTCAATTCCAGCTCCGACTCGTGAGCAAGTTGTTCGGATCGTACATTCGATTTATGCGGGGCTTCGTGAGCGGAGGGCGTGGGGGCGCGCGATGCACGAGGAGCTGCCGGCCGAGGTGGCTGAATTGCTGGCGGATTGCACGCCACGTGCTGTACGAGTGCAACTTGAGCGAGCTTGTGGCAAGGCTGCCCGCCGGGGCAGCAACGTCCTCTCCCCAGAGGATTTGGTTGTAGAGAGACCAATCTCGAAGCAGCGTCGTGGAATCGGGTTCGTGGGGGTGGTGTGAGGATTTTCATCGACACCGAGTTCACGGATTTTCATCAGCCGAGATTGATCTCAATCGGGCTAGCAGCTGATTCCGGTGAAACGTGGTACGCGGAGTTGGCTGATGGTTGGTGCGAGCACGATTGCAGTGAGTTCACACGTAAAAACGTGTTGCCACTGCTGGCCTTGGACAAGACGTGTAGGCTGACGCGAAAGGCTGCGGCCGTCGCAGTATCGGAGTGGCTGGTCCGTGTTTCTGCTCAACGGTTCCCTGTTATTGTTTTTGATGCTCAGGTGGATTGGCTCCTGCTTGTGGGCCTGATTGATGAAGGTGATCGGGAAGGCAGGGGTAACATGGCTCCCGTACCCCTTTCCTGGCCAGGTAGCGCCATGGCTTGCAGATGCACAGACCTCCTTGAAGCGTGCCTCGGGAGCCATCCGCGTCGGCACAACGCGCTTGTCGACGTGCAGGCTTTGCGTGAAGCGGTGCTTCAGACCGAAGACGAATTCCGTTGCAGGTAACGTTGAGTCTCAGCCGTGCGATGCATTGATTCTTCTGCGTTCAAGGACGGGGAGGTAATTAAGGAAGATGCCTCGACCATCCGGATAAATCACACGACACTCTTCACATTCGAGAATCCTGCCGACATCCAGGCGGAGCTGTTGCGCGAGCTTTTCCAGTGCATCTTTGAAAGAGGTCGCACGGATATACCAAGACGATTGCTTCGTCTCGCCGCCAAGTGAAGACCAAAAGCGTTTGGCTTTTGTGGGGAAATAAAGCCAATCCACGTCCAGCGTTTTCGTGATGTAAGAGCCGATCTTTGCGACTCGAGTGAGCCTGTCGTCACGAATGTGGCGCGTGATGACGACGCGCGACCGCGATCCAGCCTCCGCAGTCCACGCCGAGCGCGCAACGTCGACGGGAATCGATGCATTGACTGCGATGTGAACGTGCCACTGGCCGGATTTGTGCCGCTGCGGGACCGCAACGTATTGGAGTTGGCAGCCCCTGCGCCGAAGGGTGGCAATAAAGCGCGAGACGGCCCGTTTCCAGTCGTCGATGCTCCAAGAGCCTTCCGCCGGGGAGCGTGTCAAGGTGACAAGCCGATCGCAACCGAAGGCCTTGACACGATGTCGAACGTCCCTGCGCGCTGCACCAATTTTTCTGTTGAAGTCGCGTTCTTTTTCGCGGGCGTTTGCCTTGTCGTCTTCAGGGTCGGCCTTCTTTCTTTTCACGGCCCGCATGTCGACTTCATAGCCGCCGCTTTGAAAAGAGGTTTTCTTCACTCGATACACCTCCAACGCATCTTGGGCGTTTGAGATGTTACCGGATAACAAGTATACGTCAGGGGTGCCGGAAATATCGGCATGGGCTGTCTGCACGGGCAAGCTCCAATGAACCCCTGGCGCGAGCCAGGGGTGTTGGAGGATCTCCGCAGCAGCCGCCACCCCAAAAAAACATCTAATGAGACGACGGCGGGGTTGTGCCCGACAGTTAGCTCCCCCGTCCTTGCAACCGGTGTTTGTCTCCACCGGCCAGCCCCTCGATCCAAAAAAGGGGAATACAAGAACGTTAACTTAACCAGCAGCTGCTTTGCTGGATAAGCCGCGCGATGCGCGTCAGGGGTTGATATGTATTAGCGTAAAAATTATACCACGAAATCCATTAAATGGAATGTGTGACGCTCAATTTTTATTTGCAAGGCTGGCCGTAAGAGGCGTGTTTCCGGGGGGTGTTGTTTTACTTGTGATCCTGTGGATAATCGAAAAGAGGCGATGCGTCTGTCACTTACGATGGATAAGCGCGCGGATCTGCTTTGGCGGGTAGAAGTTCACGTCGAATTGAACTTTCTCGATGTCGGCCTTGAGGCTTTCGAACGCAAACATGGTCAGGACGTCTCCGCCCGTGTAGTGACGATCCTGCGTGTCGCTGTATTCATGCCCGGCAAGTCTCGTGCGCCGGTCTTTGGGTACGTCCTTGAGCCGCATTGCAGAGATTAGTGTCGAACGAAAAGAGTGGAATGTTTTGTTGCTTCTGCCGGACGGAGCCCCATCTTTTTCTGTGAGGTCGGATCCGATGCCACATTTGCGCCTGTAGGCTGTGAATCTTCGGCTTGGCTCTTTCGTGAAGTCGCCTGTCCGTGCGGGGTTTTCGGGTAGTTCTGGGAAAAGGCGCCCTTGTCCGACTGCGCCGGCATAGGAAAGAAAGCCAAGCTCGATGAGCTTCGAATGGATCGGGATAATCCGGCGAGATGCAGTGTTCTTCAGGCGCTTATTGAAGTCGTTGTCAAGAATCGAGATCGTTTCGATGCCGTCATGTGTCCCGATGTCGGACACTGTCAGCTGACAAAGCTCATTGAGTCGGGCGCCCGTGAAAAGACCCAGGAGTGGGAGCCAGAACTCCGATTGCGTGCCGAACGTTCCATAGCGATATTCGTCCGACTCGAATAGGGCCTTGAGGTCGTCGAGCTGGAATCGATGGTAGGGGTTCTCGTCGATCTTGCCAGGGTATCGAAACAGTTCGCTGAAGTCGTCAGGGATGCGGCGCTTACCTTTTGCCCATCGGAACAAGGCTCCGGCGCGCGTGAGGCGCTTCTCGCGGTTCCGAGGTGCTCCCCCTGTTGTTGAGGTCAGCACTTCGCCCTGGAACTCTTCCACGTCGTCCGCAGTGACGGCGTTAATGGGGATGTCGCCAACAAGGTTGATGAATGCTCGGATGTGCGGCCAGTGATCATTTCGCGAAGTGTTTTCGCCGTCAGCCCAGCTGTTGCCCGAGATCTTCTCGGCTTTGTAGTCTTCGTATGTCTCCGAGATGGACTTTCCAGGAATGACCGCCTGGGATGGCTGGAAGGCTTGAGGGACGATGGTCTGAACGGTCGTCGCTGGCTGTCGCAGCACCTCGATGATTCGTGTCACGGCGTCGAGCTCATGTGGCTCTGCCTCTACATCGATGTGGTGGGCGCCCCAGTCGGACAGCTGGGCTCGGATGGTGAGAGGTCTGATCTTCATGCGTTGGGATGGCGACAGGGCGCGGAGCAGTTGGAAGAGCGCGTCGGTGAGTGCTGCACGAGCGCGCGCTCTGATGATAGCGGTGCGCCTGTCGGTGGTCCGAAGGGATTGGATCACGGTGGACTGTGAAAAGCAGTCCTGGAGGTCGCGCGGAATGCGGCGCCGGAAGAAAAAGACGGATCCATGCCGGGATCGCGCAAGGTGGTTGCTGGTCATGTGTGTATCACCTATGTGCACCACACTGACAGCGCGCCGGCAAAGAAAAAGCCGCTGATCCTTTGGAGTCAGCGGCTTGCGTGTTTTGTTGGTGGTGATGGGCAGAATCGAACTGCCGACCTACGGGTTATGAATCCGTCGCTCTAACCGTCTGAGCTACATCACCAGCCGAGCTCGCGAATATAGCGGCTCACGGCGTGGGTCGTCAATAGTCGAACGTGCCCGGTGATCGGGCATGTTGCGCAGGCTGCCCGCCGCGCGCGCCAGCTGGGTGCTGACGGGTATCCGCTGCGCCGGTCGGAATGCTTGATTTATAAGGGCTTTTGCATTGACATCGGCGAGGCGATCGGAGATGATCCGACGCCTGTTTCCCAACGTTCCGGATCGTTCCGGCTCCGCCTTGCGTGCGCATCTGATCTTCGCTCTGGTGGCCAGTGTGCTTGGCCTGGCTTCTCCCCTGGCGGTTGCGGCCCTGCCGCGGCCGATTCCCGACGAGGCGGTGAAGGCGAAGATGGCCTTTGCGACCGCCGGCGCGGTGCATGTGAAGGGCGAGGCCTTGCGCCTGAGCCCCGGCGCGCAGATCCGCGACACCTCCAACCGCATCGTGCTGCCCTCGCATGTGTCGGGCGAGCACACGGTGCGCATGCTGCTCGACAACAACGGCCAGGTGCACCGGGTGTGGATCCTCACCCCGGAAGAGGCGGCGATGCCCGCGCCCAAGCGCTGATGGGTGCCGCGATGCCCGCTCGGCGGACCGCCACGCCCGGCCTGACTTCCCTTTCAAGATGAAGAAACTCTACATCCGCACCTTCGGGTGCCAGATGAACGAGTACGACTCCGACAAGATGGCGGACGTGCTCGGTGCCCACGAAGAGCTGGTCAAGACCGACAACCCGGAAGAGGCCGACGTGATCCTCTTCAACACCTGCTCGGTGCGCGAGAAGGCGCAGGAGCGGGTGTTCCACGACCTCGGCCGGGTGAAGCTGCTCAAGCAGACCAGGCCCGGGCTGATCATCGGCGTCGGCGGCTGCGTGGCGAGCCAGGAGGGCGAGGCGATCGTCAAGCGCGCGCCCTACGTCGACGTGGTGTTCGGCCCGCAGACCCTGCACCGCCTGCCCAAGCTGATCGAGGCGCGCAAGCAGACCGGCCGTTCGCAGGTGGACATCTCCTTCCCCGAGATCGAGAAGTTCGACGCCATGCCGCCGGCGCGCGTCGAGGGCGCGAGCGCCTTCGTGTCGATCATGGAGGGCTGCTCGAAGTACTGCACCTTCTGCGTCGTGCCCTACACCCGGGGCGACGAGGTTTCGCGTCCGCTCGAGGACGTGCTCGCCGAGATCGCCGGCCTGGCGGCGCAGGGCGTCAAGGAAGTGACCCTGCTCGGCCAGAACGTCAATGCCTGGCGCGGCGAGCTCGTGCGCGAGGACGGCGAGCAGGGCGACTTCGCCTTCCTGCTCGAGTGCGTGGCCGAGATCCCGGGCATCGAGCGCATCCGCTACACCACCTCGCATCCGCGCGAGATGACGCAGCGCCTGATCGACTGCTACGCGAAGATCCCCAAGCTCGTCTCGCAGCTCCACCTGCCGGTGCAGTCTGGATCGGATCGCGTGCTGGCGGCGATGAAGCGCGGCTATTCGGTGCTTGAATTCAAGTCGGTGGTGCGCAAGCTGCGCGCGGCGCGGCGTGATCTGGCGCTGACCTCGGACTTCATCGTCGGCTTCCCGGGCGAGACCGAGGAAGACTTCGAGAAGACCATGAAGCTGATCGAGGACGTCGGCTTCGACGGCTCCTTCAGCTTCGTCTACAGCGCGCGCCCCGGCACGCCGGCCGCCGACCTGGAAGACCCGGTGCCCCAGGAGACCAAGCTCGCCTGGCTCGCCCGCCTGCAGAAGCGCATCGACGCGCAATACCAGGCCAACAGCGAGGCCATGGTCGGCACGGTGCAGCGCATCCTGGTGGAAGGCGCGGCGAAGAAGAACGCCGAAGCCGAGATGATGGGCCGCACGGACAACAACCGCGTGGTCAACTTCCCTTCCGACTCGCCCCATCGCGACCGCCTGATCGGCCAGTTCGTCGAGGTGCGCATCACCGCGGCTTTGCCGCACAGCCTGCGCGGCGAAATCATCGTTCGGGAATCCTGAATGGCGAAAACCCTGGAAGTCTTCTTCGAGCCGGTGGACAACCCCCGGCTCGCCCGCCTGTGCGGCGTGCTCGACGAGAACCTGCGCCAGATCGAGAACGCCTTCGACATCACGGTGAGCCGGCGCGGTGAGCACTTCACGCTTACTGGCCATCCAGCGCAGGTGCTGCGCGGCGAGATGGCGCTCAAGCACTTCTACGAGCGCGCCGACAAGGACCTGTCGCTCGACGACGTGCAGCTCGGCCTGATCGAGATCGGCACCCGCGGCAGTGGCGCCGACCCGCTGCAGCCGGCGCCGGTGCTGATGACCCGGCGCACCGAGCTGCACGGGCGCACGCCGCGCCAGGTGGAGTACCTGCGCAACATCCAGGAATTCGACATCACCTTCGGCATCGGCCCGGCCGGTACCGGCAAGACCTATCTCGCGGTGGCGAGCGCGGTCGATGCCTTCGAGCGCGACCTGGTCGAGCGCATCATCCTCACCCGCCCGGCGGTCGAGGCCGGCGAGCGCCTGGGCTTCCTGCCCGGCGACCTGGCGCAGAAGGTCGATCCCTACCTGCGCCCGCTCTACGACGCGCTCTACGACCTGATGGGCTTCGACCGCGTCGGCAAGCTCTTCGAGCGCAGCCTGATCGAGATCGCGCCGCTCGCCTTCATGCGCGGGCGTACGCTCAACAACGCCTTCATCATCCTCGACGAGGCGCAGAACACCACGCCCGAGCAGATGAAGATGTTCCTTACCCGCATCGGCTTCGGCGCCAAGGCGGTGGTCACCGGCGACCTCACCCAGGTCGATCTGGCGCGCGGCCAGCGCAGCGGCCTCAAGGAGGCGCGCGCGGTGCTCGCCGACGTGCGCGGCATCGCCTTCACCGAATTCAACAAGGAAGACGTGGTGCGTCATCCGCTTGTCGCACGCATCGTCGAAGCTTACGACCGCGAGGGCGCACGCCTCGAGCGCGAGAAGGCGGCCGCGCGTGCGGCGCGGGACAAGGATCGCGAAACGACGGACAGGGAGCAGCAGGATGCCGAAGATGGCGAATGACGCGGTGGCGGGCACGCCGAAGATCACCGCCTTCACCGCCGATGGCAAGGCCAGCCGGGTGAAGGCCGAGCGCCTCGAGATCGACTTTGGCGACGGCCGCAAGCTCCTGCTGGCCTTCCCCGAGCGCGCCTGGGGCGACCTCGAGATCGAGGCGGATGCCGACGACGAGGCGGCGGTGCCGATCCTGTCGTTGCAGCCCGGGGCCTGCAATCTGCTGACCCTGCGCGTCGATGTGCATCACGACATGGCCTTCGTCGAGCCCATCGACCTGCCCGCGGGCGAGCATCCGCCGGTGTTGAAGCTTTCGGTGCAGAAGGCGGTCGAGGGCGAGGACAAGGCCAACGCCCCCAAGAAGAACCATATCCGGCGCTGGGCGCAGGCGGCGCTGCGCCAGGACGCAGAGGTTACCGTGCGCCTGGTCGGCGAGGACGAGGGGCGCACGCTCAACCGCGACTATCGCGGCAAGGACTACGCCACCAACGTGCTCAGCTTCGCCTACGCCGAAGGCGAGGCGCAGCCCGCGTTGCCCGAGGCGGCCACCGAAACGGTGCTTGCGGGCGACCTGGTGCTGTGCGTGCCGGTCGTGGCGCGCGAGGCGGCCGCGCAGGGCAAGACCCTCGAGGCGCACTTTGCCCATCTGGTCGTGCATGGCATGCTGCACCTGCAGGGCTACGATCACGAGAGCGAGACCGAGGCGGCGGAGATGGAAGCGCTCGAGACCGCCATCCTGCGCGATCTCGGCTACGCCGACCCCTACGCCTGAAGCGGAGACTTCGACAACCAAAATGGACAGTTCCCCTAAACCCTCGTTACTCGAGCGACTTTCGGCCCTTCTCTCGCGCGAGCCGGAAGATCGCGAAGAACTCCTCGCGCTGCTGCATTCGGCCTTCGATCGCAACCTGATCGACGCCGATGCGCTCTCCATCATCGAAGGCGCCCTGCAGATGTCGGACATGCAGGTGCGCGACGTGATGATTCCCCGTGCGCAGATGGACTGCGTGCATCTGGACGATCCGATCGACACGATCGTCAACTTCGCCATCGACACCGCGCACTCGCGCTTCCCCGCGATCGGCGACGGCAAGGACGACGTCGCCGGCATCCTGCTCGCCAAGGACCTGCTGCGCTACTTCGCCGGGCGCGAGTTCGACCTGCGCGACATGCTGCGCCCGGCGGTGTTCGTGCCCGAATCCAAGCGTCTCAACGTGCTGCTGCGCGAGTTCCGCGTGTCGCGCAACCACATGGCGATCGTTGTGGACGAGTACGGTGGCGTGGCCGGTCTGGTGACCATCGAGGACGTGCTCGAGCAGATCGTCGGCGACATCGAGGACGAGTACGACTTCGACGAGGCCGGCGACAGCATCCGCCTCGACCAGAACGGGCGTTACCGCGTGAAGGCCACGACCGAGATCGAGGACTTCAACGAGGCCTTCGCCACCGACTTCAGCGACGAGGAATACGACACCGTCGGCGGCCTCGTCATCCGCCACTTCGGCCGCCTGCCCAAGCGTGGCGAGTCGCTCGAGGTGGGTGGGCTGAAGATCCAGGTGCTGCGCGCCGACAGTCGTCGGGTGCACACCCTGGTGGTGGAGCGCCTGCCCCAGCCCGAGTCCGTGCAAGAGTGATGCGGCGGCGGGTGGTGCTCGCGCTGCTCTCGGGCGGCGCGTCGGTGTTCGCCTATGCGCCCTTCGGGTGGTACCCGCTCGCCCTGATCGCCGTCGGTGTACTGGCGTGGCTGCTCGCGGGCGTGGCGCGCATCCGCGACGGCCTTGCGCTCGGCTTTGCTTGGGGCTTCGGCGCATTCGTGGGCGGGGTGTCCTGGCTCTACGTCGCCCTCGAGCGCTACGGCGGCATGCCGGCGCCGCTGGCGGCGCTCGCCATCGCGCTGTTCTGTGCCTACCTGGCGCTCTATCCCGCGCTCGCTGCGGCCGCGTTCATCAGCCTGCAGCGTCGCGTCGCCGTGCGGCCGGCGCAGCTTGCCGCCGCTGGAGCGGGCCCCGTGGGAGCGGACGCTGTGGGAGCGGACGCTGTGGGAGCGGACGCTGTGGGAGCGGGCTTGCCCGCGAACATCGCCCGCTCGCCCGCTGCATTCGTGGGCAAGCCCGCTCCCACGGGGCGGGGATCGCCGGCGATGCCGGTGCGTTCCGCCGCGCTCTTCGCTGCGCTCTGGCTGCTTTCCGAGTGCTTGCGCGGCGTGGTGTTCACCGGCTTCCCGTGGCTGGCGCTCGGCTATTCCCAGACCCCGCCCAGTCCGCTCGCCGGCTATCTGCCGCTGATCGGTGTCTACGGCGTCGGCGGTCTCGCGGCCTTCGTCGCCGCACTCGTGGCGTTCCTGCCTGCGGGCCGTGGCACGCCCACCCGGCGCTGGGCGCCCGTTGCCGTGGTCGGTCTGGTGCTGGCGGTCGGCATGGGGCTCGCCGGGCGCGCGTGGACCGTGCCGACCGGCGCGCCGCTGCCGGTGGCGCTGGTGCAGACCAACTTCGAGCAAAGCTTGAAGTGGGACCCCGAGCGTTTCGCCGACGTCCTCCAGGTGAATCTCGACCTCGTCCGCGACGGCTTCGCGGCCCCGGCGCCGCCGGCACTGGTGGTGCTGCCCGAGACTACGCTGCCGACCCTGCTCGATCGCCTGCCCGAGGGCTACTTCGACTGGCTTGCCCGGCTGGCCGGCGATACAGGCGGCGACCTGGTGATGGGGGTGTTCCGCCGTGACGACGCGGGGCGGATCTACAACGCCGCGATCAGCCTCGGCACGGCGCCCGTGCAGCACTACGCGAAGCAGCATCTTGTGCCCTTCGGCGAGTACTCGCCACCGCTCTTCGGCTGGTTCTACAAGCTGGCGCAGATCCCGATGTCGGACCAGACGCGCGGTGCGCCGGGCCAGCCGCCGATGCGCTTCGGCGACCAGCAAGTCGCGCTCAACATCTGCTACGAGGATCTGTTTGGCGCCGAGCTGATCCGGGCGCTGCCCGCGGCCACGCTGATGCTCAACATCTCCAACCTCGCCTGGTACGGCGATTCGCTCGCCCAGCCCCAGCACCTGCAGATTGCCCGTGTGCGTGCGCTTGAAACCGGCCGCCCGATGCTGCGCTCGACCAACACCGGCATGACCGCGCTGGTGCAGCCGGATGGCCGTGTGAGCGGTGTGCTGCCCGAGTTCGAGCGCGGCGTGCTGCGCGTGGAGGCGCAGGGCTACAAGGGGCTCACCCCTTATGCGCACTGGGGCGATTGGCCAGCGCTGGGCCTTGCGCTGCTGATCCTGATGGCGGCCTTCCTGCGCCGGGTCCGTGGGAGCGGGCTTGCCCGCGAAAGCAGCCCGTGAGCGCGCGATGTTCGCGGGCAAGCCCGCTCCCACAGACAGTAGCTCTCACATGACGGTGTCCGCCGGCCACCTGGCTGCCCCTCATGGCCCGAAGCCCGGTAAAATCCCAGCTTTTGCGTGCGCTGCGCGGCCCGGAGGCTGCCCGAGACCATGACCACTGAAAACCGACTCGTGAAACCGACCTTCCAGCAAGTCATCCTCACGCTCCAGCACTTCTGGGGCGAGCGCGGCTGCGTGCTGCTGCAGCCCTACGACCTCGAGGTGGGCGCCGGCACCAGCCACACCCACACCTTCCTGCGCGCGATCGGGCCCGAACCGTGGAACGCCGCCTACGTGCAGCCCTCGCGCCGGCCCAAGGACGGCCGCTACGGCGAGAACCCCAACCGCCTGCAGCACTATTACCAGTTCCAGGTGGTGCTCAAGCCCTCGCCGCTGAACATCCAGGAGCTCTACCTCGACAGCCTGCGCGCGCTCGGCATCGACCCGATGGTGCACGACATCCGCTTCGTCGAGGACGACTGGGAGAACCCCACCCTCGGCGCCTGGGGCCTGGGCTGGGAAGTGTGGCTGGACGGCATGGAGGTCACCCAGTTCACCTACTTCCAGCAGGTCGGCGGCCTGGACTGCAAGCCGGTGCTGGGCGAGATCACCTACGGCATCGAGCGCCTGGCGATGTACCTGCAGGGCGTGGAAAACGTCTATGACCTGGTGTGGTCGATCGCCCCCGACGGGCGCAAGGTCACCTATGGCGACGTCTATCACCAGAACGAGGTCGAGCAATCGACCTTCAACTTCGAGCACAGCAACGTCGACTTCCTGTTCTCGCTGTTCGCCAACTACGAGTCCGAAGCCAAGCGCGTGATGGAGGTCGGTCTCGCGCTGCCGGCTTACGAGATGGTGCTGAAGGCCGCGCACACCTTCAACCTGCTTGACGCCCGCGGCGCCATCTCGGTGACCGAGCGCGCCGCCTACATCGGTCGCATCCGCAACCTGTCGCGTGCGGTGGCCCAGGAGTATTTCGAATCCCGTGAAGCCCTCGGCTTCCCGATGCTGAATGCTGAAAAGGAGGCCGCGTGATGACCGCCGCGACCCTGCTCGTTGAACTGCTCACCGAAGAGCTGCCGCCCAAGGCCCTGCCGCGCCTGGGCGAGACCTTCGCCACCAAGATCGCAGAGGGCCTCAAGGCCAAGGGGCTGGCGCCCGCCGACGCGCCGTTCCGCACCTTCGCCAGCCCGCGCCGCCTGGCGGTGACGGTGGCGCAGGTGGCTGCCGAGGCCGCTGCCAAGGAAGTCACCGAGAAGCTGATGCCGGTGTCCGTGGCGCTCGACGCCGAGGGCAAGCCGACCCCGGCGCTGCTGAAGAAAATGGAGGCGAAGGGCGTCCCGGCCGATGCGGTTTCGGGCTTCGAGCGCCGCATGGACGGCAAGGCCGAGGCGCTGTTCCACACCGCAACCGTGGCGGGTGCGAAGCTCGCCGACGTGCTCGCGGGCATCGTGCAGGACGCCATCAAGGCGCTGCCCATCCCGAAGGTCATGCGCTGGGGCGACGGCGACGCCACCTTCGTGCGTCCGGTGCACAAGCTCACGCTGCTGCACGGCGCCGAGGTGGTGCCGGGCCGCGTGCTCGACCTGGATTCGGGGCGCAGCACCCGCGGCCATCGCTTCATGAGCCGCGGCGAGATCGACATCGCGACTGCGGATGCCTACGAGCCCACGCTGCTCGCCGAGGGCAAGGTCATTCCCAACTTCGCCGAGCGCCGCGCCAACATCGAGCGCCAGCTGCTCGCCGAGGCCGCGAAGCAGGGCGCGCTGTTGAATGAATACGCCGACCTGCTGGACGAGGTCGCCGCGCTGGTCGAGCACCCGACGGTGTATGTGGGCGAGTTCGAGGCCGAGTTCCTCGCCGTGCCGCAGGAGTGCCTGATCCTGACCATGCGCGCCAACCAGAAGTACTTCCCGCTCTTCGACGGTGCCGGCAAGCTGCTCAACCGCTTCCTCATCGTTTCCAACATGCAGGTGGCCGACCCGAGCAACATTGTCGCCGGCAACGCCCGCGTGGTGCGACCGCGGCTGTCGGACGCGCGCTTCTTCTTCGAGCAGGACAAGAAGCAGAAGCTCGAGGCCCGCCTGCCGCGCCTCGCGCCGGTGGTCTACCACAACAAGCTCGGCAGCCAGCTCGAGCGCGTCGAGCGCCTCGAGGCGCTGGCCGGTGCGATCGCCGCGCAACTGCATGGAGACGTCGCCGCCGCGAAGCGTGCCGCGCGCCTGGCCAAGGCCGACCTCGTTACCGACATGGTGGGCGAGTTCCCCGAGCTGCAGGGCATCATGGGCCGCTACTACGCGCTCGCCGACGGCGAAGGGCAGGTCGTCGCCGACGCCATCCAGTCCCACTACCAGCCGCGCTTCGCCGGCGACGCGTTGCCCGAGGGCAATGTCGCCGCTGCGGTGGCGCTGGCCGACAAGCTCGACGCCCTGGTCGGCTTCTTCGGCATCGGCATGGTGCCGACCGGCGACAAGGACCCGTTCGCGCTGCGCCGCGCCGCGCTCGGCGTGCTGCGCATCCTGATCGAAGCGCCGCTGCCGCTCGAGCTGCCCAGGCTCATCGACACCGCCGCCGCTGGCTTCAAGCCCGGCCTGCTCGGCGCCGAGGGCTTCGCCGCGCAGCTGCAGGACTTCATGTTCGAGCGCCTGAAGAACCTGCTGCGGGAGACAGGGCGCGACGGCGCGGTGATCGACGCCGTACTCGCGCTGAAGCCCGCCCGCATCGACCTGGTGCCGGCCAAACTCGCCGCGGTGGAAGCCTTCCGCGCGCTGCCCGAGGCCGAGGCCCTGGCTGCCGCCAACAAGCGCATCGTCAACATCCTCAAGAAGGCCGAGGGCACGCCGGGCGAGCCCGATCTCGCGCTGCTGCAGGAGGCGGCCGAGAAGGCCTTGTTCCACCAGGTGGTCGAGGTCGCGCCGCTGGTGCGCTCGCACGTCGCCAACGAGGACTACACCGCGGCGCTGTGCGCGCTCGCCGGGCTGCGCGCGGCGGTGGACCGGTTCTTCGAGGACGTCATGGTGATGGCGGAGGAGCCGCTCACCCGCGCCAATCGTCTCGCCCTGCTCGCGCAGCTGGCCGGGCTGATGAATCAGGTGGCCGACATCTCGCGCCTTTCGGCCTGATCGCCTTCGACCCGCGGCGCGCGAAGTCGCGTCGCGGGTGTGCGTACCCCCCAGGAGCCTGCCGATGAAGCTCATCATTCTCGACCGCGACGGTGTCATCAACGTCGATTCCGAGCAGTTCATCAAGTCGCCGGAGGAGTGGAAGCCCATCCCCGGCTCGCTCGAGGCGATCGCGCGTCTCAACCAGTGGGGCTGGCGGGTGGTGGTGGCGTCCAACCAGTCCGGCGTCGGTCGCGGGCTGTTCGGCATGGACACCCTCAACGCGATCAACGACAAGATGGTGCGCAGCCTCACCCAGGTCGGCGGCCGGCTGGACGCGATCTTCTTCTGTCCGCATGCAGCCGATTCGACCTGCGACTGCCGCAAGCCGAAACCGGGCCTGTTCCAGCAGATCGCCGAGCGCTTCAACGTCGAGCTCGCGGGCGTGCCCTGCGTCGGCGACAGCCTGCGCGACCTGCAGGCCGGGGTCAGTGCAGGCTGCCAGCCCTACCTGGTGCTGACCGGCAAGGGGATGGCGACGCGCGAACACCCCGAGCTGCCGTCCGGCACGAAGATCTTCCCCGACCTGGATGCGGTCGCGACCGAGCTGACCGCCTGAGCCGCCCCCTCCGCCATCCCATCGATATCCGAGTCCCGTCGTGCACCTGATCCGCTCCTTCCTGTTCGCCATCATCCTCGCGGTCGTGACGATCCCCTACGCGCTGTTCGGCATCCTGATCTTCTGGGCGCCGCCGATGACGCGGCATCGGCTGATCACCACCTGGGTGCCGGTGATGATGTGGGTCATCCGCCATGTGCTCGGCATCCGCTACCGGGTGCTCGGCCGCGAGAACCTGCCGAGCACGCCCGCGGTGGTGCTGGCCAAGCACCAGTCGGCATGGGAGACGATCGCGCTGCAGCAGATCCTGCCGCCGCTGTGCTACGTGCTCAAGCGCGAGCTGCTGCGCGTGCCCTTCTTCGGCTGGGGGCTGGCGAGCATCCCGGGCATCGCGATCGACCGCTCGGCGGGCAAGGATGCGATGTCGCAGGTGGTGGAGCAGGGGCGGGCACGTCTGAAGGAAGGCCTTTGGGTGGTGGTTTTCCCCGAAGGCACGCGCGTGGCGCCGGGCACGAGCCGGCGCTACAAGCCGGGTGGCGCCATCCTCGCCAAGCGTTCCGGCGTGCCGGTGGTGCCGATCGCGCACAACGCCGGCGAATTCTGGAAGCGCAACGCCTTCATCAAGCGCCCGGGCGAGATCGTCGTCAGCATCGGGCCGCTGATTCCGGTGAAGGGCGAGAAGGCGGAGACGGTCAACGAGCGCGCGGAGGCCTGGATCGAGGCCGAGATGCGTCGCCTGTTCCCGCACCACTACACCGGCGAGGCGGCCGCTGCGGCTGCCGAACCCGAGGAGGCTACGGGCAAGGACGATCTGACCGCCTGAGGCCTGCGCGGGGGGCGCTCCGAGGCAGGACGCCGGGTTCCGCCGGGTGGACGGACCAATGTGCGCTGGCTACATTGGAAGCCCACCCCGAGGAGGCTGCCATGAGCAATGAACCCCTGCCGCTGGACGAGGCCGAGATCCGTGCGCGGCTCGAGCGCGAACTGCCGCACTGGTACTACGAAAACGGCTGGATACGGCGCAAGTACCGCACCGGAGGCTGGAAGGGCACGCTGATGTTGGTGAACGTGGTCGGCCACCTCGCCGAGGCGGCCTGGCATCACCCCGACCTGGCGGTGTCCTACGCTTTCGTGATCGTGAAGCTGTGCACCCACTCCGCCAAGGGCGTGACCGAGCGCGACTTCGCACTTGCACACAAGATCGAGGAGGTGGTGCAGTGGCAGCCGGGGCAAGAAGGCGGTGTGCTCGAGGGCACGCCGAACGACGACGCGCGCTTCCGCTACATCAAGTACGACTCGGGCCCTGATCCCGACGCTGCATGAGCGAGTCCCGTGGGAGCGGGCTTGCCCGCGAACATCGCGCGCGAAACGGGCGCAGCGTTCGCGGGCAAGCCCGCTCCCAAGAAAGCGATCCGCGCGCGCGATGTAGACGCAAAAAAGCCCCGCAGTGCGGGGCTTTTTCGTTCAGCCGGGCTGAGAAAGCTTAGGCAGCCTTCTTGGCAGCGGCCTTGGAGCCGGTGCTGACAGCCTTGACGGTGGCGTTGGTCGCGGCAGCCACGTTGGCTTCGGCGATCTCGGCGACCTGCTTGGCGGCCTTGCTCATGCTGTCGTAGGCGCTGTTGGCGGCAGCGATGGCCGACTTGACGGCGGCGACGGCCACGTCCGAACCGGCGGGAGCCGACTTGGCAGCCTTGTCCAGCGCGGAGGCGACGCCCTTGTTCAGCTCGGCGACCTGGCCTTCGAAGACCTTGCCCATTTCTTCCTGGCTCTGCGAGGTGATCTCGTAGACGCTGCGGGCGTAGGCGACGGCCTTCTCGACGATCGGCTGGGCCAGCGAAGCCTGCAGGCCGACGAGCTCCTGCACGTCCTTGGCAGCCAGCAGGGCCTTGGTGTTGGCCACGCCGTCTTCCAGCAGCGAACGGGCGGTGTTCAGGTTCAGGGCGGCGAGGCGCTCAGCGCTGGCGAAGGCGGTGTTGGCCAGGGTCAGCAGGGTCTCGATGTTGGCCTTGTTGGCGGCGGCGAACTGCTCGGGGGTGACGAAGTTGCTCATGTGAATCTCCTTGACGAAAGTGTGGGTGCATCAACATCGCTTCTCTAGCTGCGATGTTGCGTTGCAGCATGGTTCGGATTATACGGATGCGATGCGGGCTGTCAACCGAAAATTTGTGCATCGCACAACGCCGATTCGATTGCCGTGCTCAATCGCCCGCTCCGGCAGACCCACTGCAGACAGAATCGAAGCGTCCGAGACCGGGACCGGGCTCGACGATTGTCCGCCCTGGGTATTGCGGTTCCGTGACCGCGCCGCAACAAAATGCGGCCGGCATTGCGCCGGCCGCTTTCGATACAGGAGACCCGTGCCGGATCAGTCGTGGCGGAACTGCGGCTTGCGCTTCTCGACGAAGGCCGCCATGCCTTCCTTCTGGTCATTGAGCGCGAACGCGGCGTGGAACACCCGGCGCTCGAACAGCAGGCCCTCGTTGAGGCTGCTTTCGAAGGCGCGGTTGACCGACTCCTTGATCATCATGACCACCGGCAGCGAGAAGCCGGCGATGGTTTCGGCCGCGCTCATGGTCTCTTCGAGGAGCTTGTCGGCGGGCACCACGCGTGACACCAGGCCGGCGCGCTCGGCCTCGGTGGCGTCGATGAAGCGCGCCGTCAGGCACATGTCCATCGCCTTGGCCTTGCCGACTGCGCGCGGCAGGCGCTGGGTGCCGCCGGCGCCGGGCAGGGTGCCGAGCTTGATCTCGGGCTGACCGAACTTGGCGGTGTCGGCGGCGATGATGATGTCGCACATCATCGCCAGCTCGCAGCCACCGCCGAGGGCGAAGCCCGCCACTGCGGCGATCACCGGCTTGCGGCAGGTCTTCACGCGTTCCCAGTTGCGGGTGATGTATTCGGACTTGTAAGCGTCCATGTACGAGAAGCTCGCCATCGCGCCGATGTCGGCGCCGGCGGCGAAGGCCTTCTCGGAGCCGGTGATGACGATGGCGCCGATGCCATCGTCGGCTTCGAAGTCGTTCAGCGCCGCGGTGATCTCGTTCACGACCTGGTCGTTGAGCGCGTTGAGCGCCTTGGGTCGGTTCAGGGTGATGAGGCCGACGCGGCCGCGCTTTTCGGCGATGATCATTTCGAAGCTCATGCTCTCTCCTTGGGTACGTCTGGTATCAGTGGGTCGGACTATTGCCCGCCGTCCGACTTGGGCTGGATGACTGCGCGCACCCGGCTCGGGGCCGTGCCCGGCTTGCTGCCGGGGGCATTGGTGGCGAGGTAGTTCTCGGTGATGGCGTCGTACTCGATGTAGTGGCCGCTGACCTGGTCGCCGCCGCTGGTGACCTTGGCGCGATTGAAGAGCCGGGCCTTCTCGCTGCGGCTGTCGTATTCGATGCGCTCGGCCTCGCCCTCGACGTACTCGGTGCTGCCGTCGCGGCGCTGGCGGAAGGTGGCCAGGCCCTTGCCGGCGGCGGTCGCCACGCCGTTCTGGAAGCCGGCGGCGTCCTGGGTGACGACCAGCTTGTCGCCGCGGATGACCAGGGTGCCCTGGGTCAGGACGACGTTGCCCTCGAAGATGTGCACCTTGTTGCGGTCATCCACTGTGAGGCGGTCGGCTTCGATGTTGACCGGCTGGTCGCGGTCGGCCTTCTCGGCCAATGCGGGCTGGCCTGCCGCCGCGAGGGCGAGCAGGGTGGTGAGCAGGAGGCGTTTCATGATGGCGATCCTTGGCGGCGGGGCGGCATCAGGGTCCTGACCTCGCCGATGAGTTCGAGCGTGCCGAAGAGGTTGTCGGCGCGCATGCCCTGGGCCGTGGCGCGTGCCTCGCCACGCGTGAGCACGACCGGCGAGTCGGTCAGCGCGCGATGGGCGTCGGGCCACACGGTGAGGGTCTCGGAGTCGAGCGTGAGCGGCAGCGTCTCGGCGGTGGCGGGGCGGCGCACGCGCACCTCGCCGGCGAGATCGACCTGCTCGCCGCCCGGCGAGACGTCCGCGCGGCGCGCGCTGATCAGGGTCTTGCCCTGCTCGCCCTGCATCTGCAGCCGCGGCTGGTGCAGGCGGGTGACGTCGCTGGCGGGAAAGTGCTCGAGGCGTTCGGCAAGCAGCTCGTAGCGTTGGCGCCCGTCCACACCGAAGCCCACGACGCGTGTCTGCTCGGCGATGAAGTCGGGCCCGGTCTGCTCTTCCTGCATGACGGGATCGTCGATGCGGGTGACGCGTTCCAGCCATACCGAGGCCGCGGCGAGCGCCGCGAGGGCGAGGACGGGGTAGAGGCGCCAGGTGTCGACGCGCATCGTTCAGATGACCTTCGCCAGCATCAGGTCGTGGGTCGTCAGCGCGCCCGCGAGCCGGCCCGCCTCGTTCACGACCAGGAGCTGGCTGATGCGCATTCGCTCCATGACCTCGGCAGCCTCTACGGCGAGCGCGCCAGGACCGATGCTGCGCGGGTTGCGCGACATGACCTCGCTCACGCGTGCGGTGCGCACGTCGACGCCCTTCTCGAGCGCACGGCGCAGGTCACCGTCGGTGAAGATGCCGAGCGGCAGGCCGGCTCCGTCGGTGATCGCCGTCATGCCCATGCCGCCCGCGGTCATCGCGAGCAGGGCCTGGGTCAGCGCTACGTCGGCTGCGACCTGCGGTACGGCGTTGGCCGGACGCATCACGTCGCCGACGTGGGTGAGCAGGCGACGGCCGAGGGCGCCGCCGGGGTGCGAGCGCGCGAAATCCTCGGCAGCGAAGCCGCGGGCGTCGAGGAGGGCGACCGCGAGGGCGTCGCCGAGCGCCAGTGCCGCCGTGGTGCTGGCGGTAGGCGCGAGATTGAGCGGACAGGCCTCCTCGGCGACGGCGACTTCGAGATGGCAGTCGGCCTCGCGCGCGAGCGGCGACTCGGGCTTGCCGGTCATCGCGATCAGCCGCGCGCCCTGGCGCTTGACCAGGGGCACGATCATCAGCAGCTCCTCGCTCGAGCCCGAGTTCGACATCGCGATCACCACGTCCTCGGGCGTGATCATGCCGAGGTCGCCATGGGCCGCCTCGGCCGCGTGCACGAAGTAGGCCGGCGTGCCGGTGCTGGCCAGCGTGGCCGCGAGCTTGCGCGCGATGTGGCCCGACTTGCCGATGCCGGTGACGATCACGCGGCCATGGCGTTTCAGGATGATGTCGACGGCACGCTCGAATTCCCCGCCGATGCGGTCGGCCAGGGCGGCGACGGCGTCGGCCTCGATACGCAGCACGCGGCGCGCGAGCGCGATGACGCGGCTTTCGGCGGAAGCGGTGATTGGGTCCATGGGATCGATGTTTTACACTGGCAGGATGCGGGGGCGAAGCGGTCGGCGACCGAATGCGGATGTGATGCGCGCTGCCTCCGACTCGATCGACGGATTGTATAACAAACATCCGGGGCGCCGCCCGGCGCCCCCCTCAGGCCTCTTCCGCCCGCCATGCTCAATACCCTCGACTTCGTGGTCCTGCTGCTGGCGGCGGCGGTGGTCATGGTCGCCCTGTTCCGCGCCATGAACCTGCCTCCCGTGCTCGGCTACCTGCTCGTCGGTGCGCTCGGCGGACCGCATGCGCTGAACCTGATGCAGGAGTCCGCCGGCGCGCGCCATCTCGCCGAGTTCGGCGTCGTGTTCCTGATGTTTTCCATCGGCCTCGAGTTCTCCCTGGCGCGGCTGATGGCGATGAAGCGCATCGTGTTCGGCCTCGGGCTGGCGCAGGTGCTCGTCAGCATCGTGCTCGCCACCTTGCTCGGGCGCGTGTTCGGTCTTGGCTGGATCGCCAGCTTCGCGCTCGGCGGGGCGCTGGCGATGTCGTCGACGGCGATCCTCTCCAAGCTGCTCGCCGACCGCATGGAGCTCGACAGCCGGCACGGGCGCGAGGTGATCGGCGTGCTGCTGTTCCAGGACATCGCGGTGGTGCCGCTGTTGATCCTGCTGCCCGCGCTGTCGCGGCCCGCCGAGGAATTGATGGTGACCCTCGGCCTGGCGACCTTGAAGGCGGTCCTGCTGCTGGTGTTCGTCCTCGTCTTCGGCCAGCGCCTGATGCGCTGGTGGTTCACGCTGGTGGCGAAGCGGCGGTCGAACGAGCTCTTCATGCTCAACGTCCTGCTCATCACGCTCGGTCTGGCGTGGTTGTCCGAACACGTCGGGCTGTCGCTCGCGCTCGGCGCCTTTCTTGCCGGGATGCTGATTTCCGAGACCGAGTATCGCTACCAGGTCGAGGAGGACATCAAGCCGTTCCGCGATGTGCTCCTCGGGCTCTTCTTCGTCACCGTCGGCATGCTGCTGGACGTCATGGAGATCCTGCGCCACCTGCCCGCCGTGCTCGGCATGCTGGCCGGCATGCTGGTGCTCAAGTTCGGCGTCGTGTTCGGGCTGTCCCGCCTCTTCGGTTCGCCGCCGGGCACCGCGATGCGCTCGGGCCTGTGGTTGTGCGCCGGTGGCGAGTTCGGCTTCGTGCTGCTGTCACTGGTGCTCGGCCACGACTTGATGCCGCACGGCCTCGTGCAGGTGACGGTGGCGGCGCTCGTGCTGTCGATGCTGGTGGCGCCGATGATCGTGCAGATCAGCGACCGTCTGGTGATGCGCTTCGTGGCCTCCGAATGGCTGCTGCGATCGATGGAGCTCACCCGGGTCGCCGCCCAGTCGCTCAACACCGATCGCCACATCATCGTCTGCGGCTACGGCCGCAGTGGGCAATACATGGCGCGCTTCCTCGAGCAGGAGAACGTCAGCTACGTCGCTCTCGACCTCGACCCCGAGCGCGTGCGCGAGGCGGGCGCCGCCGGCGACACGGTGGTCTACGGCGATGCGGCGCGGCGCGAGACGCTGATGGCGGCCGGCATCATGCGCGCGAGCGCGCTGGTGGTGTCCTTCGGCGAGGTCGAGTCGGCGCTGCGCGTGATCCACCACGCTCATGCCTTGCGCCCCGATCTGCCGGTGGTGGTGCGCGCCAGCGACGAGGCCGACATGGAAAGGCTCGCCCAGGCCGGCGCCGCCGAGGTGGTCCCGGAGGCCTTCGAGGCCAGCATCATGCTCGCCTCGCATGCGCTCGCCCTCATCGGGGTGCCGCTCAAGCGCGTGGTGCGTCGCATCCGCGACATCCGCAACCAGCGCTATGCGCTGATGCGCGGGTTCTTCCAGGGCAGCAGCGAGTTCGGCGAGGGCGGTGACGCCAATGAAGCGCGCCTGCGCTCGGTGAGCGTCCCCCCCGGCGCCGCGGTGGTCGGCCGCGCACTCGGCGAGATGTCCCTGGACGCCCTCGACGTGTCGGTGTCGGCGGTGCGGCGGCGGGGCATTCGCGGGCTTTCGCCCGGGGTCGAGACTCGCATCGAGGCCGGTGACGTGGTCGTGCTGCTTGGCGCGCCGAGCGCTCTGGAGGCCGCCGAGCAGCGGCTGCTCGGCGGCTGATCGCGACCTTCGAGGGCGGCAGGGGGGCTGCGCGGCGGCCGTCACAGGCTCGCGCACACGGTGTGGCTGTTGGCGTCCTGCAGAGGATTGGCGGCGGAAATCGCGACCACGCCCTCGTTGCCCCGGGTGCCGGCGCGCACCGAGCCGCGTGCGGGGTCGCCGTCGTCGAGCGCGAGGTCGAGCTGGCGCACGATCTTGCCGGGAATGGCGTCCGAGCACACGACCATACCCCCCGGCACGCCCAGGATGCTGTTGCCGCGCTGTACACCGAGCCGGCCGCCGAGCGCATTGCGCGGCAGGAAGCCGGGGGCGTCGGGGTCGGTGCTGCCGGTCATCAGGTTGGCGAGGCGCAGGTGGTGCCAGAAGCGCACCGTTTCGGCGCCGTCGAGCGCGTCCCAGTCCCCATTGATCACCCCATTGCCGTTGCCGGCGACCGTGCACGCCGCGCCGTCCGGGCACAGGTTGCGGGTGGCTGCGGGGTCGTCGCCCGGCAGGCTGCGGAAGCGGTCCTGGTAGGCGTGCACCATGGCCGGGATGCCGCGCAGGTCCTGCGCGAGGTTCTTCGCCTTCGCGCTGTCGATTAGCTCCTGGCCCTTGAGCACGCCACCGAGCAGCAGGCCGATGATGAGCAGGACGATGGCGATCTCGACGAGGGTGAATCCGTTCTGCGGCTTCTTCATGTGCGTGTCTCCTTGGTGGGCGTGGGTGAATGGGGGCGTGGCGGTGGGCAGCCCAACGGGCTACAGCCGGCCGGCCTGGGCGAGGCGCGCGATCAGCAGCGGGCGGCCGATCCAGGCCAGCAGATCGTCGAAGTCGGCGGTGGCCTCGCCGGCCTGGTAGGTGGGTGCGGCCGGCGCGACGGCGGCGTTGAGCCCGTCCATCCGGCGGTTGGCGCCGGCCGAGACGATGACCGCGACTGCCTGCGACTCGGTGGTGGTGATGCGGCTGCCGTCGTGGCTGCGGATCTGCAGGTTGCCCGTGGGCGCGGTTGCCGCGCCGATGGCGGCGGATGCAAAGGCGGGGTCGACCCGATAGCGCCAGTGTCCGGCCCAATCGTCTTCGGTGCGCAGGCGGGGTCGGCCCCAAGGGTCGGTGGCCGGCAGGGCGAGCGTGCGCCAGGGCAGCCGGCCCTCGGCCGCGTGGTTGCAGGGCGGCGGGTCCTCGACACCATAGGCGGGGGCCGCCGGATCGGTTTCGGTGCTCGGACAGGGCAGGCGGCCGTGGATGATGGCGAAGCCGGTGAGGGCGTGCTGGATGTCGCGCAGGCGCTCCGTTGCGGCCTGGCGGTCGCGCGCCTCGATGCGGCTGGCGAGCGGCACCACCAGGCTGCCGCCGAGCAGGGCGAGAATCACCAGCACCATCGCCAGCTCGACCAGGGTGAAGCCGTGGGTGCGTTGCGGGGACGCGGCGCGCGGCGGGCGTGGGTTCGGTTTCAGGGCAGGCATCGGATCACGTCGGCAGTCGCGGGCTGGGTGCGGTCGGCGACGGAGAACCGCGCTGCGCCGTCGAAGGTGGGGCTCCCCGTGGCGAGGTGGAGGGCGTTGTGCCCCTCGAAGTACTGCGCCGGGTCGGCCCGCTGCGTTTCGTCCAGGCGCTGCTGGGCGCCCGTGCCGCCGCGGATGCGCTCGCCCCCAAAGGCGAGGATCGCGTGGCAGTGCGTGACGTCCCCGTTCTCGCGGCTGACGGCGATGCAGGCGGTGCCGTCTGCGCAGGCGGCAAAGCGCATCTGGTCGCGCCAATGGTCGATCGGCGGGCGCGCGCCGGCGGGCAGGCCTAGCGCTTCGGCCGTGGGCAGGCCGCCGATGACGAGCGCGCCGCGGGCGACGCCGTGGGCCGTCCGCCAGGTCTCGCCGCCGTTCGCGGGGTCGAGCCGCGCCGAGAGCGCGGCTGCGGCACGGTCGATGAGCGCATCGATGTGGCCGGCATGGTCATGGCGGCGGCGCAGGGCATCGAAGACGTCATCGATGCCGACCCAGGCCAGCAGGTCGTTGGTTGCGGACGCGTCGTCCGGGCGCAGCGCGCCCTGGGCGAGGCGCTGGGAGCCGGTATCGCCGACCGCGAACGGATGGTCGAGATAGTGCGGCAGATCCTCGCTCGCCGCGTCGCTGCCGCTGCATCTGAATGGGCGCGCGGGGGGACGCAGTTGACCGGAACGTGCGCGTCCAGGTGCGAAGACGACCGCGATTGCACGGCCGTCGGGGGCCGCGACCGGCAGCGGCGCGCCCCCGGCGTCCTCGAGCGCGAACTGGCCGCGGCTGTCCCAGTTGAGCGCGAGCGGCTTGGGGTTGTGCTTGGCACTGCCGGAGACCGCGTACCACAGGCACTCGCCCCAGCCGTCGCGCAGCTCGGGCAGACCGAGCGTGCGCCAGGGCAGGCGCCCGATCGCGGCCGTGTCGCGCGCACCACAGGCGCCGATCGGGGTGGAGCCCTCGTTGCCGCGGTCCGGGCAGGGCAGAAAGCCATAGCCCTCGCCGGGATGACGCTCCTCGTAGCTGATCGCATAGCCGATCAGCGCGTTGCGCGCCTGGGCGAGCGCCTCGAGGCTACGCGCATGGGCGATGGCCTCGGCGCGCGTGCGCAGCGCGCCGCCGGCGAGCATGGTGCCTGCCGCAAGCACGGCCGCCAGCAGCAGCGCCGCGCTCAGTGCCTGGCCGTGGGAGCGCCCTGCGTCGGAGCCATCGGCGCGGGGGCGGCGCGTCGGGCGTGGCCGGCGATGGAGGTGTTTGCGCGTGCGTTCGGGCAGGCTCAGTCCGGACACGCTCATCCGCCCGCCTCCGCAGTGCTCCGCTCGGCGGCCTCGGAGAGGGGGGTGGTGGGCCCGGGCGGTGGCGCGCGTCCCGTGGCGGGGAGGCTGGAGGGCGCGCTGGCCGCTGCGGGCGGGGTCCAGGTGTCGCCGGTGCGCAGCGTCCTGCGGCCGTCGTGGCGCGCGGAGAGCGCCGGCGCCTGGCCCCGCGGCCGGTGAAGGCCCGCCGCCCGGGCGGTGCCCAGCGTACCGTCGAGCCAGACCAGAGCCTCGCCATCGGGGCGCAACAGGATGCCGTCGATGCGCTGCGGCGTCGGCAGTGGGGATGGCGGCGGCGCGACCGCAGGCGCGCACGGCGGCGGGGTGATTGGAGGCGCGGTTTCCTCCGGTGGGGGCGCGAGGACGGGCGCCTCGATCGGAGCGGTCGGCGGCGCGGGCGGTTGTGTGGGGGCCTGCGCGGCGATCCGTGCCGCCTCCTCGCGCGCGCTGCGGGCTGCGGCTTCGGTGGCCCGCGCCGCGGCGGCGGCTTCCTGCTCGCTGAGCCAGACGCCTGCGCCGACGGTGCCGGCGACGACCACGCAGGCGAGCGCCAGCGCACGCGGCGAGGGGCGCAGGCGTTCGTGCAGGGGCATGCCAGCGCCTGCCGCGTCGAGGCTCCAGCCGATCTTCCCGGGGGCGCGCAGCAGGGCGTGAAGCAGCTGCGTTTCGAAGACGCTGGGCGTCTCGTCGGCATCGCTAGGCCCGCCGGAGGTGCTGCCTGCGGTAGCCGTGCCTGCGAACGTGACGCCGGGACGGCCGTTCTCCGCCGGCGTAGGTGCCGGCGTCAGCGTGTGCACGGCCTCGGCGCGCTCGAGCACGAGGATCGGCGCCACGCTGCCGGACGCCAGGCGGTGCTGGGCGAGCAGGTAGGCGCGGGTGCGCTCGATCTCATCGCGCCAGGCGGGCGACTGGCGGGCGGTGGCGAGCGTGCAGTGCTCGACCAGGCGCGAGAAGTGCAGTCGGCCGTCCTCGATCAGGCTGATGCGCAGACCGCCGCGCGTGAAGCCGGCGACGAGCTGCGGCCCCCGCAGTGGCGCACCGCCCGTCGCCGGAAGCGCGAGAATCAGTGGCAGCAGGCTCCCTGCCGATACCAGCCTGGTCACGCGCAGGCGGCTGGTGCGCACCACCTCCAGCCACGGCAGCAGGGCGTCGGTGCGTTCCAGTCCGGCGAAGACGATGCGCTCGGCGCCGGCGCGGCCATCGGGCGGGGCGCCCAGCGACCAGTTGCGGGCGAACGCGGGGGGCGGGAACCAGGCCGCGCTGCGGCGCGCGAGCAGGGCCTTGCGGTCGCCGCCGCGCAGGCGCGGGAGATCCTCGATCTCGTAGGCCTCGTCGGCGAGGTTCACCACGATGCGGCAGGTTTCGGCGACGCTGCGGCCAGCGAGCCAGGCGGCCAGCGCCGCGTGTTCGCCGACCGCGAAGCGGGCGCCGCGGACGAGTCGGTGGTCATGCATATGCCATACGTCCAGGCCGAGCGCGTCGATGGCCAGCAGGAGAGGTTTGCGCAGCATGGTTCAGACCGGCAGGCGGGTGATGAGGTCGTAGATCGGGCCGAGCACGGCGCTGGCGATCCACAGCAGAAGGCCACCGAGGAGCAGGGTCAGCGCCGGTTCCGCCGCGGCCTGCAGGCGGCCGATGCCATCCTCGACATCGCGCTGGTAGAGGGCCGCGACCTTGGCCAGGGCGTGGTCGAGCGCTCCGGTGTGCTCGCCGAGCTGCAGCATGCGCGTCACCAGGGGCGGGAAGACGGCCGCGTCCGCGAAGGCGGCGGAGATCGTTCTCCCCTGCTCGATGCCCTGGCGGGCGGTGCGCAGGCCCTCGCGCAGCGCGAGGTTGCCGGTGGCGTCCTCGCTCGCGCGCAGGGCGTCGATGACGTTGATGCCGGCACGATAGAGTGTGGAGAAGAGCGCGGCAAAACGGGCCAGCGCGAGCTTGCGCAGGAGCTCGCCGACCAGCGGCAGGCGCAGGCGCAGCGCGTGGGCGCGGATACGCAAGGCTTCGGAGCGGGCGAGGGCGTGGGCCGCAGCCCCGAGCGCCGCAGCGCCGCCGAGGAGGATTGCCCAGCCCCAGTCGCGCACCAGCTGCGACAGGCCGACCAGGATGCGGGTCTGCAGCGGCAAGGCCTGGCCTGTGGTGCGCAGCAGCTTCTCGACCTCGGGGACGACCTGGGTGAGCGCGACCACGATGGCGAGCAGCAGGACCGCGCCGACGACCAGCGGGTAGACGCTGACCCGACGCGCGTGGGCGGCGAGCGCCTCCTCCTGGCTCAGCATGGCGCCGATGTCGCGGATGGCCTGCGGCAGGTGGCCGGCGGTCTCGCCCGCGCGCAGCAGGCTCACCGCCACCGGGGAGAAGGCTTGTGGCTGGCTGGCGGCGGCGTCCGACAAGGGGCGCCCGCGCTCGACGTCGGCGAGCAGGGCGGCGATCGTGCGCTGCAGGCGGGGCTCGGTGACGGCGTCGCGCAGCGCGGAGAGACTCTCGAAGGGCGGGACGCCGGCCTCGAGCAGCTGTTCGAGGTGAAAGCAGAAGGTGATCAGCTCGCGCCGCGGGGGGCGTGCTGCGCCCAGCAGGCCGGGACGGCGGGCGCGGGCAGTGATCAGGAGCAGGCCTTGGGCGCGCAGGCGCAGCTCGAGCCCGGCGAGGTCGTCTGCGTCGAGGGCGCCGCGCACGCGACGGCCGTCCTCGGCGACGGCGCGGTAGCGGAAATGGCTCATGGCTGAGCGGGCCGTGTGGCGCCCGGGGCAGCGGCCAGCGGCGACAGATCGACCACGCGCGCGAGCTCGCGCAGGCTGGTGCTGCCGTCGAGCACGCGGCGCACGCCATCCTCGGCGAGGCTGCGGTGGCCCTTGCGGCCTGCGGCGGCACGCAGTTCGGCCGCGTGCGCGCGGCGGGCGACGAGCGCGTCGAGTTCGGCGTCGATGGGCAGGATCTCGGTGATCGCCAGGCGACCCCGGTAGCCGCGGAAGTCGCACGCCGGGCAGCCTGCGGCTTCGTGCAGCGTCGGCGGATCGGCATCCGCGGCGAGGCCGAGGCGGTTGCGCTCGGTGATGGTGGCTGGACGTGTCCGGCTGCAGTCGGGGCACAGGCGGCGCACCAGGCGTTGCGAGAGCAGGCCGGTGAGGTTGCCGGCCAGAAGCTCGGGGGCGAGGCCGATCTCGACCAGGCGGGGAAGCGCGCCGAACACCGAGTTGGCGTGCAGCGTGGCGAACACCTGGTGGCCGGTGAGCGCGGCGCGCAGGGCCATGGTCGCGGTGTCGGCGTCGCGGATTTCGCCGATCAGGATCACGTCCGGGTCCTGGCGCAACAGGGCGCGCACGCCATCGGCGAAACCCAGGCGCGAGGCCTCGCCGACCTGGGTCTGGCGGATGAGGGCGAGCGGGTACTCGACCGGGTCCTCCAGGGTCATGATGTTCACCGCCTCGGTGCTGAGGTGGTTGAGCATCGAGTAGAGCGTGGTGGTCTTGCCGCTGCCGGTGGGACCCACCACCAGCACCAGGCCTTCCGGACGCGCGAGGATGTGCTCGAGGGCGGCCGCCTGCTCTGGGGTGAGGCCGAGCGCAGCGAGCGGGACGATGCCCTTGTCGCGGTCGAGGATGCGCAGCACGATGTTCTCGCCATGCACCGTGGGCTGGGTGGCGACGCGGAAGTCGATCGGCCGCCCACCGACCGCGAGGCTGATGCGGCCGTCCTGCGGGCAGCGCGATTCGGCGATGTCGAGGCCGGCGAGCACCTTCAGGCGCACTGCGAGCTCGGGCCAGCACGTGCGGGCGAGGGCGCGCACCTGGCGAAGCGCGCCGTCGATGCGGTGGCGGATGCGCAGGAAGCCGGCCTCGGGTTCGAAATGCAGGTCGGAGGCGCCGCGCGCGGCGGCCTCCGCGAGCAAGGCATCGACGAGTCGCACCACCAGCTGCGGGTCGCGCGCCGCGCCGCCGCTTCCGCCGTTGCGCGCCTCGAGCGCATGCACCAGTGCTTCGATCGAGCCCGCCTGGCCGTAGTGCTGCTCGATGGCGCGTCCGAGCTCGTTGTCGCCGGCGAGGCGCAGCTCGATATGCACCTCGGGGCCGAGTTCCGCGCGCAGGCGGTCGAGCGCGACAATGTCATGGGCGTCGGCCATCGCCACGATCAGGCGGTGGCGGGCGGCGTCGTAGTGCAGGGGCAGCAGGCGGTGGCGGCGGGCGAGCGCCTGCGGCACGCGCGCGATCGCGTCCGGATCGGCGAGCGCGGTGGCCAGGTCGACGCAGGGCAGGCCGCTGCGGGCGGCGAGCGCCTCGCGCAGTGCGGCCTCGCTGACGAAGCCGAGTTCGACCAGCACGCGGCCGAGCGGCTGGTGGCGGGTGTGCTGTTCGTGGAGGGCGATGCGCAGTTGATCCTCGCCGATGAGGCCGGCGGCGATCAGGATCTGGCCGATGGGCAGGGGGGCGTTCATGGCGCGAGTCCGGGGGCGGGAGCTGTGTCCGTGGCAGCCGGCACCAGCAGCGGGCGCAACGGAAGGTGCGGAAAGTTGCGTTGCCCGGGGGAGGGCGCGGCGGAGAGGAAGGCGTCGTCGGGAAGATGCGCCGCGTAGCTCGCATAGCCGTCCTCCAGCCCCGGCTCGTCGATCAGCAGCGGGCGCAGGAAGATCAGCAGCTCGGTGCGCCGCACCGCGTTGTCGCGGCGGGTGAACAGCTCGCCCAGCACCGGCAGGTCGCCGAGCAGCGGGATGCGCCCGGTGTCGTGGTCGATGCGGTCTTCCATCAGGCCGCCGAGCACGGCGATCTCGCCGCTGCGCAGGCGCAGCATGGACTCGATCTCGCGCGTGCGGATCTGCGGCACGCGGTTGGGGATGTCGCCGAGCGAGGGGTTGGGGTCGTCCTTGAAGCCGGAGATGCCCGAGATCGTCGGCCGCACGTTGAGCGTGATCTCGCCCTCTGCGCTGATCTGCGGGGTGACCGACATGACCATGCCCACCGACACCGACTGGGGCGTCGTGGTGGCGGTGATGCGCGCCTGCTTGCGGTCGTCGTATTCGGTGGTGGTGCTGTCGACGAGAAAGTACACCACCTCCTCGACCACCTTGAGCATCGCGGTCTGGTTGTTGAGCACCGACAGGCGCGGGCTGGACAGCACCTTCACGGTGCCGAATGTCTCGAGCAGTTCGAGGCGGACGTCGTTGCGGGCCGAGAGGTAGGACACCGTCGGCTGTCCGGGCATGGCGTCGCCGCTCCCCCGTGGGCGCACGTTCCAGCCCGGCACCCCGATCCGCGTCCAGTCGATGCCCTGGCGGTAGCCGTCGGCCAGGGTGACCTCGACGATGGTGGCCTCGATCATGACCTGGCGGCGCGCCGCCTTCTGCACGTGGCCGAGATAGGCGCGCAGTTGCTCGTGCTGGCGGGCGGTGGCGCGCACCATCAGCACGCCGCCCTCGCGGTTGATCATCACGTCCGGGTTGCGGCAGCGACTGCTGTCGCCGCTGCAGCGCGAGGCGCCGTCTGCGTCGGCGAGGATGCTGGCGAGATTGGCCTCGAGCGCCGACCAGAAGTCGTTGCTGGCGCGCGTCTCGATCTGGGTGACGGAGGCATTGCCGGCGGCGTTGGCGCCTGCCTGGTTCGCCGAACCGGTGGTGGCGATCTGCGTGCTGGTGGCGACGGTGCCGCGCATCTCGCGGCTCAGATTGACGTAGTCGAGCGCGTAGCTGCGGATGATCGGGGTGTCGGGGCGGACGACGAGGTGGCGGCCGTTGAGTTCGTAGCGGATGTCCGCCTGGCGGGCGATGCGGGCGAGCAGTTCGCGCAGCGGCTGGTCGTGCGCGCGCAGGGTCACGCGGCCCTCGATGCCGGCGTGCAGGTCGAGCTCGAGGCCGGCATCGCGGCCGATGGCGAGCAGCAGTTCGGCGACCGGGATGTCACGCACGTCGAGCGAGTAGCCTCGCTGCGACCGCGACTGCGCGGCTGGTAGCGGGGCGTCCGGCGCGCGCGCGTCTCCGGCGTCGGTATGCGCGGCCCGCGCCGGCTGCGGCGTGGCCTCGGCCGCGCTCTCGGCCCGCTGCGACGGGGCGGCGGACGCGGTGCGGGCATCGAGGTGGCCGCGGATCTCGGGGGGCGCATGCAGGGGCGCGCAGGCGGTGACTGCGAACAGGCTCGCGATGAAGACGGCATGGGTTGTCGAGGGGTGCATGCGGAAATGCTAAATGGATTAACGGCAAATTGGAATAACCCATTTGCATTTCTTAGGAGGTCTCGGGGAAGCCTGCGCCCGGCGATGCAAGTATCTGGTCGGCAACGCATCTGGAGGCCGCGGGGTCTCGCGCCGGCTGTTGTTGCATTGCAGCAACGGCGGACCGGATGTCGTCCGGCTCTGCTATAGTTCGACGTTTTTCCCGCCCCCGCTTTTTCGTGCGTACCCCTGCCGAATCGACCCCCCCGCTGGTTTGCCTGCGCGACGTGCGCTTCGCCTATGGCGAGCGCGAGGTCCTGCGCGGTATCGACCTGAGCGTGCATCGCGGCCAGGTCGTCGCCATCATGGGCGGCAGCGGTTGCGGCAAGACCACGCTGCTGCGCCTGATCGGTGGGCAGTTGCGCGCGACCGCCGGCGCGGTCGAGGTCGAGGGGCGCGATGTGGCGCGGCTGTCGGGCAGCGAGCTGTACGCGCTGCGGCGGCGCATGGGCATGCTGTTCCAGTTCGGCGCCCTGTTCACCGACATGAGCGTGTTCGACAACGTCGCCTTCCCGCTGCGCGAGCACACCGAACTGCCCGCTGGCATGGTCCGCGACCTGGTGCTCATGAAACTGCAGGCGGTCGGCCTGCGCGGCGCGGCGAAGCTGCATCCGAACGAGCTCTCCGGCGGCATGGCGCGACGGGTGGCGCTGGCGCGCGCGGTGGCGCTCGACCCGATGCTGATCCTGTACGACGAACCTTTCGCCGGCCTCGACCCGATCTCGCTCGGCATCATCGGCCAGCTCATCCGCAAGCTCAACGACGCGCTCGGCGCGAGCTCGGTGATGGTCACGCACGACGTGCACGAGTCGCTCGAGATCGTCGATTACATCTATTTCGTGTCCGATGGACGCATCGTCGCCCAGGGCACGCCGGCTGAGATCCGCGCCTCGACCGATCCCTTCGTGCATCAGTTCGTCAATGCCGAGGCGGACGGGCCGGTGCCGTTCCACTATCCGGCGTCGCCGATCGACAGCCTGCTCGGCGGAGAGGGAGCATGAACGCGATCGCGTCCGCGCTGCGGCGCATCGGTGCGCTGAGCATCGACGGTGTCTGGCGGCTGGGTTTCGCCACCCGCTTCCTGCTCGCGGTGCTGATGAACTCCGGCCAGTCGCTGCGCCGCATCCATCTCACCATCCGCGAGCTCTACTTCAGCGGCGTGCTGTCGCTCTTGATCATCGTGGTGTCGGGGCTCTTCGTCGGCCTCGTGCTGGGACTGCAGGGCTACGACATCCTGCAGCGCTACGGCTCGGCCGACGCGGTGGGCGTGATGGTGGCGCTGTCGCTGCTGCGCGAGCTCGGTCCGGTGATCGCGGCGCTGCTGTTCGCCAGCCGCGCAGGCTCGGCGATCACCGCCGAGATCGGCCTGATGAAGACCACCGAGCAGCTGAAGGCGATGGACATGATGGCGGTCAACCCGATCGCGCGCGTGGTCGCGCCGCGCTTCTGGGGCGGGGTGCTGTCGATGCCGCTGCTGGCCGCGCTGTTCTCGGCGATGGGCATCTTCGGCGGCTGGTTGATCACCGTGGTGGTGATCGGTGTCGATGACGGCGCCTTCTGGTCGCAGATGCAGGCCGCGGTGGAATTCGAGTACGACGTGATGAACGGCGTGATCAAGTCCGCGGTCTTCGGTACGGTGGTGTCGCTGATCGCGGTGTTCGAAGGCTACGATTGCCAGCCCACCGCCGAGGGCGTGTCGCGCGCGATCACCCGCACCGTCGTGACCTCCGCGCTGGCCATCCTGGCGCTGGACTTCGTGCTTACCTCTTTCATGTTCCGGGGTTGATGATGAGTCGTACCGCGCTCGACCTGTGGGTCGGCATTTTTGTTGCGATCGGTTTCGCCGCGCTGGTGTTCCTGGCGATGAAGGTCGGCAATTTCTCGGGCATCAATGGCAGCGAGACCTATCGTGTCGAGGCGCCCTTCGACAATATCGGCGGCCTCAAGGTGCGCGCGCCGGTGAAGAGTTCGGGCGTGCTCGTCGGCCGCGTCGCCGGCATCCGCTTCGATTCGCAGATCTACCGCGCCGTGGTCGAGCTCGAGATCGACAAGCGCTACGCCTTTCCCGCCGACACCACGGCGTCGATCCTGACCTCCGGCCTGCTCGGCGAACAGTACGTGGGGCTCGAGGCCGGCGCCGACAGCGGCATGCTCGAGAATGGCGATCGCGTGCTGATCACCCAGTCCGCGGTCGTGCTCGAGAAGCTGATCGGCCAGTTCATGTTCGACCGTGCCGCCGACGCCCCGCCGGCGCAGTGAGGCGGCCAGGATTTCCGGAGAAAACAACAATGCCAGACGTCTTCCGTTCTTCCCGTGCCGGCGTGATCGCGGTCGCGCTGTCGGCCGCCTTGATGACCGGTTGTGCGAGCACCGGCAACCCCAAGGACCCGCTCGAGGGTTACAACCGCGCCATGTTCGGCTTCAACGAACAGGTCGACAGGGTCGCCATCAAGCCGGCTGCGCAGGTGTACGAGGCCGTGCTGCCCAGCCCGCTGCGCACCGGCATCGGCAACGTGCTCGGCAATCTCGCCGATCCGTGGATCGGGCTCAACAACATGCTGCAGGGCAAGTTCGCCGAGGGCATGAGCGACCTGATGCGCTTCGCGCTCAACTCCACCTGGGGGCTGCTCGGCCTGCTCGACATCGCCAGCGAGGCCGGCCTGGCCAAGCACGACGAGGACCTCGGCCAGACGCTCGGGCGCTGGGGCGTGGGCGAGGGCGCCTACATCGTGCTGCCCTTCTTCGGGCCGCGTACGGTGCGCGACGCCGTCGCCTTGCCTGCGGACATGATGGGTAACGAGCCCTTCAGCATCGATCACGTGCCGACGCGCAACACCGTGGTGGCGACCCGCGTGGTCCATGGCCGCTCGGTCCTGCTCGGTACCGACCGTACCCTCGAGCAGGCGGCGCTCGACCGCTACGCCTTCGTGCGCGACTTCTATCTCGAACAACGCCGTTACAAGGTCAATGATGGCCGCCAGGAGCGGGTGTACGAAGATTTCGATGAACAGTCGGCCGCCCCTCTGGGCGAGGCGGTCGATGTCGCCGCGGTCACCGCGGTGGAGCGCCTCGAACTCGCGGGGCTCGGCCGCCCCGCCGGCACCGGTGTGCGGCCCGAAAACCGGTAAGGACTGAAAGACGAAAATGAAACGACTGCTGAACCGCTTCCTGCTGCCCTTCTTCTGTCTGCTGCTCGCCGGCGCCTTGCCCGCCGCAGCCGAGGTCAAGGGCCCCGACGACCTGGTGCGCGACGTCACCAACGAGGTGCTCGAGATCGTGCGTGCCGACAAGGCCATCCAGGCTGGCGACACCAAGCGCGTGATCGCGCTCGTCGACGCCAAGGTGCTGCCGCACTTCGATTTCCGCCGCATGACCATGCTCGCGGTCGGCCGCGACTGGCGCCAGGCCTCGCCCGAGCAGCAGACCAGGCTGACCGACGCCTTCCGCACCCTGCTCGTGCGCACGTATTCGAACGCGCTCACCCAGTATCGCGACCAGCGCATCGAGTTTCGCCCTTCGCGCTTCGCGCCCGCCGACACCCGCGTGCAGATCCGCACCGAGGTCATCCAGTCCGGCGCGCAGCCGATCGGGATCGATTACATGCTCGAGAAGAGCGAGCAGGGCTGGAAGGTGTTCGACGTGATCGTCGCCGGCGTCAGCCTGGTCACCAACTACCGCAGCAGCTTCGGCCAGGAGATCAGTCGTGGCGGGATCGACGGCCTGATCAGGTCGCTCGAGGAGCGCAACCGCACGCTCGCCGAGCAGCACGGCCTGCAGCAGGCCGAGGGCGCGCGCGGCGCATGAGCGATCCGGTGTCGATGGTTGTGTTTGCGCCCGAGGGCGAGCTGACCATGGTGTCGGCGCCCGCGATCCTCGAGGAGGGCCGGCGACGGGCACGCGCGGGCGACCTCGTGGTCGATTTCGCCCGCATCGGCGCGGCGGACTCGGCTGCGCTCGCGTTGCTGCTCGACTGGATGCGCTGCGCGCGCGCAGCGGGCAAGCGGCTCACCGTGCGCAGCTTGCCTGCCGGCATGAGCAGCCTTGCCGCGCTCTACGACATCGATGCGCTGTTGCCTTTGGAGTCGCGCGCATGAGCGTGCCGGCGATCCGTGTCTCCGGCGTGACCAAGCACTACGGTGCACTCAAGGCGCTCGGCGGCGTCGACCTCGAGGTGGAGCAGGGCGAGTTCTTCGGCCTGCTCGGCCCCAATGGCGCCGGCAAGACCACGCTGATTTCGGCACTGTCCGGACTCGTCCGTCCGGATGGCGGCACGCTCGCGATCATGGGGCACGACGTCGTCGGCGACTACCGCAATGCGCGCCGCAACCTCGGCGTGGTGCCGCAGGAACTGGTGTTCGATCCCTTCTTCTCGGTGCGCGAGCTGCTGCGCATCCAGTCGGGCTACTTCGGCATCCGCAACAACGACGACTGGATCGACGAGATCCTCGCCAGCCTGGATCTCACCCACAAGGCGCAGGCCAACATGCGCGCGCTGTCCGGCGGCATGAAGCGGCGGGTGCTGGTGGCGCAGGCGCTGGTGCACCGGCCCCCGGTGATCGTGCTCGACGAGCCCACCGCGGGCGTCGACGTCGAGCTGCGCCAGGGGCTGTGGCAGTTCATCCGCAAGCTCAACCGCGACGGCCACACCATCGTGCTGACCACGCACTACCTGGAAGAGGCCGAGACCCTGTGCGGCCGCATCGCCATGCTCAAGGCGGGCCGGGTGGTGGCGCTCGACACCACCGACAACCTGCTGCGCCGCTTCGCCACCCACAGTCTGCGCGCGCGCCTGGCACACCCGGAGCGCGGCGTGGCGCTGGGCGGCATCGCCGGCGAGGGCGGCTGGGTGGACTTCGCCTTCGACGCCTATGCCGACGTCGAGGCGCTGCTCGCCCGCCTGCGCGAGGCCGGCGCCGGCCTCACCGAGATGCAGCTCGGCGAGCCGGATCTCGAACGCGTCTTCGTCGAGGTCATGAACCGTGCCTGATCAACTGACGCCCTCCGCGCCGCGCATCGAGCCGATGGCGCCCGAGTCGCCGCTCACCGGCTTTCGCACCCTGCTCTACAAGGAGACGCTGCGCTTCTGGAAGGTCAGCTTCCAGACCGTCGCCGCGCCGGTGCTCAATGCGCTGCTGTTCCTGCTCATCTTCTCGCACGTGCTCGACCGCCACGTCACCGTCTATGGCGAAGTCGCCTACACCAGCTTCCTGGTGCCCGGGCTGGTGATGATGTCGGTGCTGCAGAACGCCTTCGCCAACAGCTCGTCCTCGCTGATCCAGAGCAAGATCACCGGCAACATCATCTTCGTGCTGTTGCCGCCGCTGTCCTACCGCGAGTTCTACGCCGCCTACGTCATCGCCTCGACCCTGCGCGGGCTGATGGTGGGCGGCGGCGTGCTCGCGGTGTCGGCGGCCTTCGTCGAGGTGCCGATGGCCAACCCGCTGTGGGTGCTCGCCTTCGCGCTGATGGGGGGCGTGATCCTCGGCTCCTTCGGCGTCATCGCCGGCATCTGGGCGGACAAGTTCGACCAGCTCGCCGCCTTCCAGAACTTCCTGATCATGCCGCTCACGATGCTGTCGGGGGTGTTCTACTCGATCCATTCGCTGCCGCAGTTCTGGCAGGACGTGTCGCATTTCAACCCGTTCTTCTTCATGATCGACGGGTTCCGCTACGGTTTCTTCGGTCAATCGGACACCTCGCCCTGGCTGTCGCTGGGCGTGGTGAGCCTGTGTTTCGTCGTACTCGCGGCGCTCACCCTGGCGATGCTCGCGCGGGGCTACAAGCTGCGTTCGTAAAGGATTCCAAATGTTTGAAGCAAGCGAGATCAAACGCCTGATCGAGCAGGGCCTGCCCTGCGAACTGGTGATCATCGAGGGCGAGGATGGCGTGCATTTCCGCGGCATCGTGGTCAGCGCCACCTTCGAGGGCAAGATGAAGGTGCGTCAGCACCAGGCGGTGTACGCCACCCTCGGCCGCCTGATGGGCAACGAGATTCACGCCCTGCAGCTGCAGACCTTCACCCCCGCGCAGTGGGAAGAAGGCCGCGGCGAACTGGGCATGTGAGACGACGATGGACAAGTTGCTGATCGAAGGCGGCGCCCGCCTGTCGGGCGAGGTCGCCATTTCCGGCGCCAAGAACGCCGCCCTGCCCATCCTGTGCGCGGCGCTGCTGACCGCCGAGCCGGTCACCTTCCGGAACGTGCCGCGGCTGAACGACATCGACACCCTGCTCGAGCTGCTCGGGCAGATGGGGGTGAAGGTCGCGCGCGACGGTGACGCCGTCACGCTCGACGCCGCGGGCCTGAACAACCCGGTCGCGCCCTACGAGATGGTCAAGACCATGCGCGCCTCGATCCTCGTGCTCGGCCCGCTGGTGGCGCGCTGCGGCGAGGCGCGGGTGTCGCTGCCCGGCGGCTGCGCGATCGGCGCGCGTCCGGTGGACCAGCACATCAAGGGCCTGCAGGCGATGGGTGCCGAGGTGCGCGTCGAGCACGGCTACGTGCATGCCACCGTGCCGCGCCTGAAGGGTGCGCGCCTGTTCACCGACATGGTGACGGTGACCGGCACCGAGAACCTGATGATGGCCGCCGCGCTCGCCGACGGCGAGACCGTGATCGAGAACGCCGCGCGTGAGCCCGAGGTGGTCGACCTCGCCAACTGCCTGGTGGCGATGGGCGCGCAGATCTCGGGTGCCGGCAGCGACGTGATCCGCATCCGCGGCGTCGAGCGCCTGCATGGTGCAACCCACCGCATCATGCCCGACCGCATCGAGACCGGCACCTACCTGTGCGCGGCCGCGGTGACCGGCGGCTCGGTGCGGCTGACCGGCACCTCGTCGTGTTATCTGGACGCGGTGATCGACAAGCTCATGGACGCCGGCTGCGAGGTGGTGTCCGAACGCGACGCGATCCGCCTGTCGGCGCCCGCGCGACTCAACGCAGTGAGCCTGCGCACCTCGCCCTATCCGGCCTTCCCGACCGACATGCAGGCCCAGTTCATGGCGATCAACTGCGTCGCCAACGGCGTGGCGATGATCCGCGAGACCATCTTCGAGAACCGCTTCATGCACGCGGTCGAGCTGCAGCGCCTGGGCGCCGACATCCGTATCGATGGCAACACGGCGGTGGTTCAGGGGGTGGCGAAGCTGGAAGGCGCGACCGTCATGGCGACCGACCTGCGTGCATCCGCCTCGCTGGTGGTGGCCGGGCTGGTGGCCGAGGGCGAGACCGTGATCGAGCGCATCTATCACCTCGATCGCGGCTACGAGCGCCTGGAGGCCAAGCTCGCCGCGCTCGGCGCGAAGGTGCGGCGCCTGGCCTGAGCGCCATTCCCACCGAAGCGGCGACCCGATGCAGGAGCGGGCGCCGCGGGAGCGGGCATCGTGTGAGCGGGCTTGCCCGCGAATGCCGTGCCCGACGAGCCGCCGTTCGCCGGCAAGCCCGCTCCCGCGGCGTCAGGCCAATGCCGGCGCGTTCGCCGGCCAGGCTGCGGACTGAAGGCGCGAGCCGCCCTTTCAGAGCTCGAACTGGCCGTTGGCCTCCGGCTGCCAGGTGACTTCCAGCACTTTCAGGCGGATTTCCTTGCCGTCGGAGGATTTCCAGTCGATCGACTGACCGGCCGAAAGACCGAGCAGCGCACTGCCCGCGGGCGAGAAGATCGACACGCGATGGGCTTCGGCGTTGGCGTCCTTCGGGTAGGCCAGGGTCAGCTCATACTCGCGGCCGGTGCCTTCCTCGACGAAGCGGGCGCGGCTGTTCATCGTGATGACGTCGGCCGGCATCTCCTCGGGTTCGCGCACGTCGGCGCGCTCGAGCTCCGCGCGCAGGCCGTCGAGGTCGCTGCGGCTGCGGAAGGCGGGGAGGGTGAGCAGACCCTCGAGGCGCTCGAGGTCGCTGCTGGAGACGATGATCGACGGTTTCATTCGGGACTTCCTGCGTGCTGTGCGCGCCGCCCTTGCGGCGAAACAAAAGAAAAGGCCGAACCGCCACTTGCGGTTCAGCCAGTTGCGGCGAAGGTTAACAGAAGCGGCGCCGGGTTACAATGCGCGGTCCCCCCGATCAAGGCTTTTCACGTGTCCAGCATCACGCTCGCCCTCTCCAAGGGCCGCATCTTCGAAGAGACCCTGCCGCTGCTCGCCGCCGCGGGCATCGTGCCCACCGACAACCCCGAGTCCTCGCGCAAGCTGATCATCGGCACCAACCGGCCGGACGTGCGCCTGGTCATCGTGCGCGCGACCGACACGCCGACCTACGTGCAATACGGCGCTGCCGACCTCGGCATCGCCGGCAAGGACACGCTGGTCGAGCATGGCGGCGCCGGCCTCTACCAGCCGCTCGACCTCGAGATTGCCAAGTGCCGGCTGTGCGTCGCGGTGCAGAAGGGCTTCGACTACGCCGCCGCGACGCGCCCGGGCGGACGTATCCGCGTCGCCACCAAGTACATGAACGCGGCCAAGGCGCACTTCGCCGGCAAGGGCATGCATGTGGACCTGATCAAGCTCTACGGCTCGATGGAACTCGCGCCGCTGGTCGGGCTGGCCGACGCGATCGTCGACCTGGTTTCGACCGGCGGCACACTGCGCGCCAACAACCTGGAGGAGGTCGAGGACATCATGCCGATCAGTTCGCGCCTGATCGTCAACCAGGCCTCGCTCAAGCTCAAGCGCGAGCTCATCCAGCCGGTGCTCGACGCCTTCGCCGGCGCGATCACATCGTAAGGAACCGTCCATGGGCCAGACACCGATCCGCCGCCTCGACGCGCGCGAACCCGAATTCCTGTCCACCCTCGATGGGCTGCTCGCCTTCGAATCGGAGGCCGACGAGCGTATCGACACCGCGGTCACCGAGATCCTGCGTGCGGTGCGCGCCACCGGCGACGCCGCGGTCGTCGAGTTTACACGCCGTTTCGACGGCCTCGACGTGCACTCGATGGCGGCGCTGGAGCTGCCCAGGTCCGAACTCCACGCCGCGCTCGATGGGCTTTCGAAGGAGCAGCGCGAGGCGCTGACCATCGCCGCCGATCGCGTCCGCGTGTATCACGAACGCCAGAAGGGCGAGTCCTGGGAGTTCACCGAGGCCGACGGTACCCGCCTGGGGCAGAAGGTCACGCCGCTCGACCGCGTCGGCCTCTACGTGCCGGGCGGGCGGGCGTCCTACCCGAGCTCGGTGCTGATGAACGCGATCCCGGCCAAGGTGGCCGGTGTCGGCGAGCTGATCATGGTCGTGCCCACCCCGCGCGGCGAGAAGAATCCGCTGGTGCTGGCCGCGGCCGCGATCACCGGGGTCGACCGCGTGTTCACCATCGGCGGCGCGCAGGCGGTGGCGGCGCTCGCCTACGGCACGCAGACCATCCCGCAGGTGGACAAGATCGTCGGGCCGGGCAACGCCTATGTGGCCGAGGCCAAGCGCCGGGTGTTCGGCACGGTCGGCATCGACATGGTCGCCGGGCCCTCCGAGGTGCTGATCATCTCCGATGGTTCCGGCCACGCCGACTGGGTGGCGATGGACCTCTTCGCCCAGGCCGAGCACGACGAGCTGGCGCAGTCCATCCTGCTGTGCACCGACGCCGGCTTCATCGACGCGGTGCACGCGGCGATCGACCGCCTGCTGCCCACCATGCCGCGCCGCGAGACCATCGCCAAGTCGCTCGCCAACCGCGGCGCGCTGGTCCATGTGGATAGCCTCGAGCAGGCCTGCGCGCTCGCCAACCGCATCGCCCCCGAGCACCTCGAGCTGTCGCTGGACAATGCGGAGGCCTGGATCGACCACATCCGCCACGCCGGCGCGATCTTCGTCGGCCACTGGGCGGTGGAGGCGCTCGGCGACTACTGCGCCGGCCCCAACCACGTGCTGCCGACCATGCGCAGCGCGCGCTTCTCGTCGCCCTTGGGTACCTACGATTTCCAGAAGCGGACCAGCATCGTGAACATCTCGCAGGCGGGCGCCCAGCACCTGGGCAAGGTGGCGTCGATCCTCGCCCATGGCGAGGGATTGCAGGCGCACGCGCGTTCGGCCGAGATGCGGCTGAAGGTGTGAGTGCCCGGGGGTGGCCCGCGTAGCGCCGGCGGACACGGCTCCCCGGCGCGCGCGGACGTGCCCGCGAATCAGCCTTTCAGGATTTCGTGCAGCGCCTGCACCAGCGTCGCGCACTGTGCATCCGTGCCCACGGTGATGCGCATGAACTGATCGATGCGCGGCGCCTTGAAGTGGCGCACGATGATCGCGCGTTTGCGCAGTTCGGCCGTCAGCGCGCCGCCGTCACGATGCGGATGGCGGGCGAAGATGAAGTTCGCCGCCGAGGGCAGCACGTCGAACCGCAGCGCCTGCATGTCCGCGACCAGCTTGTCTCGGGTCGCGATCACCTTGCGGCAACTCTCCTGGAAAAACGCCTCGTCCTCCACCGACGCCACGGCGCCGGCAATCGCGAGGCGGTCGAGCGGGTAGGAGTTGAAGCTGTTCTTGACGCGCTCCAGGGCGTCGATGAGCTCCGCGTGGCCGACCGCGTAGCCCACGCGCAGACCGGCGAGCGAGCGGCTCTTGGAGAACGTGTGGGTCACCAGAAGGTTCGGATAGCGATGCACGAGCGCGATCGCGCTCTCGCCGCCGAAGTCGACGTAGGCCTCATCCACCAGCACCACGGCGTCCGGGTTGCCGGCGACGATGCGCTCGACCTCGGGCAGGGGCAGCAGACGGCCCGTGGGGGCGTTGGGGTTGGGGAAGATGATCGCGCCGGGGCGATCCGCGTCGGTCGCATCCGCTCGCGGCAGGTAATCTTCGACACGGATGGAGAAATCCTCGGCGAGCGGAATCTGCCGGTGAGCGATCCCGTACAGCCCGCAGTACACCGGATAGAAGCTGTAGCTGATGTCGGGAAACCACAGTGCGCGATCGTGCCTGAGCAGCGCCATGAACGCATGCGCGAGCACTTCGTCCGAACCGTTGCCGACGAAGACCTGCTGCGGCTGCACGCCGTGGCGGGCTGCGAGCGCGCCCTTGAGGGCGTCGGCGTTCGGGTCGGGATAGAGGCGAAGGCTGTCGCTGGTCGCTGCGCGGATCGCTTCCAGCGCCTTGGGCGACGGGCCGTAGGGGTGTTCGTTGGTGTTGAGCTTGACCAGGTTGTCGAGCTTGGGCTGCTCGCCCGGGACGTAGGGGGTCAGGCCGTGAACGACGGCGCTCCAGAAACGGCTCATGAGGATGCCTGCGGTTGGGGTGGAACGAGCGCTCGCTGCACACGCCCGGCGTGAGCGCCTTGCGGCGCGGGTCGGCCACGCGGTGGCGCGACCGATCTCACGCCCTAGCCTGCGCGTTGCGGCGAGTTTGCCGGGCGATGTTATCATGGCCACGACCCTCACCCTTTGGCCAGAAGTCTCCCATGCGGCAAGCAGAAGTCACTCGCAACACCCTCGAAACGAAGATCACCGTGCGCATCGACCTCGATGGCACCGGCCAGGGCAAGCTCGATACCGGCGTGCCCTTCTTCGATCACATGCTCGACCAGATCGTCCGTCACGGCCTCATCGATCTCGACATCCACTGCGAGGGCGACACGCACATCGACGACCACCACACCGTGGAAGACGTCGGCATCACGCTCGGCCAGGCTTTCGCCAAGGCCCTCGGTGACAAGAAGGGGTTGCGCCGCTACGGCCACGCCTACGTGCCGCTCGACGAAGCCCTGTCGCGGGTCGTGGTGGACTTCTCCGGCCGGCCCGGGCTGCACTATTTCATCAATTTCACCCGCGCCCGCATCGGCAACTTCGACGTGGACCTGGCGCGTGAATTCTTCCAGGGCTTCGTCAACCACGCCGGCGTCACGGTGCACATCGACAACCTGCGCGGCGACAACGCCCACCATCAGTGCGAGACGGTGTTCAAGGCTTTCGCGCGTGCGCTGCGCATGGCTGCCGAGCGCGACGAGCGTGCGGCGGGCACCATTCCCTCGACCAAGGGCGCGCTCTGATTGCTTCCTTCTCGCGGCTGCGTCTTGTGGCCGCCTTCCCGTTGAAAAGCGAGTCAAGCCGATGACCACCGTGGCCATCATCGATTACGGCATGGGCAACCTGCGCTCGGTCGCCAAGGCGATCGAGCACGTGGCGCCCGGCCAAGATGTCTTCGTCACCTCCGATCCGGCCCGCGTGGCCGCTGCCGAGCGCGTCGTCTTCCCCGGCCAGGGCGCCATGCCCGACTGCATGCGCGAGCTCGATGCGCGCGGCCTGCGTCCGGCGGTGCTGGCCGCGGCGGCGAGCAAACCCTTTCTCGGCATCTGCATCGGGCAGCAGATGCTGTTCGAGCACAGCGCCGAGGGGGACGTGCCGGGCCTCGGCATCCTGCCCGGCGAGGTGGTGCGCTTCCCCGAGGCGCGCATGCAGGCTGCGGACGGCAGCCGGCTGAAGGTGCCGCACATGGGCTGGAACGAGGTCTGGCAGTCGGTGCCGCACCCGTTGTGGGAGGGCATCCCGGATGGCGAGCGCTTCTACTTCGTGCACAGCTATTTCGTGGTGCCCGCGGATGCGGCGCTGACCGCGGCGGAAACCGACTACGGGCTGCGCTTTACCAGTGCGGTAGCGCGGGCTAATATCTTCGCGGCCCAGTTCCACCCGGAAAAGAGCGCCGCGGCCGGCCTCCGGCTTCTTGCAAATTTCATCCGCTGGCAGCCCTGAGCGCCGACGGCCCGTCTCACGACTCCGCCTCATCTGAACTGATCCCCGTATGTTGCTGATCCCCGCCATCGACCTCAAGGACGGTCACTGTGTTCGCCTGAAACAGGGTGAAATGGAAGGCGCCACGGTGTTTTCCGAAGATCCCGGCGCCATGGCGCGCCACTGGCTCGACGCCGGCGCCCGCCGCCTGCATCTGGTCGACCTGAACGGCGCATTCGCCGGCAAGCCGAAGAATGGCGGTGCCATCCGCGCGATCACCGACGTCGTCGGCGACGACATTCCGGTTCAGCTCGGGGGCGGCATCCGCGACCTCGACACCATCGAGCACTACCTCGACAACGGCATCAGCTACGTCATCATCGGCACCGCCGCGGTCAAGAACCCCGGATTCCTGCACGACGCCTGCAGCGCCTTCCCCGGTCACATCATCGTCGGCCTCGACGCCAAGGATGGCAAGGTGGCGGTCGATGGCTGGTCCAAGCTCACCGGCCACGACGTGGTCGATCTCGCGAAGAAGTTCGAGGACTACGGCGTCGAAGCGGTGATCTACACGGACATCGGCCGCGACGGGATGCTCTCGGGCGTCAATATCGAAGCCACCGTGCGCCTGGCGCGCGCGCTGCGCATCCCGGTCATCGCCAGCGGGGGCATCACCGACCTGCGCGACATCGACGCGCTGTGCGCGGTCGAGGAGGAAGGCATCATGGGCGCGATCACCGGGCGCGCGATCTACGAAGGCACGCTGGATTTCGCCGCTGCGCAGCTGCGTGCGGACGAATTGAACGGCGTGACCGAATGATTTTCCTCACTGAGCGCCGCTGATGCTCGCAAAACGCATCATCCCCTGCCTGGACGTGAAGTCCGGGCGCGTGGTCAAGGGCGTCAATTTCGTCGAGTTGCGTGACGCCGGCGATCCGGTCGAGATCGCGCGCCGCTACGACGAGCAGGGTGCCGACGAGATCACCTTCCTCGACATCACCGCGAGCTCCGACGACCGCGACATCATCCTGCACGTGGTCGAGCAGGTCGCCGAGCAGGTCTTCATCCCGCTCACCGTCGGCGGTGGCGTGCGCGTGGTCGAGGATGTGCGCCGCCTGCTCAACGCCGGTGCCGACAAGGTCAGCATGAACACCGCGGCGGTCAACAACCCGCAGCTGGTGCACGACGCCTCCAGCAAGGTCGGCAGCCAGTGCATCGTGGTCGCGATCGACGCCAAGCAGACTGCGCCCGGCAAGTGGGAGGTGTTCACCCACGGCGGTCGCAACAACACCGGGCTCGACGCGATCGAGTGGGCGCGCAGGGTCGAGTCGCTGGGCGCGGGCGAGATCCTGCTCACCAGCATGGACCGTGACGGCACCAAGAGCGGTTTCGATCTCGCGCTCACGCGTGCGGTGTCCGATGCGGTGCGCATCCCGGTGATCGCCAGTGGCGGCGTCGGCACCCTGGAGCACCTTGCCGAGGGCGTCTCGGAGGGCCGTGCCGATGCGGTGCTGGCAGCGAGCATCTTCCATTTCGGACAGCACACCGTGCGCGAGGCCAAGGAGCTGATGCGCGCGCGCGGCATCGAGGTGCGCTTGTGAGCGAGAACACGCGCTGGTTGAACGAGGTCAAGTGGGACGAGCACGGTCTGGTGCCGGTGATCGCACAGGAGGCCGCCAGCGGCGATGTGCTGATGTTCGCCTGGATGAACCGCGAGGCCCTGCAGCGTACCGCCGAGACGGGCGAAGCCATTTACTGGTCACGTTCGCGCCGTAAGCTGTGGCACAAGGGCGAGGAGTCCGGTCACGTGCAGAAGGTGCTCGACATCCGCATCGACTGCGACAACGACGTGGTGCTGCTGAAGATCGAACAGGTCGGAGGCATCGCCTGCCACACCGGGCGCCACAGCTGCTTCTTCCAGAAGTATTTCGCCGATGGCCGCTGGGAGGCCGTCGAACCGGTTTTGAAAGACCCGCAGGAGATCTACAAATGATCGATATCGAAGTGCTGCACCGCGTGGCCGAGACCCTGGCCGCGCGCAAGAAGGCCGATCCGGACTCCTCCTACGTCTCCAGCCTGTACCAGAAGGGCACCGACGCGATCTGCAAGAAGGTCGCCGAGGAGGCCGCCGAGACCATCATGGCGGCCAAGGACAAGGACATGCTGCATCTGGTGTGGGAGGTCACCGACCTGTGGTTCCACTCCATGGTGCTCCTCGCTCACTACGGACTCTCGGTGGACGACGTTCTCGCCGAGTTCCGCCGCCGCGAGGGCGTGTCGGGCATCGACGAGAAGAAGTCGCGCACCGCCACGGGTACGAACGCATGAGCGACTGCATCTTCTGTCGCATCGTGCGCGGGGAAATTCCGTCGAAGAAGGTGTACGAAGACGAGCACGTCTATGCCTTCCACGACATCAGTCCGGTCGCGCCGGTGCATGTTCTGGTCGTCCCGAAGGTGCACGTGGATTCGATGGCGGAGCTCGGCGAGGAACACGAGGCCTCGATGGGGCGTCTCATGGTTGCAGCGGGCAGGATTGCGCGCGAGCAGGGTTGTGCCGACGGCTTCCGGACGATCGTGAACACCGGCAGGGTCGGCTTGCAGGAGGTGTATCATCTGCACCTTCACATTCTGGGCGGGCCGAATCCCCTGCCGCCCATGTTGAAGCGCTAAGGAGAGCGGTATGGGTTCTTTGAGCATCTGGCACTGGCTGATCGTGCTGGTCATCGTCCTCTTGGTGTTCGGCACCAAGAAGCTGCGCAACATCGGTTCCGACCTGGGTGGCGCGGTGAAGGGCTTCAAGGAGGGCATGAAGGAAGGCGACGCCGGTGCGTCCACCGATGCCAGCCAGGAGAAGATCGCCAACGGCCAGACGATTGAAGGCGAGGCGCGCGAGAAGGTCGACCGGACCCAGTCCTGATCTTCGCGTCTCGATGCAAGAGGGGCGCCCTGACCGGAGCGCCCCTTCGTTTTACTGCGGTCTGTCATCGACAGGCCGCGTCGCGAGCGAGCACACATGTTCGATTTCGGCTTTTCGGAACTCATCGTGATCGGCATCGTGCTGCTGGTCGTGGTCGGGCCCGAGCGCCTGCCCAAGGTCGCACGCACTGCCGGCCATCTGCTGGGCCGTGTCCAGCGCTACGTGACGGACGTGAAGTCCGACATCCAGCGCGAGATGCAGCTCGAGGAGCTGAAGAAGCTCCAGGAGCAGGTCAAGCATCAGGCGCAGGAGCTGGAATCCTCCGTTCGTTCCGGAATGGCCAGCGTCGAATCCGAGGTTGACCGCACGGCAGGCGAACTGCGCTCGATCCTGCCGGATGGCGCCCCCGCCCAGCCGGGAGACGCTTCTGCCACCCCGGCTCCGGCGACCGCCGGCAGCCAGCTGCTGGCGGCGGAACGCCCGTCCGAGGGGGGTGGGCGTCCGCAGCTCGAGCTCGGGCTGGATGCAGGCGCGGGCGTGGCCTCCGGCGCGGAAAAGACCAAGGCATGAGCACACAACAGGAAACCTTCATCGCGCATCTCATCGAGCTGCGCGACCGCCTCATCCGCGCGCTGCTCGCGCTCGTGATCGTGTTCGTCTGCCTGATGCCGTGGGCCGGCGACATCTACGACATCCTCGCCAAGCCGATGATGGACACCCTGCCCGCGGGCACGAACATGATCGCCACCGGGGTGGTCACCCCGTTCTTCGTGCCGGTGAAGGTCACGATGATGGTGGCCTTCGTGCTTGCGCTGCCGTGGGTGCTGTATCAGGCCTGGGCATTCATCGCGCCCGGGCTCTACGCACACGAGAAGCGGCTCGCGCTGCCGCTCGTGCTTGGCAGCACGCTGCTGTTCCTCATCGGCATGGCGTTCTGCTACTTCTTCGTGTTCGGGATGGTGTTCAAGTTCATCGCCGAATTCGCGCCCAAGAGCATCGTTCCGGCGCCGGACATCGAGCAGTACCTGTCTTTCGTGATGTCCATGTTCATGGCCTTCGGGATCACCTTCGAGGTGCCGGTGGCGGTGATCCTGATGGTCAAGGCCGGCATCGTGGACGTGGCGAAGCTGCGTGAGGCCCGCCCCTACGTGATCGTCGGCGCTTTCGTGATCGCGGCGATCGTCACGCCGCCCGACGTGGTCTCGCAGTTCATGCTCGCGGTGCCGATGTGTCTGCTCTACGAGCTCGGCATCTTCCTCGCGAACTTGATGAGCCGGCCCTCGCCACGGGAGGAGGCTGCCGCGGACTACGTCCCGCCTTCGATCGAGGACATGGATCGCGAGCTCGACCGCATCGAGAGCGAGGATCGCCAGGCCGGCAAGCACTGAGCGCCGCGGCCGCGGTTTGGCCGGCATGCCGCGGCTGTCCCCTGGCGGCCCTCTCAGCGGTTCGCCGCCGGGACCGGGCGGCGGCCGACTTCCACAGTCAGATCCAGTTCTTCGCCACCGCGGCGGACGCGGAAGGCGGCGCTCTGCCCGGGCGGCAGCGCAGCCACCATGTCGAGCATGGTCTTCGGATCGGGAACCGAGCGGCCATCGAGCGCGATCAGCACGTCGCCCGGGCGCACGCCAGCGCGATCGGCCGGGCTCCCGCGCAGCACGCCGGCAATGAGCGCGCCCGCGGCGTCGCGATAGCCGAAGGACTCTGCCAGGTCGGCCGTCAGCTCCTGGATCTCCACGCCCACCCAGCCGCGCACCACTTCGCCGCGGGCCACGATCTGCTCGAGCACGTTGCGGGCGATCGACACGGGGATTGCAAAGCCGATCCCGAGCGAGCCGCCCGAGCGCGAGTAGATCGCGGTGTTGATGCCGACAAGGTGCCCGGCGCTATCGACCAGCGCGCCGCCGGAGTTGCCCGGATTGATCGCGGCGTCGGTCTGGATGTAGTTCTCGAAGGTGTTGATCCCGAGCTGGCTGCGGCCGAGTGCGGAGACGATGCCCATGGTCACCGTCTGGCCGACGCCGAATGGGTTGCCGATCGCGAGCACGACGTCGCCGACGGTGAGGCTGTCGCTCGTGGAGAAGGTGATGGCCGGCAGCGCTGCTTCGCTCTCGATGCGCAGCACCGCGAGGTCCGTCTCAGGGTCGCGGCCGATCAGCCGGGCGGCGTACTTGCGTCCGTCATTGAGCGCGACCTCGATCGCGTCGGCAGTCTCGATCACGTGGTTGTTGGTGAGGACATAGCCGTCGGGGCTGACGATGACGCCGGACCCCAGCCCGGATTCGCGCTGACTCGGCCCATTGTCCGGGCGCTCGCCGAAGAAATGACGGAACAGCGGGTCATCGAACAGTGGATGGCGCTGGCTGCGGCCGGCCTTGGTGGTGAAGATGTGCACCACCGCGGGCATGGACTGCTGCGCGGCCGGGGCGTAAGAGCCCGCCGCCGGCGCGCGCTCGGCTCCGGCCGGAGCCTCGAGAATTGCCACCACCGCCGCGGGCGTGGCCTCGCGCAGCCATTCGGGCTTCAGGGTGTTGAGCACGAACAGGACCGCGACGCTGACGGTCACGGCCTGCGCGAAGATGAGCCACAAGCGGCGCATAATGTAGGGCTTTACGAACGAAGGTCGCGAACGCCTCACCGCGGTCCGGATTCCGCGCCGACGTTCGCTTCATGAAGGGGGAGGCTGCATGCAACTCATCGAGCTCAGGAACCATCTCGACACCCTGCTCGACGCCCAGCGGCTGAAGGATTATTGCCCAAACGGTCTGCAAGTGGAAGGACGGCCCGAGGTGCTGCGGGTGCTGTGTGGCGTGACCGCCAGCCAGGCACTGCTCGACCATGCGGTGGCGGGTGGATATGACGCCGTATTCGTGCATCACGGGCTGTTCTGGCGAGGTGACGACGGCAGGGTTACCGGTTTTCGGCGCCAGCGACTGCGCGCGCTGCTCGCCAACGACATCAACCTCTTCGCCTATCATCTGCCCCTCGACGTGCATCCCGAGCTCGGCAACAACGCTCAGCTTGCGCGCCTGATGGGCTGGGAGGGCGAAGGGCGTTTCGCGGACCAGGACCTGGGCTGGATCGGCCGCCCGACCGGCGCGGTGGCGTCGGGAGAGGAGATGGCGCTCGCCCTCGCCGACAAGTTGGGTCGGATGCCGCTGCTGGTCGGCGATGGCGGGCGGCTCGTACGCCGCATCGCCTGGTGCACCGGGGGCGCGCAGGGCTATTTCGAGCAGGCGATCCTGGCCGGCGCCGACCTCTACGTGTCGGGCGAGATTTCCGAGCAGACCGTGCACCTGGCGCGCGAGACCGGGGTGCCCTACATCGCCGCCGGCCATCATGCCACCGAGCGCTACGGCGCCCGTGCGATCGCCGCGTACCTGAAGCGCGAACTCGGCCTGGAAGCCGAATTCCTCGATCTCGACAATCCCGTCTAGCCGCGCGCGCTCCGCCCCTGATCCGGTTTCGGGCAGGGGCCGAGGTCCTCCTCGAGGATCGCGGAGAGGGTCAACACCTCGTCGATCACGGTGAAGGGGAAGCCGAAGCGCGTACCGTCGCGGTTGTCACGCAGCAGTTGCTGAAGGTAGCGCTGGCAGGCGGTGGTGCGCCAGCTCCGCTGCAGGGTCTCGGAGATGTGCGGCAGGTCCTCGAGGCTCATGCGCGAGTCCCGCAGGCTCTGGTAGTTGTCCCAGTTCACCTTGCTGACGTTGAAGGTCTTGTTCAGCTCGCCGGCGATGGCGTCGAATTCCGCGCGCAGTCCGGCGGCGCGATAGACCTCGAGCAGCTTGAGCCAGGGGGTCACCGCCTCGCGCGGATTGCCGCGAATGAACTCGGCCAGGGTCTCCGCGGCGCCTTGGACGCGGCCGAAGCTCATCATGATGTCGGCAAGCTCGACCGCGGACTTGTGCTCTTCGACCACGGTGCCCTCGGCGAGGCGGGGGTCGGTGACGGTGTCGACCGCGCCCTGGCCTTGCGGCAGCGCTTGCGCCACGCCGGGGGCCGCCGGGCTGCGCTCCGGATCGCGCACGGGAAGGGCTGCGCTACGCTGCGGATGCTCGGCGGGGCTGCGGGGCACGCGCTCCGGATCGCGGCGGCGACGCAGCAGCAGGGCGGCCAGCAGCAGGGCGGCCGCCCCGAGACCGGCGAACAGGTAGAGATCGTGCGACACGGCCGCGGGCGCCGGGGCCTGCACTGCGGTGGGCGCTGGCGGCGGGTTTGCCGCGGCCGTGACTACCGCTGCGGCGGGCGGTGGCGGTGCCATGCTGCGCACGCGCGCCTCCAGGCGGGCCTGCAAGTCCTCGAGCTCCTTGATGCGAGCCAGCAGTTCCATCTCGGCAATGATGCTGCGGTCGATGGCTGCGGCCACTTCGCGCTCACGTGCGCTCAGGCTGTCTGCGGCCGCAGCCGCGGCGCCGGTGTCCCCGCCTGCCTGCCTTGCATCCGGGGCCGGGACGGTCGCTCGTTCCACCACCAGCCGGTCTTCGCCCGTGGCCGGCGCCACCGCCTGCCCTCTGGCTTGCGCGCCGCCCGCCGGGGCGGCGTTGGCGGTGTTGGCAGCGACGCGGCGCAGGTCGGGAATGACGACGCGGGTGCCCGCGGGCAGGGCGCGTCCGTGCGCTGACGTATCGGGGAACAGTCGCGGATTGGCCGCAGCGGTGGCGCGCGTGAAGCGCGCGCGTGCTGCCTCGTCGTCAGGGTAGAGGGCTTCGCCGAGTGAGGCCAGGGACTCGCCCGGGGCGGTGGTCCATGTGCGATTGGCGGCCTTGGGCCGTGCCGGTGCCGGCGCAGGGGCGGACGCCCGGCGCGGCGGCGGTGCCGCGCTGCGATCGGCGGCGCGCGCGCCTGCTGGCGCTGGGGCGCTCGCCGTGGCGGTGAAGGGCATCAGCAAGGTGTATTCGCGCCGCAAGCGGGCGTCGCAGACGTTCTCGATCGCCAGGCGGACGATGGGGTCATGCACTGCGCGGCTGTCGCGCACGAGCAGGCGTGCGCCCGCGGCGCTGCCGACGACGCTCACCCGGCCTCGCGTCAGCGCGGGGAGGTCGTTGCCCGCGTCGCCTGGCGTGACCACGCGGAAGCAGTCGGCGCGTGGCGTGCCGTCTGCGCGCGCGAACCGGATCTCGGCGCTGAAGGCTTCTCCCAGCGCGGAAAGGGCCACGACTTCGCCGAGCACGGCGGAAAAGGCGGTGGGAGTCGAGCCGAGGAGGGCTGCGGTGATGGCGATGGCAAGCGGTATCCGTCTGGTCTTCATGTTCCGCGCGTCCGGCGCTGGGTTGGCAGATGTTCCGCTTTTAGCAGAGTCGTTGCGGCCGCTCCAGCAACTGTTACGCACTTTGGTTGATGAATTCGCCGCACCGTGACGGGGTGCGCACTTCGCGCAGGGCCGCGAGGAAGGTATGGAGCGGAGAAGCTTGGGGAAGGGGTCGGACGCAGCGCCGAAATCGGCTAAGATCGCCTTTCCATACGTTGCCGTACGCGCAGGATTCCCATGCCGCTGCCCGACCCCACCGTTCCGCGACGTCGAGCACACACCCGGCGCATCGAACTCGAAGGCTTCGTGCGCGAGGACGGGCTCTACGAACTCGATGCGGCCCTCATCGACGTTAAGGATCTCGACTACCCGCTCGCCTCGGGGCTGCGCCGCGCGGGCGACCCGGTGCATCTGATGCGGGTACGTCTCACGCTCGACGATGCCTTCAACATCGTCGATGCCGTCGCGTGCTCGGACTCCGTTCCCTATCCCGGGCAGTGCGACACGATCGGGCCTGCGTACCGCAGGCTGGTCGGGCTCAACCTGGTGCGCGGCTTCCGGCGCACGGTGGGGGAGATGTTCGCCGACGTTCGCGGCTGCACGCACATGACCGAGCTGCTGCTGTCGTTGCCGACCGCGGCGATCCAGACTTTCGCGACCTTCCGGCGCGACAACGAGGAGGTGGCCGAGAAGCCCTTCCAGCTCGATCGCTGCCATGCGCTCGAGAGTTCGGCCGAGGCCGTGCGCCGCTACTATCCGCGCTGGTACCGCCCGACGACGGGGCAGCGCTGAGGCGCTGCGCGCGCGCACGTTTTCCCGATGCCGCCGTTCGGCAGTGCACTGCGCAAAACCGGTTATAATTATAGGGTCTTGCGGTCGGGGTGGTTTCGTGCCCGGCCAGCGGGTCGGGTCGGGGGGTCCCGATTCATGGCGGTGGGCGACGGTCGAGGGAGACGTCGTCCGTCGTGGAGCGCCTGCGCTCCGAAGCATGCCATCAACCTGTTCGCGACGGCGCTTACCGTCGCGGCTTCGATCGAAGGGCAACCATGAAGATTCATGAGTATCAGGCAAAAGAACTGTTGAGGAAGTATGGCGTCGTCACGCCGCGCGGTTTCCACTGCGTGTCGGTGGACGGGGCGGTCAAGGCGGCCGAGGAACTCGGCGGCAAGATCTGGGTGGTGAAGGCCCAGATCCACGCCGGCGGCCGCGGCAAGGGCGGCGGCGTCAAGCTCGCCCGCTCGCTCGACGAAGTGCGCCAGCACGCCAACGACATCCTCGGCATGCAGCTGATCACCCACCAGACCGGCCCCGAGGGCCAGAAGGTGCGCAACCTGCTGATCGAGGAAGGCGCCGACATCAAGCACGAGTACTACGTCGCCGCGCTGACCGACCGCGCCACCCAGAAGGTCGCCATGATGGCCTCCTCGGAAGGCGGCATGGACATCGAGGAAGTCGCGCACAACACGCCCGAGAAGATCATCAAGGTCTTCGTCGATCCGCTCGTCGGCCTCACCGACGCACAGGCCACCGAACTGGCCAAGGGCATCGGCATTCCGGAAGGCTCGCTCGACAAGGCGGTCGACACCCTCAAGAAGCTCTACACCTGCTACATGGAAACCGATGCCTCGCTCGCGGAGATCAACCCGCTGATCCTCGAGGGCAACGGCAACATCAAGGCCCTGGACGCCAAGTTCAACTTCGACTCCAACGCCCTCTACCGTCACCCGGAGATCGTCGATTTCCGTGACTTCGACGAAGAGGACGCCGACGAGATCGAGGCCTCCAAGTTCGACCTCGCCTACATCAGCCTCGACGGCAACATCGGCTGCCTGGTGAACGGTGCCGGTCTGGCGATGGCCACCATGGACACGATCAAGCTGTTCGGCGCCGAGCCGGCCAACTTCCTCGACGTCGGCGGCGGCGCGACCACCGAGAAGGTCACCGAAGCCTTCAAGATCATGCTCAAGAACCCCAAGGTCAAGGGCATCCTGGTCAACATCTTCGGCGGCATCATGCGCTGCGACACCATCGCCACCGGCGTGGTCGCGGCGGCCAAGGAAGTTCATCTCTCCGTCCCGCTCGTGGTGCGCATGAAGGGCACCAACGAAGACCTCGGCAAGAAGATCCTCGCCGAGTCGGGTCTGCCGATCATCACCGCCGACACCATGGCGGAAGCTGCGACCAAGATCGTCGCTGCGGTCAAGTAAGGAGAGCTTCGAATGTCCATCCTGATCAACAAAGACACCAAGGTCATCACCCAGGGCATCACCGGCAAGACCGGCCAGTTCCACACCGAGAAGTGCCAGGAATACGCCAACGGCAAGAACTGCTTCGTCGCCGGCGTGAATCCGAAGAAGGCGGGCGAGAAGATCTTCGACATCCCCATCTACGCCTCGGTCAAGGAAGCCGCCTCGGAGACCGGTGCCACCGTGTCGGTGATCTACGTGCCGCCCGCGGGCGCCGCCGATGCCATCTGGGAAGCCTGCGAGGCCGACCTCGACCTGGCGATCTGCATCACCGAAGGCATCCCGGTCCGCGACATGCTGGTCGTGCGCAACAAGATGAAGCAGAAGGTTGCCGCCGGCGGCAAGGAAACCCTGCTGCTGGGTCCCAACTGCCCCGGCCTGATCACGCCCGACGAGATCAAGATCGGCATCATGCCCGGCCACATTCACCGCAACGGCCGCATCGGCGTGGTGTCGCGCTCCGGTACCCTGACCTATGAAGCCGTGGCCCAGCTCACCGAGATCGGCCTCGGCCAGTCCTCGGCGGTCGGCATCGGTGGCGACCCGATCAACGGCCTGAAGCACATCGACGTGATGCGCATGTTCAACGACGATCCGGACACCGATGCGGTGATCATGATCGGCGAGATCGGCGGTCCGGACGAAGCCGAAGCCGCGATGTGGTGCAAGGAAAACATGAAGAAGCCGATCGTCGGCTTCATCGCCGGCGTCACCGCGCCCGCAGGCAAGCGCATGGGCCACGCCGGTGCGCTGATCTCGGGCGGCGCGGACACCGCCGATGCCAAGCTCGCCATCATGGAAGAGTGCGGCTTCAAGGTCACCCGCAACCCGTCGGAGATGGGCAAGCTGCTGAAGGCGATGCTCTGATCCCCGAGCGTTGAATGCATCACGAAGGCGCCGGCAAGTCCGGCGCCTTTTTCGTTTACCGGGCCGGGCGCGCGCTAGAATGGCCTTCTTGGTTTTCATTCGCCGGGCCGTATGCGGCGCCGGTGCAACTTTAGAACGGGTAAGGGCATGCCGAAGTTGGTTCTCAGCATGGACGGGCTGGTGCTCAAGGAAATGCCGCTCGGCAAGGAGCGCACGACCATCGGTCGCAAGCCGGACAACGACATCCAGATCGACAACCTGGCGATCAGCGGGCATCACGCGATCATCACCTGCATCACCAACGATGCCTTCCTGGAAGACCAGAACAGCACCAACGGCACCTACCTGAACGGTCAGCCGGTCAAGAAGAACGTCCTGCGCAACAACGACGTCATCGAGCTCGGCAAGTACAAGATCAAGTTCATCGCCGACGATGCCAAGCCGGCCCTGTCGCCTTCCGAGATGATCGAGACTGCGGCGCTCAAGCCCTTCGAGATGCCGGGTACGGCAACCGACGTCAACGCCTCGGCGAGCGGGCCTGCTCCGCGCGAGACACAGATTCTCTCGGCTGCCGCGCGCCAGGCGGCTGCGGCCGAGGCTGGCGCCCCGGCCCCCGCGCAGCTCGCTGCGGTGGGCGTGATCCAGGTCCTGAGCGGTGCCAACGCGGGGCGCGAGCTCCAGCTCACGAAGTCGCTCACCACCCTCGGCAAGCCCGGTCGCCAGGTCGCGGTGATCACGCGCCGGCCGCACGGCTATTTCATCACCCACGTCGAAGGCGCCAGCTTCCCGCTCGTGAACGGCCGCGCGATCGATGCCCAGGCGCGCCTGCTTCATGACCACGACATCATCGAGCTCGCCGGCGTGAAGATGGAGTTCTTCCTGCGCAGCTGACGCCGGCTGGCGTCGTGAATTTGTGCCGCGCGCACCGTCGGGGGGCGGTGATAAGGTCTGCAGCGATGTGGGGATTTCGCGGCAGCCCGAGCACTGCCGGTCTTGCGGGTGGTCGAGGTGATGAAACTCAAGGTGCTGGGTTGCAGCGGCGGGATCGGCGGTTCGCAGTCGCGTACCACCTCCTTCCTGGTCGACGATGACATCCTGCTCGACTGCGGGACGGGTGTCGGCGACCTGCCGCTCGAGGTGCTCAAGGGGGTGGATCACGTCTTCCTGACCCACGCCCATCTCGATCACATCGCTGCGCTGCCCCTGATGATCGACTCGGTGGGCGAACTGCGCGATGCGCCGGTCACCATCCACGCGACGCCGGAAACCATCCGCATCCTGCATTCGCACATCTTCAACTGGCTGATCTGGCCGGACTTCTCGGCCATTCCCGATCATGCCCGGCCGTTCATGCGCTTCCAGCCGATGAACGTCGGCGAGCGCGTCGAACTGGACGGCCGCGGCATCACGGCGCTGCCGGCGCGCCACACCGTGCCCGCGGTCGCCTATTGCCTGGACAGCGGCGCGGGGCAGCTGGTGTTCTCGGGTGACACCGCCTACTGCGCGGAGCTCGTGACGCGGATCAACGCGTGCCCCGCCCTGCGCCATCTGATCCTCGAGACCGCCTTCGCCGAGGAGCAGCAGGGCCTGGCGGTGGCTTCGCGCCACCTCTGCCCGAGCATGTCGCGCACCCTGCTCGACGAGATCCGCGGCACGCCGGCGGTGCATATCAGCCATCTCAAGCCCGGCGTCGGCGCGCGCATCATGGCGCAGCTGCAGGCGGCGGGCAGTGCCCTCGGCGTGCGCCGCCTCGACCAGGGCGACGTGCTCGAGTTCTGAGCCGACGGGTGCGATGCCCCCGACCTTAATCGACGCGGGCGCAGCGAGCGCCCGTGCGCAGCAAGGAAACCTCAGCCAGATGAACGCAGCTTCTTCCGCTTCGAGTGCCGTGTCGCGCCGGCTGGCCTTCTTCAAGGGCCTGCAGACGCTTACCAACCGCATCCACGCCAGCAAGGACGTGGACGAGATCATGCTCGAGCTTGCCCCGGAGCTGTGCACCCTGTTCGAGGCCGAGCGCTTCACCATCTATGCGGCGGAGGAGGGCGGCGGCTCCATCGTCACCCGCGTCAAGACCGGCCTCAGCGGCGTGCAGAGCATTCGCCTGCCGATCGGTGAGAACAGCATCGCCGGCTACGTGGCGATGAGCGGGGCGGCGGTCAATATCCGCGACGTCTATGACGACGAGGAGCTGCGGCGCATCTCGCCGCGTCTGCAGCTGCGCCGCGAGATCGACGCGAGCACGGGTTTCCACTCGCGGCAGATGCTGGTGGCGCCGATCCGCGACCCCGACACCGGCGCTCTGCTCGGCGTCGTCCAGCTCATCAACACCCTGAACGGGGAGCCGTTCTCCAAGGTGGCCGAGGAAGGGGTCCTCGGCCTGGCGCAGACGCTGGGCGTGGCCTTCCTGCGCCATGCGCGGCAGCCGGGGCGGCTGCGTTCGCGTTTCGATGCCCTCGTCGTCGATGGCCGCATCACCGGAGAGGAGTTCGCCGAGGCGGCGCGCGCGGCGCGCGAGCTCGGACGCAGCACCGAGGCCGAGCTGAGCGAGCGCTTCGGGCTCAGCGCGGCCGAGCTCGGTGCCGCCGCCGCGCGTTATTTCGGCGTGCCCTACCAGGGTTTCGCCGCCAGTCACGTCAAGCCGATGGACCTGCTGCGCAACATCAAGCGCGAATACGTCGAGCAGACCTTGTGGCTGCCCTACGAGGAGAACGCCGAAGGTGTCGTGATCCTGTGCGTGGACCCCGAGCAGGTGCGCAGCTCCGGGGTCGCGCAGAACGTGCTGCCGAAGAAGCGGCTCCAGTTCCGCGTCACCACGCTGCGTGACTTCGAGCTGACGGTCGAGCAGTTCTTCGGGGCGTCGCTCGACGACGCCTCGGTGAGCGAGCTGCTGTCCGGCCTCGACGAGCCGGACGAGGAGGGGTCGCTGAAGGACGACGTCAGCGCCGCGGCCGACAACGAGCTCGTGAAGCTGGTGAACAAGGTCATCATCGACGCTTACCGCCAGGGCGCTTCGGACATCCACATCGAGCCGCGCCCGGGCAAGGAAAAGACGCTGATCCGCTTCCGCAAGGATGGCTCGCTCGTGCCCTACATCGAGGTCCCGGCCAGCTACCGCAATCCGCTCGTCACCCGCATCAAGATCATGTGCGACCTCGACATCGCCGAGCGCCGCAAGCCGCAGGACGGCAAGATCAAGTTCCGCAAGTTCGCGCCGCTCGACATCGAGCTGCGGGTGGCGACCCTGCCCACACAGGGTGGCATGGAAGACGTGGTGATGCGACTGCTCGCCAACAGCGAGCCGATCCAGATCGACAAGCTCGGGCTGCTGCCCTTCAACCTCGAGCGCCTGAAGGGGGCGATCGCCAAGCCCTACGGCATCTTCTTCGTGTGCGGCCCCACCGGCTCGGGCAAGACCACCACGCTGCATTCCATCCTCAACCACATCAATACCGCCGACACCAAGATCTGGACCGTCGAGGATCCGGTCGAGATCACCCAGAAGGGTCTGCGCCAGGTGCAGGTCAACCGCAAGGCCGGCATCGACTTCGCGACCATGATGCGTGCCTTCCTGCGCGCCGATCCGGACGTCATCATGGTCGGCGAAATGCGCGACCACGAGACCGTGTCGGTGGGTATCGAGGCCTCGCTCACCGGTCACCTGGTGTTCTCCACGCTGCACACGAACAGCGCGCCGGAGTCGGTCGTGCGCCTGCTCGACATGGGCATGGACCCGTTCAACTTCGCCGACGCGCTGCTCGGTGTGCTCGCGCAGCGCCTGGCCAAGCGCCTGTGCCTGAAGTGCCGCGAGGCCTACCAGCCGGGTGAGGATGAGGTCATGCGCCTGCTCGACGAATACTGCGAGGACATGCACCTGACACCTGCCTTCGCCGCCGACCCCGAGGCCGCCCGCCGTGACGTGCTGGCGCGCTGGCGCGCGGACTTCGCCGCCGCCGACGGTCGCTTCACCCTCTACCGGCCAGTGGGCTGCGAGCATTGCAACCAGGGCTACAAGGGCCGCGTCGGCCTGCACGAACTGATGCTGGGATCGGATGCGATCAAGCGCCTGGTCCAGTCGCGCGGCCGTGTCGAGCAGGTGCTCGGACAGGCGCTCTCCGAGGGCATGCGCACGCTGCGCCAGGACGGCATGGAGAAGGTGCTCGCCGGCATCACCGACATGAAGCAGGTGCGCAAGGTGTGCGTGCGCTGAGCGGGCCGGGGCGCGTCGGCAGCGGTTAGAATCGGGGCTGACCCCCATTCTCCCGGAGCGCCCCATGTACCGCATCGCCCCCAGCCTGCTGTCCGCCGACTTCGCCCGTCTCGGCGAGGAGGTGCGCAACGTCATCGCCGCCGGCGCCGACTGGATCCATTTCGACGTGATGGACAACCATTACGTCCCCAACCTCACGATCGGCCCGCTGGTGTGCGAGGCGATCCGCCCGCACACCACCGCGCCGATCGACGTGCACCTGATGGTGAAGCCGGTCGACCGCATCATTCCCGATTTCGCCAAGGCCGGCGCCAACGTCATCACCTTCCACCCCGAGGCCTCCGAGCACATCGACCGCAGCCTCGGCCTGATCCGCGATGCCGGCTGCCAGGCGGGGCTGGTGTTCAACCCCGCCACGCCGCTGCACCACATGGACCACGTCATGGACAAGCTCGACGTGGTGCTGCTGATGAGCGTGAACCCCGGCTTCGGCGGACAGAAGTTCATCCCCGAGACGCTGGTCAAGCTGCGCGCTGCGCGCGCGAAGCTCGATGCCTATGCGGCGCGCACCGGCCGCCGCATCCTGCTCGAGATCGACGGCGGGGTGAAGACCGACAACATCGCCGAGATCGCCCGCGCCGGGGCCGACACCTTCGTCGCCGGCTCGGCGGTGTTCGGCGCCGGCAAGGACGGCGACCCCCACCGCTACGACTCGATCATCGGCGCGCTGCGCGCCGAACTGGCGAAGGTGGCGGCATGAGCGTGCGGGCGCGCTTCTCGCCGCGTGCGGTGCTGTTCGACCTCGACGGCACCTTGCTCGACACCATTGCCGACCTCGCCGACGCGGCCAACCTGATGCTCGCCGAGCTCGGCCGCCCCGGCCGCAGCGAGGACGAGATCCACGGCTTCGTCGGCAAGGGCATCCCCAACCTCGTGCGGCGTTGCATGACCGAGGGCAGCACGGCCAGCGAAGACGAGATCGACTTCGCGGTCGGCGTGTTCCGCCACCATTACGCGCGCGTCAATGGCGCGCGCACCCGCATCTACCCGGGCGTCACCGAGCTGCTTGTCACCCTGCGCGCGCGCGATCTGCCGCTCGCCGTGGTCACCAACAAGGCCGAAGCCTTCACGCTGCCGCTGCTCGAACGCATGGAGATCGCCCACTACTTCGATACCGTGGTCAGTGGCGACACCCTGGCGGTGAAGAAGCCCGACCCTGCGACGGTCCACCTGGCCTGCACGCGGCTGGGCGTGGCGGCCACCGAGGCGCTGATGATCGGCGACTCGGCCAACGACGCGCTCGCCGCCCAGGGCGCGGGCATGCCGGTGCTGTTGGTCACCTACGGCTACAGCGAAGGCGTGCCGGTGGACACCATCGAATGCGATGGGCTAGTATCGAACGCGCTTCAGGTTCTGGATCACATCGTTCCGGCATAGCCGCGGACGCCGTCCGCCAGCTTGTCTCTCAGGGCTGTCCGGGCACCGCCAGGGCACGTCCGCCGTTCATCCTCCACCACAGACCGACATCGTGATGCGCGCACAACGGGATCGCTTCCTCGCCGCCTTCTCCTCCGTCCAGCTGGGCTGGCGGAGCGGCTGGCGCTGGCCTCTGGGCCACTGAACGCGATCCCCCTTCGCGGGGCCCGGATGGCTGCGAACGCACCTCCGCCTGCCCCGTCTGCTGCAAGCCGCCCCGATTCACCCGCTGTCCGTGGAGTCCCCATGCTCGAACACGAATTCAACGCCCTCGCCGCCGAGGGCTACAACCGTATTCCGCTCACCCTCGAGACCTTCGCCGATCTCGACACCCCGCTGTCGATCTACCTGAAGCTCGCCAACGAGCCCTACACCTACCTGCTCGAGTCGGTGCAGGGCGGCGAGCGCTTCGGGCGCTACTCCTTCATCGGGCTGTCCTCGCCCACGCGCATCGAGGTCTATCAGCGCTCGGCGCTGCTGCTCACCGGCAACCGCCTGGTCGAGCGCCGCGACTACGGCGATCCGCTCAACTTCGTCGCCGAGTTCATGAACCGCATCAAGGTGCCGCCGCGCGAGCACCTGCCGCGCTTCGCCGGCGGCCTGGTGGGCTGCTTCGGCTACGACACGGTGCGCTACATCGAGCCCAAGCTGGCGCAGACCGAGAAGCCCGACACCCTGGGCACGCCCGACATCCTGCTGCTGCTCTCCGAAGAAGTCGCGATCGTCGACAACCTCAGCGGCAAGCTCACCCTGGTGGTCTATGCCGAGCCCGAGGTTCCCGGTGCGTACAAGCGCGCGCAGAAGCGCCTGCGCGAGCTGCTCGCCCGCCTGCGCGCGCCGGTGCAGATCCCCGAGGAGACGCGCGCCGAGTCCGCGCCGCCGGTGTCGAGCTTCGGCGAGGAGGCCTTCAAGGACGCGGTGCGCCGCGCCAAGCAGTACATCGTCGACGGCGACGTCATGCAGGTGGTGCTGTCGCAGCGCATGAGCAAGCCCTACGCCGCCAGCCCGATGGCGCTGTACCGCGCGATCCGCTCGCTCAATCCCTCGCCCTACATGTTCTATTTCAACTTCGAGGACTTCCACGTCGTCGGCGCCTCGCCCGAGATCCTCACCCGGCTCGAGGACGACGTCGTCACCGTGCGCCCGATCGCCGGCACCCGCAAGCGCGGCGCCACGGTGGCCGAGGACCTCGCGCTCGAGAAGGAGCTGCTCGCCGACGAGAAGGAGCGCGCCGAGCACCTGCAGCTGCTCGACCTCGGCCGCAACGACGCCGGCCGGGTGTCCGAGACCGGTACGGTGAAGGTCACCGAGCGCTTCACCATCGAGCGCTACTCGCACGTGATGCACATCGTCTCCAACGTCGAGGGCAAGCTCAAGGAAGGCCTCAACGCGCTCGCCGTGCTGCGCGCCACCTTTCCGGCCGGCACGGTTTCGGGCGCGCCCAAGGTGCGGGCGATGGAGATCATCGACGAGCTCGAGCCGGTCAAGCGCGGCGTCTATGCCGGCGCGGTCGGTTATCTCGGCTTTCATGGCGACATGGACCTCGCGATCGCGATCCGCACCGCGGTGCTCAAGGACGGCCAGATCCACGTCCAGGCCGGCGCCGGCATCGTCGCCGACTCCGACCCCGACGCCGAATGGCAGGAGACGCAAAGCAAGGCCCGCGCCATGCTGCGCGCCGCCGAGATGGCCGAAGGCGGGCTGGACACGCGGGCCTGAGCGACATGCGGGCGAGGGCGCGCGGATCGCTGGCTGTGTTGCTGCCCACCGTGGGAGCGGGCTTGCCCGCGAAAACTGCGGCAGGGTCACCGACGTTCGCGGGCCAGCCCGCGCCCACAGCCTCGGTGCCGCAGGCGCCCTGCGTACCCTCGAAATCTGAATCCAGGCGAAGCCGGCCCGATCGCCGCCGGTCCTCGCGAAGGGAATGACCATGCTGCTGATGATCGACAACTACGACAGCTTCACCTACAACCTCGTGCAGTACTTCGGCGAGCTCGGTGCCCAGGTGAAGGTTTTCCGCAACGATGAGATCACCCTCGACCAGATCGAGCGCCTCGCCCCCGACCACCTCGTCATCTCGCCCGGGCCGTGCTCGCCGGCCGAGGCCGGCATCTCGGTGCCGGCGATCAAGGCCTTCGCCGGCAAGCTGCCCATCCTCGGCGTCTGCCTCGGTCACCAGAGCATCGGCGCGGCCTTCGGCGGGCGCATCGTGCACGCGCAGAAGCTGATGCACGGCAAGACCTCGCCGGTGCATCACCTCGACGCCGGCGTGTTCCGTGGCCTGCCCAATCCGCTCACCTGCACCCGCTACCATTCGCTGGCCATCGAACGTTCCAGCCTGCCCGACTGTCTGGAAGTGACGGCGTGGACCGACGACAACGAGATCATGGGCGTGCGCCACCGGACGCTGGACGTCGAAGGCGTGCAGTTCCACCCCGAGTCGATCCTCACCGAGTGCGGCCACGCGCTGCTGAAGAACTTCCTCGACCGTCGCGCCGCCGCGCCTGCGGCTGCCTGAATCGAACGCTGCGAGACGAACATGACCACGATCACTCCCCAGCAAGCCCTGCAACGCACGATCGAGCACCGCGAGATCTTCTACGACGAGATGCTGTCGCTGATGCGCCAGATCATGGCCGGCGAGATCTCGCCGGTGATGACCGCCGCCATCCTCACCGGTCTGCGCGTCAAGAAGGAAACCGTCGGCGAGATCACCGCTGCCGCCACCGTGATGCGCGAGCTGTCGACCAAGGTGGTGGTGCAGCCGCCGCACGACCATTTCCTGGACGTCGTGGGCACCGGCGGCGACGGCGCACACACCTTCAACATCTCCACCGCCACCATCTTCGTGGCCGCCGCGGCCGGTGCGCGCGTGGCCAAGCACGGCGGTCGCAGCGTGTCGTCCAAGTCCGGCGCGGCCGACGTGCTCGAGGCGCTCGGCGTCAACCTGGACCTCACGCCGCAGCAGATCGCCGAGTGCATCGAGGCCACCGGCATCGGCTTCATGTACGCCCCGGCGCACCACAGCGCGATGAAGAACGTCGCCCCCGTGCGACGCGAGATGGGCGTGCGCACCATCTTCAACATCCTCGGCCCGCTCACCAATCCGGCCGGTGCGCCCAACACGCTGATGGGCGTGTTCCACCCCGACCTGGTCGGCATCCAGGCGCGCGTGATGCAGCGCCTGGGCGCCAACCACGTGCTCGTGGTGCATGGCCTGGACGGCATGGACGAGGTCAGCCTCGGCGGCACGACGCTGGTCGGCGAGCTCAAGGACAACAAGGTCACCGAGTACGAGATCCATCCCGAGGATTTCGGTCTCGCCATGGCGGGGAGCCGCAACCTGCGCGTCGAGGACGTCGCCGAGTCGCGCGCGGTGCTGCTCGGCGTGCTCGAGAACCAGGCCGGGCCGGCACGCGAGATCGTCGTCTTCAACGCCGGCGTGGCGCTGTACACCGCCAATCTGGTGGATACCATCGGCGCCGGCATCATGCGTGCGCGCGAGGCCATCGAGAGCGGCGCGGCGCGCGCCGGGCTCGACGCCTTCGTGCGCTTCACCCAGCAGTTCCGGAGCGGCAAATGAGCGACATCCTGCAGAAGATCTGCGCGGTCAAGGAGCAGGAGGTCGCCGCCGCGCGCGCCGAGCTGCCGCAGCCGGTGCTGCGCGCGCAGGCCGAGGCGCAGCCGCCGGCGCGCGATTTCGTCGGCGCGCTTCGCGCCAAGCATGTGGCGGGCCGTGCCGCGGTGATTGCCGAGATCAAGAAGGCCAGTCCCTCCAAGGGCGTGATCCGTGCCGACTTCCACCCCGCCGAGATCGCCGTCGCCTACGAGCGCGCGGGCGCGGCCTGCCTGTCGGTGCTCACCGACCGTCCGTTCTTCCAGGGCGCCCCGGAATACCTGCAGGCAGCGCGTGCAGCCTGCCACCTGCCGGTGCTGCGCAAGGACTTCCTGATCGACGCCTACCAGGTGTTCGAAGCGCGCGCGATGGGCGCCGACGCCATCCTGCTCATTGCCGCCTGCCTGGATCTGGCGCAGATGCGCGACATGGAGCAGCTGGCCATCGCGCTCGGCATGGCGGTCCTGGTGGAGGTTCATGACGGCGCCGAGCTCGAGCAGGCCCTGCAGCTGCAGACCCCGCTGATCGGCATCAACAACCGCAACCTGCGCACCTTCGAGGTCTCGCTGCAGACCACGCTCGACCTGCTGCCACGGATCGTCAGCGGGCCGGGCGGGCGCATCGTGGTCACCGAGTCCGGCATCCTGCAGGCGCAGGACGTCGCCCTCATGCGCGACCATGATGTGCACACCTTCCTCGTCGGCGAGGCCTTCATGCGCGCGCCCGACCCCGGCGCCGAGCTGCAGGCGCTGTTCGGCGGCTGAGGACGCCCGCCGATGAGCTTGCAGTGTCCGCGGGCCGGACGCTTCAGTTGAGCGGATACGATGCCTGAGCAGCCCGCCGGCCTCGACCGCGATGCGCCCCCGGCCGCCGCGCCCCGACGCTCGCCCGAGACGCCTCCCCGGCGGCGCTGGCTGCGTTGGCTGGGCTGGGGGGTGGCCTTGCCGGTGGCGACGCTGGTTGGCGCCAGCGCCTGGTTGCTCGGCACGCAGTCCGGACTCGATGCCGGCCTGGCGCTCGCCGAGCGCGCGACCGGCGGCGCGCTGCAGGCGGAGGGGGCACGCGGGCGCGTGCTCGGCGGTTTCCAGGCCGACACGATTGCCTGGCGCACGACCGATCTCGAGCTCGAGCTGCACCAGTTCGCCTTGGCCTGGCGGCCGGGCGCGCTGCTGCAGGGCCGGGTCCATATCGACGAGCTGAGCGCGGCCCGCGTGCGGCTCGCCCAGACGGTGGCCGAGGACGCGCCGGAGGCCGCGCCGCCGAGCGCGCCCGCATCGCTCGAGCTGCCGGTGGCGGTCGAGCTGACGCGGCTCGCGGTGGGCGTGTTCGCGATGCGCGACCTGCCCGCCGCGCAGCATGGGCGGGACGCGCTGTCGGCTGCGGCCGAGGCCGTGGAGCGCGCCGAGGCGGCCGTCACCGACCCGGCGATCGCCGCCGAGGCGGTGACCGAGGTGGCCGCGGAGCAGGGTGTGGTGTTCTCCGCGCTCGAGGCCGCGCTCGACAGCGACGGCCGTCATCATCGCCTGCGCGCGCTCACGCTCGATCTGCCGCAGGGCAAGGCGAAAGTGGCGCTGGCGCTCGATGGCGCCTCGCCTTTCCCGCTCAGCGGCGAGGGCAGTTTGGAGGGCGTCATCGAAGCCCATCCCCTGGCGTTGAAAATTGGCCTGGCCAACACCCTGCTCGAGCCGCGCCTGCAGGCCGAGGGCCAGCTTGCGGGCACGCAGGTGCAGGTGGTGGCCGAGGCCGCAAGCTTCGCGCCTAACCCGCTACGCCGCTTGAAGATCGACGCAGGCGACTTCGATCCTGCCATCTTCCTTGCCGGCGCCCCGCAGGCAGCCCTCAGCCTGCAGGCCGAGCTTGCGGCACCGACAGCCCATGACGGCCTGCTCACCGGCCCGGTGCGCCTGACCAACAGCCGCCCGGCGGCCGTGGACGCCAGCGGCATCCCGCTGCAGGCGCTCTCTGCCGTGCTCGACTGGCGCAGCGGAGAGGTCGCGCTCGACGCGCTCGCGATCCGACTGCCGGGCGAGGGGCGCATCGACGGCCGCATCGCCTGGCGTCCGCCGCAGGCCACCTCCGCAGCGTCGCCGCCGGTCGATGCAGCGGCGGCGGGCGACGGTGCAGCAGACGGCGGCGAGGAGCCTTCGGAGAAGGTGACGACCGCTCCCGGCTTCGGTCAGCTCGTCGCCGCTCTCGAACTCGTCGGCATCGACACCCGGCAGCTCGACACCCGCCTGCCGCGCCAGATCGTCGCCGGGCGCGTCGACGCCGAGGCCGACGCGCTGCGTCAGCAGGTGCGCGTCGGCCTCGAGGCGGGACGCGCGCGCATCGAGGCCGAGGCGACGGTGGCGGTGCTTGCGGTGGAGGCCGCGACCGGGTCCGCGGCGGATGCAGGCGGGGACGAGGCCGGCCCCACGCCGCGCCGGCGCCTGGTCCTCGACGCCCGGCTACGCGACGTGGATCCGCGTGCGCTCGTCCCCACGGCGCCGTCCGCGCGCCTGAACCTCGATCTGAAAGCCGACGCCACGCTGCCGCCCACGGGGCTGCCACAACGGGCCACGGTCGATTTCCGCATCCCGGACAGTGTGCTCGAAGGCCTGCCGCTCAGTGGCGATGGTCGCGTGCGTCTCGAAGGCCAGCGCCTGCCCGAGCTGCGCCTCGCCCTGAGTGTGGCGGGCAACGCGCTCGAAGCGAGCGGCGCACTCGGCGCTGCGAGCGACAGCCTTGCCGTGCGCCTGGACGCACCGAAACTGTCGGCGATCGGTTTCGGCCTGGCTGGCCGCGCGGGCGCCGAGGGGCGGGTCGGCGGGACGCTGGAGGCGCCGAACGGCGCGCTTCAGTTCTTCGGCGAAGGTCTGAGCCTGCCCGGCGCAGTGCGGCTGGCCGGCGTCAACGGCAGTGCCCGGCTCGACGCCGGCATGGACGGGCCGTTCACGCTGGCGCTCGGCCTGTCCGGCCTCGGGCCCGCAGGGCGTGACGCCGACGGCAAGGTTCAGGCCGACTGGCTTGCCAGCGCGCGATTGAGCGCCGAGGGCACGCGCGCGCAGCATCGGCTCGAGCTCAGCGCCGCCACGCCCGAGCAGCAGGGCGTCGCCGACGCGCTGCGCCTCGTGCTGCAGGGCGGGATGGCGGCGGGCGATTCCGCGCGCTGGCGTGGCCAGCTCGCCGCACTCGAGAGCGCCGGGCGCTTCGTCGCGCGCCTGGTCGCGCCGGCAACGCTCGAGCTCGCGCCCGATGGCGTGCGCCTGGGCGCGGCCGAGCTCAATGCCGGCGACAAGGGCCGCATCCGCCTGCAGGAGACGGCGTGGTCGCCGACCCAGAGCGTGCTGCGCGGCGATCTCAGCGGGCTCGTGCTCGATCTCGAGCCGAAGCGGCGCGACGGTCGGCCGCGCCGCAACGCCGATCCGCTCACCCTCGGCGCGCGCTGGGACCTGTCCGTGGGCCGCACGCTGCAGGGCGAGGCGAGGGTGTTCCGCGAGACCGGCGACCTCAGCGTCGAGGGCGAGCTCCGCACCCGGCTCGGCCTGGAGACCCTGGAGGCGGTACTCGACGCGCGCGGCGACCGGCTGACGCTCAGCCTCGACGCGCGCGGGCGCGAGTTCGGCAGCGTGCAGGGCGAGGTCGGGCTGCGCGCGCGCCGTGGCGCCGATGGCGTGTGGCGCGTGCCGCCCGAGACGGCGCTCGGTGGCTCGGCCCGGCTCGACATGCCCTCGATCACCTGGCTAGGCCGGCTGGCGCGCGAGAACATCGAAACCGCGGGACGGGTCTCCGGCCGCGTCGGCATCGGCGGCACGCTTGCCGCGCCGCGCGCCAGCGGCCGCATCGAGGGGCGCGCGCTCGGCTTCACGCTCATCGACCAGGGCCTGATCCTCGCCGGCGGTGAGCTCGACCTCGACTTCGACAGTGACAGCCTGCGCCTCGAGCGCCTCGAGTTCGTGTCCACCAATCGTGTGCGTCCGCGCGAGAACCGTATCCCCTTCGACCGCCTCACCGCGACCCCGGGGCGCTTCACCGCGCGCGGAGCGGTGGCGCTGGCGAGCGGGGAGGGCAGCTTCCGCTTCGATGCCGACCGCCTGCCGCTGCTGCAGCGCGACGACCGCTGGATGCTGGTGTCCGGCGCAGGCAGCGCGCGCAGCACCTGGAGCTCGCTCGCGCTCGATGCCGAGTTCCGCGCCGACGCCGGCTACATCGAGTTCGCCGAGTCGCCGCCGCCCAGCCTGTCCGACGACGTCGTCGTGCTCGGCCGTCAGGAAGCGGCCGCGGGCGAGGGCGGCTTCGCGGTGACTGCGGACGTGCGCGTGAGCCTGGGGGACGCGCTCTACCTGTCCGCCCTCGGGCTGGAGACGCGCCTTGCCGGCGACCTGCGCATCCGCCTGCAGCCTGGCAGGCCGTTGTCGGCGGTGGGCACGATTTCCACCGTGGGCGGTAGCTATCGCGGCTACGGGCAGAGCCTTTCGATCGAGCGCGGGGTGGTCAATTTCCAGGGGGCGCTCGATGCGCCCGGGCTCAATATCGTCGCATTGCGCAAGGGGCTCGAGGTCGAGGCTGGCGTTGCGGTCACCGGCAGTGCCAAGCGTCCGCAGATCCGCCTGGTGTCCGAGCCCAACGTGCCCGATCCGGCCAAGCTGTCGTGGATCGTGCTCGGTCGCGCGCCGGATGCCGGCTCCGGCGCCGACCTCGGCCTGCTGCTGCCGGCTGCGGCGGGGCTGCTCGGCGGTCCGGGCGGCGGCATGACCGAGGAGCTGTCGCGCAGCCTGGGCTTCGATTCCTTCTCCTTCGGCCAGGGCGAGTTGAACAGCACCAGCCGCGCCGCCAGCAGCCGGGTGCTCGGCAGCGGCTCGACGGTCGCCAGCGGTCCCTCGGTGTCGGGCCAGGTGCTGAGCCTGGGCAAGCGCCTGGGACCGGACCTCTTCCTGTCCTTCGAGCAGAGCCTCGGTGGTGCGGCCACCCTGGTGAAGCTCACCTACCAGATCTCGCGCCGCATGTCGGTGATCGCGCGCGGCGGCACCGATACCGCGCTCGATGTGCACTACGGCTTTTCCTTCCGCTGACGCCGGCGCGGCAGGCCGGAAGAACGTCCTGGCGGCGCGGGAATGAATCGCGCGCCCGGCGGTCTGCCGAGATGAATACCCACCCCCTGATGGAGTCCGTAAATGAACGAGAACAAGACCGATCAAACCCTCGACACCGCCATCCTTGGCGGTGGCTGCTTCTGGTGCCTGGAGGCGGTGTTCGACCTCGTCGATGGCGTCGAGGAGGTCGTGTCCGGCTATTGCGGCGGTCATGTCGACGCGCCCACCTACCGCCAGGTGTGCACCGGCGGCACCGGCCATGCCGAGGTCGTGAAGGTCGTGTTCGATCCGGCGCGGGTCAGCTACCGCGAGTTGCTCGAGATCTTCTTCACCATCCACGACCCCACCACGGTGGACCGCCAGGGCAACGACGTCGGGCCGCAGTACCGCTCGGTGATCTTCGTCACCAGCGATGCCCAGCTTCGCACCGCGCTCGACCTGATCGAGGAACTGGGCGAGCAACGCGTCTTCCCGAAGGCCATCGTCACCCGCGTCGAGCGCGCGCCGACCTTCTGGGCGGCCGAGCCCGAGCATCACGACTACTACGTCAACAACAGCGATCAGCCCTACTGCCAGTACGTGGTGGCGCCGAAGATCGCCAAGTTCCGCAGCCGCTTCGGCGTGCGGCGCGTGCCGGGGAGCAAGGGTTAGAATGCCGACTTTCAATCATCAAGGCAGGAGAACGGCATGACCCAGACCACCACCGCCAGCGGACTCGTGATCGAGGACCTCGAGGTCGGCAGCGGCGACACCGCGGTCGCGGGCCGCATGGTGTCGGTGCATTACACCGGCTGGCTCACCGACGGGCGCAAGTTCGACTCGAGCAAGGACCGCAACGACCCCTTCGCCTTCCCGCTCGGTGCCGGCCACGTGATCCGCGGCTGGGACGAGGGCGTGCAGGGCATGCAGGAAGGCGGCAAGCGCAAGCTCACCATTCCGCCCCAGCTCGGCTACGGCGCACGCGGCGCCGGCGGCGTGATCCCGCCCAACGCCACCCTGGTGTTCGAGGTCGAACTGCTGAAGGTGCTGTAAATCCTCTTGTGGGAGCAACGATCTGTGGGAGCGGGCTTGCCCGCGAACGACGGCGCTGCGCGGCCGCCGCTTTCGCGGGCAAACCCGCTCCCACGGGGACTCGCCATTGGCGTCCCGACGCCCGCAGCAACCAGACGACAGCCGCACAAGGCCACCCCTCATGAAGCTCGACCCGGCGCAGCGCCACATCCTGACGCTCCTGCAGAAGGACTCCACCCTCAGTACCCAGGCGCTCGCCGACAAGGTCGGGATGTCGCCGACCCCGTGCTGGCGGCGGGTGCGCGACATGGAGGAGGCGGGCGTGATCCGCGGCTACGTCGCGCTCGTCGATAGGCACAAGGTCGGGCTGGGCACCTGTGTGTGGGTGCGGGTCAAGCTCAAGCAGCACAGCGCCGACGTGCTCGAGCGCTTCGAGAAGGTGGTGAAGGCCTGCCAGGAGGTGGTGGAGTGCTACGAGCTGCTCGGCGAGACCGACTGCCTGCTCAAGCTCTACCTGCCGAACCTGGAAGCCCTGTCCGTCTTCATGCACAACTTCCTGCTCAAGATCCCCGAGATCGACGTCACCCACTCCGCGGTGGCGCTGCGCGAGATCAAGAACGAGACGGCCCTGCCGCTGTGAGGCGGGCAGGGCCGTTCGTCCGCTCGCGCGCGGGTGCGCGCGGTGCGCCTTACAGGTTGTTCCAGAACACGTAGAGCACGCCCAGCGGTGCGACGTAGCGCGCCAGCACCGTCCACAGCGCGAAGCCGGTGTCGCCGAGGCGCAGCTCGTGCTTCACGCTCGCCTGCTCCAGCTTCCAGGCTGCGAACACGATCGCACCCAGGCCCGCCAGCGGCAGCATGAACTTGCTGGTGACGTAGTCGAGCAGGTCGAAGATGTTGAGCCCGGCGAGCTTGACCTCGCTCCACACGTTGAAGGACAGCAGCGCGGCGATGCCCAGCGCCCAGATCGTCAAGCCGGCGACCACGGTGGCAGTGACGCGGTTCATCGGCGTGCGCTCCTCGAGCAGCTCGACCACCGGTTCCAGCAGCGAGATCGACGAGGTCAGCGCGGCGAAGGTCAGCAGCAGGAAGAACAGGGTGCCCAGCACGAGGCCGCCGCCCATGTTGCCGAAGGCCAGGGGCAGGGTGACGAACACCAGGCCAGGGCCGGCCGCGGGGTCCAGGCCGTTGGCGAACACGATCGGGAAGATCGCCAGGCCGGCGCACAGGGCGAACACGGTGTCCATGATCACCACGGTGCGCGCGGTGCGCAGCAGGTTCACATCCTCGCCGAGGTAGGAGCCGTAGGCCATCATGATCCCCATGCCCAGCGACAGGGTGAAGAAGGCATGGCCGAGCGCAGCCAGCAGTACCGAGCCGTCGAGCTTGCTCCAGTCGGGGTTGAACAGGTAGGCGATCGCCTGCCCGAAGGCGCCGGTGGTCATCCCATAGCCGACCATCACGATCAGGATCAGCGCCAGCGCCGGCATCATCAACTTGCTGCCGCGCTCGAGGCCGGACGAGACGCCCATCGCCACGATGATCACGGTCAGCAGCATGAACACGCTGTGCCAGCTCAGCAGCTCACCCGGGCTGGCCAGGAAGCCCTCGAAGATCGCGCCGACGCCGCCCTTGTCCAGGCCGGTGAAGCTGCCGGTGGCCGCGTCGCGGATATAGGCCAGCGCCCAGCCGCCGATCACCGAGTAGAAGGACAGGATCAGGAAGGCTGCGAGCACGCCGACGATGCCGACCACCGCCCAATTGCGCGTGTGCCCGTTCTGGTGCGCGAGCTGGGCCATGGTGTTGATCGGGTTCTTCTGGCCGCGGCGGCCGATCATCCATTCCGACACCAGGATGGGCACGCCGATCAGCGCGATGCACAGCAGGTAGACGAGCACGAAGGCCGCGCCGCCGCTCTGGCCGACCATGTAGGGAAACTTCCAGATGTTGCCGAGGCCGACGGCGGAGCCGGTGGCGGCGAGCACGAAGCCCATCCGCGACGACCATTGGGCGTGCGTGGTGGCGCTCATGTCATCGCTCCTGGCAGACGGTCGGCATCGGGGTCGCAGGGGTGGGTGCGGGGTGCCGCACCCGGCCGGAAGTGGCGGATTGGATCACGGTAGTCTCCTCGTTCATGTCGGCGCTCGTGGCGCGGAGGGCAAAAAAGGCCGCAGTGTAGCCGCGCGCTTGCCGTTTGTGCGGCGCAGACATGGCCTCGATGCGACCTGATGGCCCTTGTTTTTTTGCTGTCCGCTGGCTGGATGGCCGTGGTCGGACGCGGCGAATAGTAAGTGTGATGAGTGGAATAATTTTTCTTATCTCGCAGCCTCGGCGGCGAAAACAGAAAAATTATTTCGTCGGCGCGCCGTAGCATGCGATGCGTTGTCCGCGTAACCGGACGAAACAGAAAACTCATCACCCAAGGAGACAACGCCAGCCAGCACTTCCTGTGCGCTACCCGTGCGCAGGTTCCTGCCGGCGGCGGTTCACGCCACCATGTCGAACACCGTGCCCCCCGTCAGCCTCGACGACAAATACACCCTGAAGACCGGCCGCGCCTGGATGACCGGCATCCAGGCCCTGGTGCGCCTGCCGATGATGCAGAAGATGCGCGACGAAGCCGCCGGCCTGAACACCGCCGGCTTCGTCACCGGCTACCGTGGCTCGCCGCTCGGCAACGTCGACCAGGAGTTCTGGAAGGCGAAGAAGTATCTCGAGCCGATGCAGATCCGCTTCCAGCCCGGCCTCAACGAGGATCTCGCCGCGACCTCGGTGTGGGGCACGCAGCAGGTCACGCTCGACCCCAATGCCAAGCACGAGGGCGTATTCTCGATCTGGTACGGCAAGGGCCCGGGCGTGGATCGCACCGGCGACGTGTTCCGCCACGCCAACGCCGCCGGCACCTCGAAGCACGGCGGCGTGCTGGTGATCGCCGGCGACGACCACGCCGCCAAGTCCTCGACCCTGCCGCATCAGACCGAGCACGTGTTCAAGGGGCTGATGATGCCGGTGCTGGCGCCGGCGGGCATCCAGGAATACCTCGAGTACGGCCTGCACGGCTTTGCGCTGTCGCGCTACTCGGGCTGCTGGGTCGCGTTCAAGGCGCTCACCGACACGGTGGAGACGTCCTCCTCGGTGGACGTCGATCCCTTCAAGGTGCAGACACGGATCCCGACGGCGGCGGATTTTCCGCTCCCCGAGGATGGCTTGAACCTGCGCTGGCCCGATCCGCCGCTGGTGCAGGAGAAGCGCCTGCTGCACCACAAGCTCTATGCCGCGCTCGCCTACTGCCGGCTCAACAACCTGAACCGCACCGTCATCGACAGCCCGAACGCCAAGCTGGGCATCATCACCAGCGGCAAGAGCTATCTCGACGTGCGCCAGGCGCTCGACGACCTCGGCATCGACGAGGCCACCGCGTCGGCCATCGGCCTGCGCCTGTACAAGGTCGGCATGGTGTGGCCGCTCGAGGCCGAGGGCGTGCGCAAGTTCGCCGAAGGCCTGGACGAGATCCTGGTGATCGAGGAGAAGCGCCAGTTCCTCGAGTACCAGCTGAAGGAAGGGCTCTACAACTGGAAGGACGAAGTCCGCCCGCGCGTGATCGGCAAGTTCGACGAGAAGGGCGAGTGGGCCCTGCCGCACGCCGACTGGCTGCTGCCCGCCGCCGGCGAGCTGACGCCGGCGATGATCGCCCGCGCGATCGCCGGCCGCATCGCGCGCTTCCACACCTCCGACCGCATCAAGGCGCGGCTCGCCTTCATCGAGGCCAAGGAGGCCGCGCTCGCCAAGCCGCGGCTGTCCATCCAGCGCGTGCCGCACTACTGCTCGGGCTGTCCGCACAACACCTCGACCAAGGTGCCGGAGGGCTCGCGCGCCATCGCCGGCATCGGCTGCCACTACATGGCGACCTGGCTGTCGCCCGAGCACACCCAGACCTTCTGCCAGATGGGCGGCGAGGGCGTGCCCTGGATCGGCCAGGCGCCCTTCACCGACACCCCCCACGTTTTCGCCAACCTCGGCGACGGCACCTACATGCACTCGGGCATCCTCGCCATCCGCGCGGCGGTGGCGGCGAAGGTCAACATCACCTACAAGATCCTCTACAACGACGCGGTGGCGATGACCGGCGGCCAGCCGCACGACGGCACCCTGTCGGTGCCGATCATCGCCCGCCAGCTGCTCGCCGAGGGCGTGGGCACGGTGGTGGTGGTCAATGACGGCACGTCGCGTGCCTACGGTCCGGCCGACCTGCCGCATGGCATCGCCATCCGCCACCGCGACGAGATGGACGCCGTGCAGCGCGAG